>JAUNSU010000028.1 GCA_030539035.1 Planctomycetia bacterium
CCGTGGTTTTAAAAATCCGCGGGATCAGAGCAGAGCGGTGATCAGGATCTGGAGCGCGGTCAATAAATTAAGGAAAAGGATCAATGGGACAAAGATCCATTCCGGAATGAGAAAATAGAGTTTTCTTCCGAGCAATGCTCCGATGATCAGGCCGGGCGCGAGAAGACAAGTCAAATAAAATGTCGCCGGAGTAATGATCTGGGCATCGGACGGATCGAATCCGCATTGTCCCTTGATCCAGGTCGCAAGAAACAGAAGCGGAATTTTACTCGAATTGACCAGGAGAAAGAAAACGGCGTTTGTTCCCATAAACCGCTTTTTATCGAGATTCTGCGAGGCGAAATAGACTGCGGAGATCACGCCGGCCGCGTTTCCCAGCATGGTCGTAAGTCCGGTAAGAATTCCGCATCCGTTCCGAAAGAATCCGGTCTGTGCGACGGCGGTCCATCCCATTTTTTTTCGCAAGTATTCGAAAAGAAGAATGGAAACCGCAAGGATCCCGACTCCCAGCTTGAATTGACTGTTGTCGATAAAGCAGATCACGATCATTCCGAGGATCAAACCGGCGGCCATCGGGGGATAAAGACGCCGTATGATACCCGGCTGCCGATCTTTCCGATAGTAATAGACCGCCGCGATATCGCCGAGGATCAAAAGGGGAACCACTGCGCCCGACGCGAACATCTCATGTCCCTTGAACGCGGAGATCATCAGAAGGGACGCGAACATTCCAAGGCCGGGCACTCCCGTCTTCGATACTCCCAGGAAAAAGGCCGCGATTATTCCGATCGTCAATGTCAATGGGGTAAACATGGAGCTTTTCTTTCCTTCATGATCTGCTGAAGAACGGAATCGGCGAATTGGGATCGATTCTTCGGCAATTTTTCGAGAACGGCCGCGGCGGCGGCAAACGCGGATCCTTTGAGATCGGGATCTTGAAAATATCCGGCGATTACGGAAAGGGATTCTTCGGAAGCGATCCGTCCGCAGGCTTGCAGAACGAGTTTCTTCTCCTCCGTCCGGGCTGCGCATTTCATCGCCTTTGAGCATTTTTCGATTCGAACGGAATCGGATTCCCCGCTTTCACGAATCAATCGGATATATCCGCGAAGAGCCCGTAATCGGAATTTGCCGTTCGGATGCCGCTGCGCAATTTCCAGCAGGTAAGGAGCGGCGGTCTGATCGCTCCATGATCCGAGGATCCGAACGGCGTTGTCCTGGAGATCGGGATCGGAAGCGAGAACGTTTTTGACGATGATTGAAAGAGCCTTTTCTCCCCGGATCTCTCCGAGCAGATCCAGTATTGAGATCTGATCGTTTTTGGAAAGTTCGGCGAACCGAATCGCAAGGGACTTTGCCGCAAGATCATGATCCGGTTCACGCAGGGCAATCGTTCGAACCGCCTGAAGGAGCCGGAGATTCTGTTCGGGATCGGCTTTCACGCATTTCTGAAGGAGAAGATCGAGGGAATCGTATTTTCCGGTTTTTCCCAGCGCATCGGCGGCCGCGTAAACAATTTGCCGATCCGAATGATCGAGATCCGCACGGTAAAGGGAATCGTTCATGATCTTTCGTTTACCGGCAAGATCAAGAAGATCCGCACGAAAAAGATCCGATTTCTTTTCCAGTTCTTTTCGGATCAGATCGTTGATTCCGGGATCGTTCATTTGCGAAAGCGCGTAAAAAACCGCATCCGCTTTTTCTTTTTTAATTCGATCATTGAGGGAGTTCAATAAGGATTTTGCCGTTTGAAGATCGCCGGTTTTCCCCAGCATTTTCAGTGCGGGGATCGAGGAAGGATCGTCGGAGATCCCTTTTTTCAAGAGAAAGTTCCGAACTTTGGGATCGGCCGTTTCTGAGAGAAAGAGGAGGATCGTTTCCCGGGCTTTGACCGCGATGGAATCGAAATGATCGATGCAGAGTCCATTTACTTCCGATCGGTCTTTCAAGGATCTTCCGTAAGGGAGAAGGACTTCGGCCAATCGGGGATCTTTGTCCAGAAGGAGTGTTTTTTGCAGATCGGGATCACCGGTGAGATCGAGAATTGTTCCCGCCGCGGAAGATCGAAATGAATTGGGAAGATCCCGGCTCGACCAAACCGCGTTTAAAAGATCAAGGGCCATTTTTTTCTTTCCTTTTTGCGCAAGAAGATCGGCGGCGGCAAGGAGTCCGATTGCTCCTTCGGTTTTCGCTTTTGCGGATCCCTTTGCCCAGAATTTCAAAAGAATCGCGGCGGCGTCTTCGGTTCCCTGCTTTCCAAGAGCGAAGGCGGCGGTTCGAACAACGTCCGGATCTTTATGAGAGAGAAAAGGAGCGATTGCCGCGCTGTTTTCGCTTTCGGATCTTTTTCCCAGCGATCCGATGATCCCGGAAAGAAGACGGGGATCCTGAACGGAAAGTGCGGATCGCAGGGCGCTGCCCGCCTTTGGAGAATCGATTCGTTCAAGAACGTATCGCGCCGGATGGGAAAGATCCGGATCTTTCAAAAGCGGTTCGACAACGGCGATCAGATCCGGATCACCGGTTCGGGACGCGATTTTACAGAGGTTGACGATCTTTTCCCGCGGGGCCTTGTCCGCAATCGCCTGCTGAAGATCTTCGATCTCATTTCCGTTGACGGATAAAGAGAATAAAAACAGAATCGCGAAAAACAGATATTGTTTGCTGATGATCATTTGTATTTGCTCCTTTATTCAATTAACCGCGATTCCAGGGGGCGCGATTGGCCCGGCTCCGGAGCCGATTGGCTTCTTCATCGTTTTTGAATTCCTGTTTGTCCGGATCCCAGATCAGTTCTCTTTTCAATCGGCAAGCCATTGCGCCCAGGATGGAACATCGGGTCGCTTCACATCCGATCCGCACCGGCGCCGCCGTTTCCGTTCGATTTCGTATTCCGTCAATCCAGTTGTCTTTATGATCATAAAAAGCGGTCCAGTAATGCTTGCCTCTTTTAACGAAGGGAACATTATGCGCGTCCGGGCGATTCGTATAATAAGCGGGCGCGTCTGCGATCAGATCCGGTGAACTTGCGGTAAGAAAGCCCATCCGGCCAACATGGATCCAGCCGTTTGTTCCGACAAAGACACCGCCGAAAGGCATGATGTTTGTGTCCGGATTCCATCCTTTGGGAAAGTTCAATACGGTCGAATCAAGTCTGTTTTTCACAACTTGAACAAAGACATCATTCGGAAAACGATAGGTCAACCAGGGATATTTTTCGCCCGGCGGAGTGATCTCAAGCGGCGCGAAGTTTTTCAAGCCGAGAGACCAGTTGATAATATCGAAGGAATGGACCGCACTGTCGGCGATGCTGCCGTTTCCGAAATCGGAGCAGAACGACCAGGGAACAACGCCGCGCGGAAGTCCGAGCTGATGAAAACGGCTGTTGAAGGGACGCCAAGGGGCTGGACCAAGCCAGCGATCCCAATCGAGGGTCGGCGGAACCGGCTGCGCGGGAAGATCCATGGGAACACTGAAGCTCGATCCGGTAATATAGATGTTGGTGATTTTTCCAATCCGCCCGTCCCGAAGGAATCGGCAAACATGTTGATAGGCAATATCGCTCCGCTGCTGGATCCCGACCTGAGTGATCCGCCGTGTTCGCCGGACCGCGGTCTCCATCTCTTCCGTTTCCTTCAGATAGAGAGAGACCGGTTTTTCGACGAAGACATCTTTTCCCGCTTCCGCGGCCATAATGGTTGCCGTCGAATGCCAGCGGTCTCCCATCGTCAATACAACCCCGTCGATCTCGGAGCGTGCGAGCAGATCCCGAAATTCATGATCCTTATGAACCGCCTTGCCGAATGCGGGAAGACCCTGTTTGTGATACTCTTCTTCGGCCATTCGCGCCGCGTCGTCCAGCCGCCAGCGATCGACATCGCTCAAGGCGATTACCTGGACCTTCGGATTATTCAAAAGTCCGAAAAGATGAACACGGCCGAGAAAACCGAGTCCGATCATTCCGATCACCGTCCGTTCGGAAGCCGCATAATGATGATCCAACCCCAACGCGCTTCCGGGGATCAGGGCCGGAAGAATTGCGCCGCCGGCCGCTGTTTTCAAAAAAGATCTTCTTTTCATTTTTTTGTCTCCATTTTCTGATCTGAAATCGTCGGGATCTTTTCCTCATAAAATTGATTTAAGACATCGATCCACATTTTCGTATTTTTGCAAAAGACGAAGGCTCTTCGGACTTCTTCCGACCGCGGATGCCGTTGGGCGTATTGAACGCCGAATTTTCTCATAATGGTTGAAGCCCTTTTTTCCCCGTAAAGATCTTCGATTTGCCGATAATGATCCAGAATTACCTCTTTTTGTTCGGATAAAGAAGGGGAATCGGGCAGATCTTTTCCTTCGAAAACGGCGCGAACTTCCTTAAACAACCAGGGATTGCCAATGATCCCGCGGGCAAGGGCAAGTCCGTCGACTCCGGATTCCTGATATCTTTTCAGGCAAATCTCCGCCGAGAAGAGATCTCCGCTTCCGATCAGGGGAATATCCGGACGCTTTTTTTCCTCGACCAGATATTTTTTGACGGATCGAACGAAATCCCAGTCCGATGTTCCTGTATATCTCTGAAGAACAGTTCGTCCATGCAAAGTAATTCCGGCGATTCCGCGATCCAGAAGGCCGTCGAGCAGTTCGAAAAACGCTTCCCGGCTTTCGGGGGAATCGTCGAATCCTTTTCGCAGTTTTACGGTAAGCGGAACGGAATCGGGAAGGGCGGACCGCACTTTCTCCGCGATGGAGAGCGCTTGAAAAGGATCGCTCATGAGATAGCCGCCCCGGCAGCGGCCGAGGACTTTTTTGACCGGACAGGCGAAATTCAGATCGATCAGATCGAATCCAAAATCGAGAAGGCGACGGGCAGCGGCAACAAATTCTTCCGGTTCACTTCCCATCAGCTGGGCTCCGCAAGGATGATCGGTGTCCCGTACTGCAAGATAAAGACGCGATTTGCTCTTTTTCGATACGTTCATTACAAATTGATCAAGAAAGACTTCGCAAAGGGCAAAAGAGGCCCCGAACTTTCGGGCGATGCGGCGCATCGGCGCGTCCGAATATCCGGAAAGCGCCGCCTGAATTACGGGAAAATCAAATTCCAAGGGTCCTGTTTTCAGCGGTTTACAGAGCATTTTCTTTCTTTTCAATTATCTGTTCTTATTTTTCAGAAGGATCGTCCGGGGCTTCCAGATCTCCCAGCGCGTATTGGATTCCCGCAAGATAAAACTGGAGCATCTTCGGATCATAAAATGTATCGACCTGATGCGCAAAAGCACTGTAGAAGACGCGTCCTTTCCCGTATCGGCGAATCCAGGCGAGTCCGTAATCACGGTCGGGCCGTTCCTGCTTTTGGGAAGGATCCTTGTCGAGTCTGCTTTTTTCGACATCAATACTCAGCAAAACGCGAAGATCTTTTCGGGAATAGTATTTATTATATCGAAAGAACTCATCCTCTTTCAAAAATCCGTCTTGAGGGAACATCGCGGTGATCGGATGGCCGGGCACCTCCACTTTGACGTGAATCGGTTCCCGTTTGGAACGATGATTCGCACCTTGAGCGCCGAGCATTTTTTTGAACTCGGGAAAGACATCTTCGCCGCCGTCCCCGATCATCAGGAAGGCAACTGTCGATCCATGAATTCCGATCAAGCCTCCTCCGCCGCGAACGAACTGCACGATATTATGGAATCGAACAGGATCGACGAAAGGGGTTCCAACGACATTATTAAAGCAGATCGCATCGTATTGAGAAAGATTGTCCGCCAAAAAATCATCATCATTTCTGGAAAGGACCACTTCAAACGCTCCGGTTTTCTGTCCGATTGCCCGAAAGGCGTAATTGGCCCAAGGAATGGAGTTGTGTCCCAAATACTTGCCGTTAACATCGAAGACGAGCAGCTTTCGTTTTTTCTTTGGAGGAACGATTGACTTTTGAGGAACGGCGGCGTCGACTTTGGCGCGCTCTTCCGCATTCATTCGGGACATGGGAATGATAATCCCCTGCTGCCAGCCGAAGAGCGGTCCGGCGGAAAAGCAGATCATCAAGGTTCCGAGCACCAAAATAATACTTTGAAAATATCGGGGTAAAGAAAAACGGATCATGAATACTCCTCTTTTTTGAGTTCGACAATGTCGCAATGGGTTCGTCTAATACGTATTCATTATAATCCGCGAAAAATAAGATGTCAATCAGCGGGTCCTGATTTTCTTTTCAGAATGATGGGGATCAGGGACTAATCCCTGATCGCTAATCACTAAACACGAATCACTAAACACTAATCACCTGTTTTCAGGGTTCGAGTTTCCAGGGGGCGCGGTATTCGTACATCAGGAGTTCGTTGGCGGGGAGGTGATTGGCGAACCGGTCGCGATACCGGTCCCATTCGAGATTCATTCCGGTAATGAACGAGGCGTTGACCATTTGCGCCATGAGGGTACTCAAATTTCCTTCTTCGACGGGCATATAGGTTTTATCACGGGACCGCATACAGGCAAGGAAGTTTTCGATATGGAGTTTTGTGATGTTGAGTTTGGCAAGTTCAGGCTCCAGATTGACCGTTTCGTCGGGCCGGCGCCAGGCGTTTTTCGACTGGAACATTCCAACTTTTTCTTTTTTCAGAAGGATTCGGTCTTCCCGCAAGTACATAGTGGCGATGGATCCACGGAATTCAATATCGCCAAGCGGTTCAAATTTATCATCGGTCGCCATCATCGGATTCCCCGAAGCGTCCTGATAGCTGAAAGAAAAAAGACGGCCGGAAGGAAACTTAAAGCAGATCTCCGCGGTTACCGGGACCGTTCGATCGTCCCAAATATAATTTTGAGAGCTCAACGTGGAGACCATAATCGGATTTCGTTCCCCGTAAGCCCAGCGGACAATATCGAAAAGATGAACGCAAAAACTCGCGATGGGCGAACTGAATTCGGACCACCATCGGAATTTGAAAGGAGCGACATTTTCCTGATAAGGATTGTAAGCCGGGCCCATCCAGAGATCCCAATCGAGTTCCGCAGGCGGATCGGCATATTTGGCTCTTCCAATTCCGCCGGGATTCATATTATTGCAAAAACAGGATCGTGTAAGCGGAATATTGCCCGTTCGATAGAACAAACCCCGATTTTCGATAAACATACGGCGATAAAGGGGAGCGCTCCGATGCTGAAAACCGACCTGAACGACCGTTTTATACTTTCGGGCCGCTTCGACCAGGATTTTTCCTTCTCCGATCATGTTGCAAAGAGGTTTTTCAACATAAATATCTTTACCCGCCTTGCAGGATTCCAGCATCTGATACGCATGCCAATGGTCCGGGGTTGCGATGACCACCGCATCGATCTTTGCGGAGGGATCGAGTAATTTTCGGAAATCTTTTTCTTTGGTTCCTTTGGGATTGAATTTTTCCGCCGCCTTGTCCATCGATTTGGAGTTGGCGTCGGAAAACGCGGCGATCTCCGTTTTCTCGCAGGTTTTGAACTGCTCCAGGAGTTCCGTTCCCCGGGTTCCGACTCCAACGAAAGCACATCGGATCCGATCGTTGGCCCCGATAATTTTTTCTCCCGTCGCGGAAGAATTGACCGCCGGCGCGCCAAAAAGCGCACTTCCCGAAGCTATCGCCGCGGCTGTTCCCAATGCGGTAAATGAACGTCGACTCATTTTCTGATCCATGTTGCGATCCTTTCGATTAATTGCAGGTCGGATATAATGGTGGTCCCAAGAGGAATTGATCTGTAAAAACAATGAAACGCGGAAGAAACACATTTTCAGAAAAGGGGCGCGTTTGGGAAGGTTTTCATCCTGGAGAACTTCATTATACAAAGGAAAAGGACTCTTTGCAAGAATCCACCCCTTTTTCTCTCCAATTTCTCATAAAAATATTGCGAATTGAGAAATTTTGGCAAAATTACCACGGAAAAGGAGAATTTTTGAGGAACAAATTGAAAAATCTCTCTTTTTGCTCTCTTGACATGGTTGACCCGGATATTATATAATAAGTACCTGCCTGAAAGATCCTTCCTAATGAGAGATGTTCTTTGAATGTCTCTTGTCCGCAGTAAATTTTAAATCCACCCTTAAAATAAACCATATGAGAATAAAAACCGACCTTCGCCTGTTGTGTATTGTGTTCTGTTTTTCGCTGTTCCTTTTTCCCGGCTGCGATTTTTGGGATCGGCTTTTCAAAAAGAAAGTCGAGATCTCCAGCAAGCCGACGGCGATCAAAGTGGAGACCATGAAACCGGAAAAGCGGATCGTGATCGATTATGAAGAATTCACCGGAGAGACCCGTGCGGTCGAAAACGTCAATATCCAGGCGCAGGTTTCCGGGATACTGAAGAATACGCTTTTTACCGAAGGATCGGAAGTCCGCAAGGATGATGTCCTGTTCGAGATCGAGCCGGAGATCTATCAGGCGATTCTGGAAACGGCGACCGGAAATTTGCAAAGCGCGCAGGGTGAACTCGCCGCTCTTCGCGCAAGGGAACCGCAGCTGAGAAATGAAAAGGAACGGCAGATCACCCTGATCGAAAGCAAAACCGTCTCCGAATCTGAATATGAAATCGCGGTCGCCGCTTACAACGAATGCCTTGCGAAGATCCAAAAAGGAGAAGCCGATATCATCAAGGCGCGCGCTGAACTTCTCGAAGCGGAGATCAATCTGAAATATACGAAGATTCTTTCGCCTATCGACGGGTATATTTCGAGGAGACTGGTTACCGAGGGCAATCTGATCCAGCCGCACTCCACTTCTTTGGCCCAAATTGTCTCTCTTGACCCGATTTACGTCTATTTTTATGTCGATGAGACGACCTATTTAAAGCTCGTCGCCATTAACGAAAAGCAGATCAAGGGACTCAAGAGCAAGGATGAAAAGCTCGCGGATCTCAAAATCGAATTTCGATTGACGAATGAAGAATCGTATACGGATAAAAACAATGTTCCGCTGCATACAGGGATTGTCAAGTACACGGATCCGTCCATGGATGATTCGTCCGGAACCGTTCTTTTGCGCGCAACCTGTCCCAATCCGAAGCCGGGAAACGGAATGATGAACAAGATCATTCCCGGAATGATGGTCCACGTCCGTATTCCGGTCACCGAGAACTATTCCGCGATTCTTGTTCCGGAAGAAGCGCTTGGAACGGAGCAGGGGATCCGGTATATCTATGTTGTCGATAAGGAAGGAAAAGCGCAGATGCGCCATTTGGAGCTCGGACCGCTTCAGCCGGACAATATGCGGGTTGTTCGAAAAGGGGTTAAACCGGATGATACGATTATAGTGAGCGGTCTGCTCCGTTTGCGGCCGGGTTCGGCGGTTGCTCCGAAAGAAACGACCTTGAACGATCTGCGTAAAGGAATTTAGGGAGAGACGATCATGTTTGCACGATTTTTTATTGACCGTCCCATCTTTGCATCGGTTCTCTCTATCCTGATCGTTCTGGCCGGATTGATCTCCTATTTCAATCTTCCCCAGGCTCAATATCCCGATGTATCGCCGCCGACCATTTTTGTAATGGCGCAGTATCCCGGCGCCGACGCGCAAACGGTATCGGAAACCGTTGCCATTCCGTTGGAAGAGCAGATCAACGGCGTTGAAGATATGCTCTATATGGAATCGGTCTGCACGAACGACGGACAATGCAGAATTATCGTTACCTTTAAAGTCGGCGTCGATTTGAACATGGCGCAGGTCCTCGTTCAGAACAGGGTGGGGGTCGCAACGCCGAAATTGCCCGAGGTAACGCGGACTCTCGGGGTTACCACCAAAAAGCGAAGTCCCACCACGATCCTTTACGTCAATTTCTTTTCCGATACTTACGATCAGATCTTTATCAGCAATTATATTCGCCTGAATGTGCTCGATGTCATCGCGCGTTTGCCCGGTGTGGGGGATACGACCATTCTCGGCGAAAAAGAATACAGTATGCGGATTTGGCTTGATCCCGATAAAATGAAGGTGCGCAAACTTGCCGCCTCCGATATTGCCGCCGCGGTCGAAAATCAGAATACCCAGGTTGCCGCCGGACAGCTCGGGCAGCAGCCGCTTGCCGATCCGGTGATGTTCCAGTATATTCTTCGAACACAGGGACGTCTTCCGGACAAGGAAGCGTTCGAGCATATTATTGTCAAGGCGGACAAGGACGGGCGAATCACCAAGCTCCGGGACGTTGCCCGAATCGAGATCGGCGCGAAATCCATCGACGTTTACGATCTGATCGACGGCGATGTTTCCATTCTCGATAAAAGATATCAGACGAAAACCGCGGGAAAATCGAAAAAGATCTACCATAATCTTTATTGCAGTAAATTGTCCGTTTCCCAGCTTCCGGGAGCGAACGCGCTGGATACGGCCCGGGTCGTCAAGAAAAAAATGGCCGAACTCAGCAAGAAATTTCCTTCCAATCTGAACTATACGATCGTGTTCGATACGACTCCGTTTATTGAAGAATCGATCTCGGAAGTCCAGCATACATTGCGGGATGCCGTGATCCTGGTCGCGCTGGTCGTTCTCCTCTTTTTGCAGTCCTGGAGAGCCGCGATTATTCCGCTGATCGCTGTTCCGGTCTCATTGATCGGAACTTTTACCGTAATGTCCATGCTCGGATTCAGCTTGAACAATTTGTCCCTTTTCGGACTTGTTCTCGCGATTGGGATCGTCGTGGATGATGCGATTGTGGTTGTCGAAAATGTCGAACGGCATATGGAAGAAGGTCTTTCACCGAAAGACGCGGCGCGAAAAGCGATGGATGAGGTCTCCGGCGCTCTGGTCGCCATTGCCCTTGTACTTTGCTGTGTTTTCGTTCCCTGCGCGTTTCTTTCCGGGGTTACCGGGCAATTCTTCAAGCAATTTGCCTTGACAATCGCTGTATCAACGGTGATCTCGGCCTTTAATTCCCTTACCCTTTCTCCGGCTCTTTCCGCCATTCTGCTTAAACCGAAAGATTCGTCCAAAAATCTTTTCGGGTGGATCGTGGAAAAAACGATCGGCAGCTTCTTCCGGCTCTTCAACCGATCTTTTCAGCTGGGAACCTCCGTATATGTATTTGGTGTCAAATGCCTTTTGCGGATCAGTTTTCTTGTGCTGATCGTTTACGGAGGGCTTTTGTGTCTTACATACAAAACGTTTACAACGGTTCCGACCGGGTTTATTCCGACGCAGGACCGGGGATATTTGATGATGTTCGTTCAGCTTCCGGACTCCGCGTCGCTTGACCGGACGAAAGCCGTTGTTCAGCAGATTCAAAAGATCTGCTTCGGCGATGAAAAAAGCGGAGTAAAGCCTGTTCGCGGTGTTCGGACAATGCTCTCCACAATCGGAATGTCCTTCTTGACCATGAGCAGTTCTTCGAACATGGCCTCGATTACCCTGATTTTGGATTCTTTTGAGGAACGAAAGAAGTCCGGGATATCCGATATCATGGTTCAGGAGGAATTGACGCGGCGGATCAATGAAGAGATCACTCGGGGAAGCGTTCGGGTCGTTCGCCCTGCTCCGGTCGACGGAATGGGAATGTCTTCCGGTTTTAAAATGCAGTTGCAGGATACCGGCAATCAAGGTGTTTACGCTCTTCAGGTAATGGCCGATGATTTGATCGAGATGGCCAATAAAGATCCTCGTCTGAAAAATATCTTAACCCAATATCGGGCCAATTCTCCGCAAAAATATGTTTTTATCGACCGAAAGAAAGCAATCGCGATGGGAACGCCTGTCGAAGATGTCTTTAATGCCCTTCAAACCTATCTCGGTTCGAAATACGTAAACGATTTAACCTATGTCGGAAGGAATTTTCAGGTGAAAGTTCAGGCCGACGGACCGTTCCGGAGCAATCAAAAAGATCTGAATCGGATCCATGTGAAAAATATTATGGGTAAAATGGTCCCGCTCGGGTCGTTGGTAACCATTAAAGATTATAATGGACCTTTGGCGGTCAACCGGTTCAATATGTTTCCTTCCGCGGCGATTATCGGAGCGCCCGCTGAAGGGATCAGTTCCGGCGAGAGCCTTGCGATTATGGAAGATCTTTGCCGCGATAATCTTCCGAACTCCATGAATTACGAATGGAGTGAGTTGGCGCTATTGGAAAAAACGGCGGGAAATACGGCGCTTTTGACCTTTTTCCTCGCGATTGTGTTCGTCTTCCTCGTTCTCGCGGCGCTTTATGAATCGTGGACATTGCCGTTGGCGATTATCATGGTCGTTCCGATGTGTCTGCTCAGTTCGCTTTTCGGGGTCCTCCTTTGCAATCTCGATATGAACATCTTTACGCAGATCGGATTTCTTGTCCTTGTCGGACTCGCCTGCAAAAACGCGATTTTGATCGTTGAGTTTGCGAAAGCCAAGCAGAACGACGGACTGTCCCGCGTTGATGCGACCCTCGAAGCTTGCCGATTGCGAATTCGCCCGATTATAATGACCTCACTCGCCTTCATTCTGGGCGTTGTCCCGCTCCTGATCTCTTCCGGCGCCGGGCATGAAATGCGGTATACTCTCGGTGTTGCCGTTTTCAGCGGAATGATCGGCGTTACCTTGTTCGGTATTTTCTTAACCCCGGTCTTTTATTCCATTATTCAAATGATCTTTGGAAAAAAGACGAAAGGCTAAGCTTCCCTGCTGATCAAAAACAGGGATCCGGACAGTTCACAGGTGAAAACACAGGTGAATTTTTCATCGCTGAGGATAATGCAGCGGTCGCGTCCGCATCGGGCAATAAGTCCGAGCTGCTTTTTGGAAACGGCGATGGGGCATTTTTTCATCTTGCCCCAATCGACTTTGATCCGCTGAAGAAGCTGATTGCTTTTAAACAGATCGCCGGCCGATGCGCCGTCGAGATAATCGCGTCCTCCTTCAGGAATCGGACAACTCTGTTTTCCGAAGATCCTGCCCTGATCATCCATGCGAAGCAGAGCCCCCCAATGTCCCCAGCGCATTTCCAAAGAGGCTTGAGAAGATTCGGTGAGAAGTCCGAGTTCTTTTGTGATATAGAAGGGAAAGATCGCCCTTTTGCCCGCTGCGAAGGCTGCCCCCAATTTTGCATGAAGTTCTTCCGGACTCTGAAAGAACTCATGTTCGCAGATCACCTTTTCTGTACAGAACTCATTGATCAGGGGAATGATCTCTTCCACCGACGCGATTCGATAAAGCGATCCGAAGGTGATCTCGTTCAGAAGAATTTTTGAGGCAACCGAAAGCCTTGTAAAATCATAAGCGATTCCAAGATCGTCGAAAATATACGACATTGCAAGGATCCCGCAGTTGACCCGAACGGGATTATCGATCGACGGTTCTTTCAGGAGCAGGGGAATCATCTTGCCCAGTCCGGTGATTGTAAAGACTTCCCGAACGGATTCAGTCGGATCAAGTATTTCCAGCTTCCCTTGCCGTCCTCGCAATTGCTTGTCTATCGCAAGAATCATTCTCAGTCCGGCACTGGAAATAAAGGAAACCTGAGAAAAATCGAGTTCAACAAACTTTGCGTCTTCCAGAAAACCGGCAATTTGCGTTCCGATTTCCTCGGAAGTATTGCTGTCGATCCGTCCGGTTAAAGTTAATTGAAGCGCGGTTCCTTCCCGATGGTCAACAAGAACCTGTTCCATAAGCATGAATCCTTTGCGATTAAAGATAATATTCCTCTTTGCGTCTGAATGATTTTATTTTCCATATTACGGGCCTCTTGTCAATCAGAAGCTGATCAAAAAGAAAAAGGTTTTCTCTTGATCCTCCTGGAGACAGGGATGTCAATTTTCCGACACGCTTGCCGATTTTGTTGACTTTATCCTTTCGATTGTTTATAATAAAAAAAGTTGAGTCGACAGAGAACCATTTTAATAATCTCCTGCGGCGGTTTTTTAGATGTACCGGAAGCGCGGGAAAAGAAACAGAGGAGCAAAGAAAATGAAAAAAGGTTTATCCGTTTTTGCATTTTTTATCTTGATCTGTATTTGCGGTGCGATGATCGGATCCGCAAGCGAATCGGGACTTTCAAAGAATGCAGGCGATCTCTCCGCAGATCGATCCGCAAGGATTTCAAACAGGGAAAGCGAGAATCCGTTGATCCCGATGGGAGCGATTACAGGAAAACCGACACGGGAACAGATCCGCAAGATCCTTGCCGATTATCGATCTGTCGGAATAAACCAGTTTTTGATCTATCCCCGCGCCGGATGTGAACTCGAATATATGTCCGAGGAATGGCTCAATACTTGCGAATGGGTCTGCGAAGAAGCGCAAAAACTCGGCTTTACTTCTATTTGGCTTTATGATGAGTACAATTGGCCGAGCGGGACCTGCAATAAAGAAGTGATGAAGATCAATCCGAAATTTGAAATGCCCCAGCTCTGCGTCAATAAGGATAATGGTGAATATAAAGTCGAGATCCGCCGAAATCCGCAGATGAGCTATCTTATGGATCCCGATGCGGTTGACTGCTTTATTAAAATGACCCATGAAAAATATTTTGCCCGATTGGGAAAATACTTTGGTACCTTAATCAAGGGGATCTTTACCGATGAACCGGATATCGGATATTTTAATCGTTCCAACCGGAAAGATGTTTTTCGAATGGGATATTACTTCGGCTTGAACGAAGATTACGCAAAAGCGACCGGCGGACGCGATCTCAATAAAGATATCATTGAAGGCGTGAAAAGCGGAACTCATGATTTTCAAGCGGTTTGCAATCGCCTTCTTGGGGAACGTTTTCGAGCGGTTTATATTGATCGAGTCAATAAATGGTGCCTTGATCACAAGATCGTGTTTACCGGGCATATGATGAACGAGTCGGGAACCTCGGTCGCTCTTTCCAGTAATGGACACGCGCTTCTTGCAATCGGCGGAATGAGTTTTCCCGGAATTGACGAGATCTTTTTACACAACTCGATTGAATCCGTTCCCGGCTGTAAACTGGGAGGAACAAAAGGTGCGGTCGAATGGCTCACCTTTTCCACCGGGATGTATGCGATCGAAAAGCAGGGAAACCGGGGCGGATTGGCCGAACTCTTTGCGCTTGGTCCCTGTGAAATCAGTTTTACGCGCCTGATCAAACAGATCTGGCTTGCGTCCGCGTTCGGTATTGATCATTATCTTCTTGCCATTGCGCCTGTTGATGCTCGCGGAAACAGTCTTAAAGGCCAATATTATTCCGTATTTACAACCGATCAGCCGCATTTTTCCGTCTGGAGCGGCTGGGGAGATATCGCGAAAGAAGCGGCGGCCTTTGCCCGCAAAGATCGGGTTTGCGAAATTGCCGTTCGCTATCCCTATTTCCCTGTCGATCTTCACGAATTCCTCATAGAGCTTGTTCAGCATCAATGTTCCTGGCGCGTTTTGCTTCCCGGCGAGAAACCGGATCCTTCCGCGCAAATGATCTTCGATTTTACTCCGCAGGGGATCAAAGAGGAGAAGTCGGGGACTCTGATCGAAAATTTCGATTCCTTTTATAAGCAGAATCTCCTTTCCGGAGAAGCGGACAGAACGCTTGTTGTTGACAAGGAAGGCAAGATGGTGAACGATGTCTTTCTCCGGCGGTTTGCGGACGGAAGCGCCCTTGTGATCGATTTCTCCGGAAAATGTCGTTCATTGTATTGGCAGCGATTCGGATTGAAGACGCCGTTCACCTTGCAGGCGGATGGTACCGTACTGCTTCCCGCATGGAGGGTATCCGCCGATCGCCCCAATATCATTCGACTGGAATTGGATCCGAAAACGAAAGAGTATTCTTTTGAAATCGCTGAGCCGATTGATGATCTCCGTCTGATCGTTCGGCAATACGGCGGAGAGGCGCTCATGGAACTCAACGGCCAAAAGATCTCGGCGGAAGATCCCTGTTCGACGCTCCCTTCCGGGTTTAAAGATTTATATAAGGAGAAGAAACTGGACCTTGCTCCCGGCAAATACACGATCCGGCAAACAGGGGACGCAGTCGATTATTCCTTCTTGCCAAGCGGATTTTTGTCCGGATCATTCGCACGAACCGCCGGAACCGATCGGCTCTTCCGATATCGGGAAGACGGAAAAGACCTTCAGGATTATGTTGGCAAGTTGACGCAAACGGCAAAGATCGCGATTCCCCCGGATGTTCTTCGCATTTCGATTCCGATCGAATTCGGCGATGCGGAGATCCAAATTGACGGAAAATCGCTTGGGATCCGGCTTTGCGCTCCTTATCGCTGGATCGTTCCCGATTCCGCACGCGGAAAAACGGCGGAGATCACTCTGATCCGGCATTCCTCCATCGCACCGATGTTCGGAAAAATTCGAAGCAATGTCTGGAGAGAAAGGGAAAACAATCAAAGCATTCCCGGCATCGTCGATCTGATCTGGGAATAATGCCGGCGGCAAAATTTAGCGATGATCGTTCAAGGATTTTCTTTTCCCGAATTTTTACGAAAATCTTCATAGAACGCTTTGAACTGTTCGAAATTGAGTCCGAATTCGGGAACGGGCTCTTTTTTGATTTTCTTGATCGCGATATCTTCGAAATTTTTCTTGACGAAGAATCCCATTGCGGCGGTTAATGATCCTGCAACGCCGGCATTGACAATACTTCCGATTCCGGGGATCAGCTTCGCAAGGGAGGTTGCGGTTACTATTCCCGCGCATTGGGATACAAACGGAAGCGCAAAGTTTCCGATCACTTCTTTTTGAATATGATAGAGGGCGGCCAGCGTTGCGATCATTCCCATTTGGGTTGGCAATAAGAGTGTTGCGTCGGAAAGAGGGATCGGAATCGCCCCGATGCCCGCTGCGACGGCCGAAGCGCCGAGGATAGTTTTCCGCGCGATCGGATCTTTATCGATCACGGACCGGATCTGATATTCCGTATCGATCCGCTGCGCGTCCCAAAAAGCGGCTTTGCACTCTTCCGGAATCATTTCACAGGAGAGATCAAAGAGTCTTCTGCATCCGATCGCGCCTCTTTCCGCATCGGAGACCGCGATGATCCGGTCTTCCGGAATACCGTTCTGCATGAGGATCCTTTTCTTTGCTTCCAGCTGTTTAGGACGGATCAGATCGCGCTTGGAAATTACGGCGATCACTTTGTCCGCAGGAAAGATCTCCCGGGTCAATTCAAGATCATAATCGGTCAATCCCGTATCCAGTCCCTGAAAAACATACCAGACAAGATGAACAGGATCCTCTTCATTGGAAAACATCTGATAAGATTCGATAAACCAGGCGGTTCGCTTGAGAAATTCAACCGCATTGCCCGGCCTTAATCCTTTTGAGTCCCAGATCCTGATATTTTCATTTTCATAAAGATCGAAGTCCAATGTTTTCGAAGATCGGCAACGGGAACGGTCTTCCGGAACGATATCATCAAAAATCGTTTTGATAAGCGATGTTTTTCCGTTCTCCTTGTTTCCGCAAACAAGAATACAGGGACGTTTTCGCGAGAAGATTTCCCGGCTTTCCTTATACTTCGAGCGCATGATCTCCGTTAATCGCGGCTGGTCGAGTTCCGGTTTTGATTTTCCTGCGGAGAGATCGCCCCATTCCGGTTCTTTCTGTTCGTTCATGATAGATCCTGATTATTCTTTTCCGGTGTCGTTGTTCTTTCGATCCTTCAGTTCGGATTCCATTTTTTTGAGCTCCTCCAGGTCCTGGAGATCCGCCAGCTGCGCTTCATAGTGCTTACGTTTATCATCGTATTGTTCATAGATCGCGGATACAATTTCTTTCATTCGCTCATTGCTGATCTTGCCCTTTCCGCGCAATACTTCTTTATCATTGAATTCCAAAAGGCGGTCAACATTCGACCGCCAATAATCCAGCGTTAAATCCTGCCGGTTCTTTACACGCAATTCCGCAGATTCGAGAAAAATGACCGCTAAATGATTCAACTCGTCAATTTCTTCCGCAGATAAATAGTTTTTGGCGATAAGAATATCCTGTTTTCGGACAATACTTCCCTTCCAGGAGGTCAAGCCCATATTATTTTGGTCCGCATTCGCACGGGAAACAATGATTTCGGCGGCGGTTTGTCCCGTTATCGCGTACAGCAGTTTGTTTTGTGTTTCCGCAAAAAACATTTCCGTCGACTTATCAGATTGATCATAATCGCTGGAAAGTGCAAACAGCTCACGAACTTTTTGGTAAAAGCGCTTTTCCGAAGCCCGAATGTCCCGAATCCGGGAAAGAAGCTCATCAAAATAGTCGGGACGTCCATCGGGATTTTTCAAACGATTATCATCAAGAATGAATCCCTTGATCAAAAATTCCTTCAGGTGAAGGTTGGCCCATTGCCGAAATTGAACTCCGCGGACTCCTCGAACCCGAAATCCGATCGCAAGAATCATGTCAAGAGAATAGAATAAAGTTGCGTAATTCTTTCCGTCCGCGGCAGTTGTAAAGTAATTCTTTACAACTGAAATCTCATCCAACTCCTTATCCTTCAATATGTTAGCGATATGTTGGCCGACATTTTGTTTAGAGGTCCCAAAAAGTTCCGCGATCTGATTTTGGGTAAGCCAAACAGATCCGTCCCTTGCCATCAGAGAAACCTCTCCCCGGCCATCCGGCTGCGTGTAAAGGATAATACCGCTGTTTTTTGATGAATCGTTCGGATCGATACTCATATTTACCTTGCTTCTTTTTCAGTGATTTTCTTTAAACGATCGGAAACGTTGAGCAGTGCGCGGATTTCATGATAGGAGGTTTTCCAAAGATGCGCTTTTTCCAGTCCATGGGTTACCTGGGAAAAGCGATTGTCGAGTCCGCGGGGATTGCTTCCGTCCGCGTCGGTCAACGGGAACCAGCCGCCGTATTTCGCGTCCAGGATATGCTTTTCAATAAAATTCCACTGCTTGATAAAGCAGCGGTAGTATTCCGGATTTTCTTTTCCATAATGATCGTGCATGAGGAGCAGGGTATTGAGTCCTTCCGCTTGAACCCACCAGAATTTGGAAGTATCGGCGGGAACACCAAAAGTGGCACCATCATAAAAGAATCCGCCGTATTTTTCATCCCAGCCGAATTGAAGGGCGTGATCAACAAATGAACGGCCGACTTCGAGGGTTTTCTTTGCCGACGGATTGCCCAGAATGATTTCCGCTTCTTCCATCAGATAGGTGCATTCGATATCATGTCCGAAAGAGACATAGGTTGCCGCCGGTGTCCAATCATATCGGAAGAACTGCCGCATTGCCCCGGGCCAGGTGGGGACTTTATCGCGCATGATCACGAGCAGTTCGGCCAGTCGGGAACGGAGAACCGGATCCGGCCAAACTCGATAAAGTTCCGTAAACGCCTCAAGAAGATGAAGATGGGTATTCATCGACTTGTCGCCGAGCATTTCCCGGGTCTTTCCTTTGATCTGATCCGGACGATCTTTCGGCGGCGCGTTCATTTGGCGTCCATCGCGGTACCAGGCTTCCCGATATCCGCCGTATTTCGCATCATGTCCGTATTTGTCGATCCAATGAAAGAGCTTTTTGGCGAGATCCAACACTTCGGCATCTCCGTTCAATCGATAAAGATTGGCGAGTCCGTAAAGCGCGAACGATTCTCCGTAAGCGTGCTTCATTTCCGACATATCGGTGCACAGCGGGGATCCATCGGCCTTGACTTCCCAATAGAAACCTCCGTATTCCTTGTCCCACATGAAATCGCGGAGAAATTTGTATCCGTGAACGGCGATCGGCTCCATCTGCGCACGGTGATCGGGCCGGCGCAAGGCGACTTCCGCCGCCGTCCAGACCATACGGGACTGCTGGACGATTCCTTTGGTTTCATACGGCTTGAGAGTCCAGTCCTGATCGAAGATCGAATGATATCCCCCGCGAGGATCAACCGATCGGGGATACCAGAGTTTTAATCCTTTTTCCAGCTCCGCGTTGACCTTGCCAAGCATTTCTTTCGGAGAAGGAAGATCATCGGCGAGAAGTGTATTGCCCGCAAACGCAATTGCCATCATAATAATAAATCCTGTAATAATCGATTTCATCGTGTGTTGTCTCCTTTTTTTCTGTTCCCTTATTATATCCGTTTTTCCGGTTTAAAGGAATCCCCCTTTAATTTAATGAAAGTCCGCCGTCGATCGTAAGAGCGGCGCCGTTGATATATCGGGCCTCCTCCGTTGCGAGAAATACAACAGCGGCGGAGATATCGGCCGGTTCCGCAATAAAATTGGCCGGAATATTCGCAAGGACCCGCGCTTCATAAGCGGGATCTTTCAGAACTTCCCGATTCAGATCGGTGCGAATGGCGCCGGGAGCAATGCTGTTGACCGTGATCCCGTATCGGGCAAATTCTTTCGCGAATTCCCGGGTCATCATTCCCATTCCGCTTTTACTGATACTGTAAATACTTCGATTTCCTGTTGGCCGTTCTTCATGAATGGACGAGATATTGATAATGCGTCCCCAGTTTTTCGGCATCATTTTTCGAACGGCCCTCTGGGAGCAAAAGAAAGCACCCTTCAGGTTGGTGTTCATGATCAGATCCCAGATCTCTTCTTCATAATCGGCGGAAGACTTTCGGATCTCGATTCCCGCGTTGTTGACGAGAACATCGACCATTCCGAATCGACTTTCGATTTCATCGAAAAGATTCTGGATCTCTTTCCAGGATCCGACGTCCGCTTTGATCGCGAAAGCTTCTCCGCCGGAATTGCGAATCTCTTCACAGATCTTTTCGGCGGGGCCTTCGCTCTTGTTGTAATTCACGATCGTTCGATATCCGGCTTTGCCGAGTGCCCGGGCGATTTCCGCCCCGATTCCCCGGCTTCCTCCGGTGATAAGTGCCGTTTTCATTTTTTTCTCCTTGCTGTAAAGATCATTCGGTCTTTCCTTTTCTCTTGAAAATAAAAAGACCGAGTTTTGAATTTATTTCTGTTCCCATAAGCCTTTGAGATAGCCGAGAGCGAAAAGATGTCCTAAAATTTCGTATCCGGATCCTTCTCCTTCTCCGGCCATGCTGGGCGCGTGATCGGTCCGGATCGGACCTGAAAATCCGATCTCTTTATAGGCCCGTATCGCCGCGCTCATATCGTGATCTCCATTATCATGGAACGATTCCACAAAGGATACCGCAGTTCCGCGAATATCCCGAAAATGAACGAATGCGATGCGATCTTTCCAGCGCCGGATCAGATCCGGGACATTTTCGCCCGCCGCATAAAAGTTCGCTTGACAAAAGGTGATCCCATGGGATCGGCTTTCCGAAAGGCTCATTGCGCGATCATATCCCGCCGCATTGTAAAAGATCCGCGAATATCCTTTCAGGGAAGGAATGGGAGGATCATCCGGATGAAGACCCATTCGAACATGGGCTTCTTCCGCAGCGGGAAGGATATGAGTAATGAACCATTTGTAGTTGTCCCACACCTCTTCCGCTGAGATCATGCAGGGATACTCTTCGCGAAGATCGTTCAGATCAAATCCGGAAGTAAGGGCGTCGCCGCGTTCTTCGATATTCTTTCGCGTTCGGAACCAGCCGATTCCGGCCATGAAATTATAGCAGAGAAGGGGAATACCGAGTTCGCCCATATTTCGGAGCATTTTTTTGTAATTTTCGAGATCTTCTTCCCGGCCCTTGAGGCCCCGTTTGATCCGGTCCATATTGAACTGATCCCCTTCCAGTCCATACAGGGTGATTCCAGCCTCTTTAAACCGCTTTTGCGCGTCGGCGAGAACATCGATATCCCAGGGGGGATTTTTGCCGGTCAATTCCGGGGCGAGCTTGCAGACGGCGTACTCAACGCCGGCCTGCCGCGCAAGATCCCAGCGGCGGTCCGGCTCATAAGGAAGAAACATGGTTAATTTCATTCTTCACTCCTTTCCGCGCTGTTCCGATCTTTTTTATAAAAGAAAAGAATCGCGATCAATACGAAGAGAGAAGAGATCGTATACGCATAAGCGAGCGCGGAAAGGCCGGGCCCAAAATTATTATTGAGCGATTTAGCGTATGCCGCAAGGGCAACAGGCGAAAGCGATCCGATAATAAACGCGAACGAAAGCATCAACCCGGAAGCGGTTGCCCGATATTTGGGTTCTACGACATCGAACATCGCCGCAAACAGGTTGGAATCATAGATCCCGCGGAAAAGTCCGAATCCGGCCAGCGCTCCGTAAACGATCCAGATATTGCTTGATACGCCCATCAAATAAATAAAGGGGGCTCCGAAAAAGAGTCCGATAAATTCCATCTGCATTCGGATCGAGCGAATCTTGACGGCAAAGTAATCGGAGATCCCCGCAGCGGCGAAAACACTGATATAAGCAAAAAGATGATGATAAAAGGTCGAATTAAAACTCGCGGCCGGCCCTTCCAGATGAAATTCCTGAATCAGGTATTTGGGCATCCAGGTCAAGAAGCCGACATTGACGAAGCACATTCCGCCGAAAGCGAAAGAGAGAAGCCAAAAAGTCGGACGGGACAAAATCGCGCCGAGCGCTTTGCCAATCGGAATTTTAACCGCGTCTTTCACCTCTTCATGATTTTTATTTGCCTGTTCTTTCAAAAAATCTTTGCGGTCGTTTCGGAATAGGAAAAGAATGGAAAAGGCCCAAATCACTCCGACCCAGCCGAAGGTGCAGAACGCGATTCTCCATCCGAACTTGTATCCGATCCAGGCGGCCAGTGTCCCCCCGAAAACGACGCCGGTGTAGTTTGCGGTTTGATGAACGGCCATTGCGGTTGCCCGGGTGCGTCCGTGATATTGTCCGATCAGGGAATTTGCCGCAGGATAATAAAAGGCTTCCCCGATTCCCGTTGCGATGCTTCGGAGCAGGATCAGGAGAATCAGGGAAAATGTTGAAAATGCGAAGATGGACTCAAAGCCGACAGGAAGCCATTTCGCAAGTGTTTCCGCGTGCGGGACAAGGCCGGTCATTAATGTTCCCGCGCTGAAAACCATCAGGCTTAAAAAAACGACCAGCTTTTTCTGGATCACATCGCCCGCGTATCCCGCGATGGGAACGAAGATCCCGTAGAAAATCGTAAAGATCGTTGCGACAAGTCCGAGCTGAACCGGAGTAAAGCCAAGATCTTTTTCGATCAGGGGAAGAACGTTGTTGAAGAGTTGACGGTCTCCCTGATTCAGAAAGAAGGCTCCCCAGAGCATGATGAGCATATACCATTTATACGCCCCTGAAAATCCTGCTCCGCTGCTGGGGGAAATGCCGTTTGCCGGAGAAGAATTTTCGATGGTTTGCGATGTTTGCGCGTTCGAAAGGGCCGCCGCGCCGTTTGATTCCTCTTTCATTATTGTTTCCTTTGCCGATTAAGAGTCTTTTCAAATCAGGGATTCCCTTTTGCCGGGGACGATTTAAAAATAGCCGCCCTGCTCATGAACTTCCATGGGGGTGAGTCCGGCTTCGATCCAGTCCTTGAATTCGAGTTCATTTCGTTCGATCGCTTCCGCGCGTTCGAGAACGGGAATGATCAATTTGCGGGGAACGACGATCGCGCCGTCGATATCTGCGAAGATAAGATCGCCCGGCTTGATGATCACTCCGCCGACAACGATCGGAACCTGATATCCGGTCATTTTTGCCCGGGAAAGAGACCCGTTGCTTGTTCGATAGCGGCACCAGATCGGGAATTTCTGGGAAAGAATGTCGCCGGTATCGCGGATTCCGCCGTCGATGATCGCGCCGCGCACTCCCCGTGATCTCGACATCTTGGTCATTACTCCCCCCCAATGCGATGCGTGATCGATTCCGTTGGCGTTCCAGACACAAACCATGTTCGGACCGAGTTCCTGAAGCATCTTGACGCGAAGTTCGAGTTCACCGCCAACGGTTGGATCCGCTGCGGATCGGATTGTAAACGCAAAGCCGGCAAGAACCATTTCATCGCGAAGGGGCATGATCTCCGACGGAAGCGCCTGATTCGTCAAACAGGCTTCCCGCATTACATCGTTTACGCATCCGGTGTAGAGCTTTTCATATCTTTCGATGATCTCTTTTTCCGGAATGGGAAGTTCCGCAATGTCCACTTCGTCTCTCATCTTGCGAAGACGTTCGATATTCATTTTACTTTGAGCCTGTTCGCCCATCTTGACCTCCTGAAGGAATGTTCCGCGAAAAACGTTGTTTTCGCATGATTTTTTGAATCGACCGCGTTTTTACTGTTCGGTTCTCTCTTTTCGAAAGGGAAAACCGCCTTTTGGGAACAGCGAACACGAAATCGCCTGTTTCCGGATTATTTTTCATAATCTTTCCATTATTTTACCGTCCCATGCTTGAAGACGCAATGGAAAAACCCTATAATAATTAACATTCTTGCTATGATTTATGATACTTTGGCCTTTTGGGGATTTTTGTAAAAACAGGGAGAGAGAATCCGGAACATGAAGGAAAAAAAACTGCCGATCATGGAAAAGACGGGAAAAAGATCACGTGTCGCCCTGATTCTGGAATCGAGCCGGGCTTATTCCCGCGAATTGATCGAAGGAATCGCCCAATACAATCGGGAAGCCGGCGGCTGGCAAATCGATTTCAGTCCCCGCGGATTGAACGACGCACCTCCCAGCTGGCTGCAATCCTGGAAAGGAGATGGGATCATCGCCCGAATCAATGATCCTGTCCTTTTGAAAGCGATTTCGAGCCATAAAGTACCCGTTGTAGATCTGCGCCGGGTTCATCTTTTTCCCGGAATCCCGCAAATTGGCCCGGATTATTCGAAGGTTACCCGTCTCCTTTTTCAGCATTTTCGGGACCGCGGATATCATTCGTTGGCTTTTTTCGGATATCATGAACTGGGATCGAATTTTGTATCGAAAAAAAAGGCGGGATCCGCTCCTCCCATTCCCGTAATGCAAACGGAGATCGTTCTGGAGCAGCTTGCCAAAAATCATGATTGCCGATTTGCGGCTTTTCGAACAGGATCCGAGCAGAAACGGGAAGATATAAAGGGGAAAAGCGCCGTTCAGCTCTTGAAATGGCTTTCGGAACTTCCTGTTTATACCGCGATTATCGCCGCGAATGATGAAATGGCCCTTCATGTCCTTCAGGGATGCCGCCAGGTGGGACGGGAAGTCCCGGACGATCTTGCCGTTGCGGGGATCGGAAATGATGAATGTTTATGCACTCTCGGTCTTCCGCCTCTCACAAGTGTCGATCTTGCCGCGGATCGGGTCGGATATGAAGCCGCCGAAATGCTCGATCGTATGATGAAAGATCCCCGTTGGAGTCCGCCGCCGTCGACTTTGGTTCCGCCGCGCGAGGTGGTGATCCGGGCCTCCACCGATATGATCGCAACCGCCGATCCTGTCCTTGCTTCCGCTGTTCGCTTTATTCGCGAGCGGGTTTGTTCCGGGATCACGGTTCAGGAGGTTTTGCGGCATGTTCATCTTTCCCGCGTCGCTTTGGAAAACCGGTTTAAAAGAGAACTTCATCGGACGATTCATCAGGAAATCATCGAAGCGCGAATCCGAAGGGTGGGGGAACTCCTCGCGACCACCTCTTTTTCTTTCCGCCGTATCGCGGAAGAGACCGGATTCGAATATCCCGAATACATGATGAGGGTCTTTCGGGAAAAAATGGGGAAAACCCTGAAAGAATATAGAGAGGAAAACAGCTGATTTCAAGAGATCTTCCGATTTCGTGTCTTCTGGATTCTGCTGTCTCCTTTGACCAATTTTGTGTTTACGTTTTTACAGAAAGAAAAATTTTTATGAAAAAGATTTTACTGTTGCTGGCGCTCCTGCTGGCCGTCTCCTATTCTTCTCAGAAGGATCTTCCTTCTGCCGCGGATCTTCCTACCCCGACGGGTCTTCCCTCTCCGGAAGAAGTCCTGATCACACTGGAAAAAGCGGAAAAACAGAATCAGGAATTCTTCGATTCTCTTCAAATTCAGGGAATCGCCCTTGCGGAAGATCTTACGGAAAACAAGATTTTTTCGGGAGATCTCTTTAAGAATCCCTTCTTTTCTTCCGCCTATAAATCCGATGCAGTTCGATCGGTATTTTTCAAAAACGGAAAATGCGAACGCCTGGATCGCTGCTGGTTTTTGAATGAAAATGAAACCGGCTTCTCCGACTTCGAAAAAAATCCTCTTGCGGAAACATTGAAGGATAAGGTCCGGCTTGCGACCATGATGGTCAAAGGAGAAAATTCCTCTTTTATGTTTTCTCCGAATTGGCAGCCGCGTAAAGACGCGAAAACGGGAACGGTTCGTCTGGTTCAGTCCGCCGCTCCCATGGAAGCAGTCGGTGATGAATTGAAAATACTGAATTCCAGCCTGGATGCGTTTTTTCCGGATCTGAACGAATCGGGCTTGATGAACGGAATTAAAATTTCGGCATTTCTTCGGCAGTATCCGCCAAAGATTTCCCGGGAAATTTATGAGGGCGAAGAAGTGATCCTCTGTTCGGGACAGGATAAAGGCAAAGTCAATGTGAAATATCAGATCCGTATTGCTCCCGGGAAAAATTATGCGGCTGTTTTTTGCTTTTGCGAGATCGTCGGGCAAAAACAGACGACCTTGGCGCAAAAAAGGGAATTCGTTTCTGTCGGCGAACATTGGCTTCCGAGTGCGGTCTATCAGGAAACTCGCTTGGTCTATCCTGTCGGGAAAGAAACGATAGCCTCCCAGATTATGGGGAAAAAAACTTTTTATTATGATCAAACAGTCAAGCCGGACAAAGTACGCTTTACACAAAACGCGGTCAAGGAATACGATCTTCGAAATGATGCGGAACGGAAGGCCGAACGGGAAAAACGTGCGGAAGATTTTACCAATTACGTTCCGTGGTTGAAAGATCAAGCCTTTCAGAAAATCGATCTTACGGATTGGCATATTCATCTTCGGGGCGGAATGACCGCGGAAAAAGCGCTGATTCGGGCGCGAAAAACCGGCGTGCGGTCCGGGGTTCTGGAAAATTTCGGAAAGTATTGGCCGCTTTCGTCCAATGAAAAGCTCGATGCCTTTATCGCGAATGTCGAAAAGGTCAACGCGAATTTGCCCAAGGAGGAAAAATTGAAGATCGGAATTCAGGTCAACGATCGGGACTGGTATAAGGTTCTTGATCCGAAATTGCGAAAACGGCTTGATTACATCCTTGCCGATACCATGATCATGGACACCGGATCGGACGGGATGCCGCAAAAACTTTGGCTCCTTCCGAAAGATTATAAAGCCGATCCCGTAAAATGGATGGAGCGGTATATGGAGCACAATCTTCAGATCCTCGACGAGCCGATCAGCATTCTCGCGCATCCCACCTGGCTGCCCGACTTCATCGCCGATCAGTACGACAAGCTCTGGACAAAAGATCGAATGATGAAGATCATAGATAAAGCGGCGGAAAAAGGAATTGCATTGGAGATCCAGGCCGAATCTCCTTATCCGAAAGACCGTTTTATCGAACTGGCCCTTCAGAAAGGAGTGAAATTTTCCTTCGGAAGCAATAATCACGACGGCCGTCTGAAGAAAACAGACCGTTGGCGCGATGTATTGGAAAAATACGGAAAGAATATGAAGCTGTTCAGTCCAGAAACTTCCCTTCCTTAAGGAGCATGGGAACGTATTCTTCGGTCATATAGCTTATATTTCGGCTGATTAAGGCTTCGACTTCGAGTTTGAAGCCGTTTTTCAGCATGAGTTCGATCTCTTTTTGCCAATCTTTTTTTCGGGCGAACCAAGGATATTCCATGATCTGCTTTGCCCGTTTGCGGTCGGTGTCGTTCAGAGAGATCTTGACACTTTCGGAAAGTCCGCAGCGTTCGAAATCATGGCTTCGAACCCCTACAAAACAGGCATCGGGAATCGCCATTCGCTGGGACTCATAGGCAAGATTGATCGAGCCCTGCTTGATTACACTGTAAATATAATATCCCCAGGGATCATTATCGAGCAGACAGAAGATCGGTAATTTGAGTTCATGATGGATCCGGTTCAGCAGTCGGCGGACTCCGCGGGTCGGCTGGCCCGCACCATGAGTTAATATGCAGTTGTGCTTCTTCCAGAACTTATCTTCGTTGAAGCGCTGCCAAACTGTATTTTTTTCGACATGAAGAACAAATTTCGCGGTGCACTTCTTGAACTTGATCACGTTCGGTTCGACGATGGAGGGAATCGCGTATCCGCCGGATCCCATTCGCGAACAATCGATTTCATCGCCGTTGTCTTCAATGATCAGATTTCCGACCATATCTCCCCGTTTATCGGCGAAAAGATGAAGTTCTTCGCGAAGAGAATCCAGAAGAACTTCACAATCTTCAATGATCGGATCGCATTCGCCCTGGTCGTGAAAGGTCGGTTCCTTCGTCGGCTTGATATCGTGCTTGAGCATATAGTACAAACCACGGATACTTGTCGTCTTTCCCATCTCGATGAGCTGCTTCGTCCCGGACGCGACCAGCATCGTCTGCATAAAGCTCTTGGCCTGTCCGACATTAAAGAGTTCCCGATTGGTCCGTTTGTTTCCCATCTCCAGAATCCGCCGGGATTGATTGAAGCGGATATTCGAAAGGGATCGGGTCGGAATCGCAACCAAAGGCTCTTTATGGCGCTGGGCAACTTTGCAGACCTCTTCGGCCATTGAGTCGATCTGATTAATCGTTCTTTTGTCCTGCTTCGAAAGGGAAACAGGACGTTTCTCTTCTTCGGAAGCACTGTTCTTTTCTGATTTGAGTTTTGCCATCTTTTATTCGGATTGTTTATCCGGATCGTTCCTTGATCCGGATCGGTTCATAAGGTCACTGGGATAAAAATCAATAGGCAATATTGCACTTGGGAAGTGAACTTTGGAGCTGCTTCAGAGAATTGGCATTCTCGGGAAGAGCAAGACTGGTTCCGTTAAGGTAAAGTCTTTTCAGCGATCCGAGTTTACTCAAATTCAGTAAGGCGACGGGACTGAACGAATCATTTTCGCGCAGATCAAGCACTTCCAGTTTGGAAAGTTTAAGGATCGATTCCAGGCCGGCATTTGACATGGAAACACTTCGCAAGGTCAAGGATTTCAAATTGGGCAGTTTTTCCGCAACTGTTTTCGCACAGGCATCATCGAACGGAATCGCAAAAAGATTCAGATCTTCCAGGGCCGGCAGCGAAGAAAGCAGATCGTTCAAACCGGCGGCATCAACGCCCGGCAGTTCGGCCAGCTCAATCGCCTTTAAGGTCGTTTTTCCCTTCAGTGCGAGAATCCCTTCATTGGAAAGGTTCAGATCCCGAAGTTCCAGACGGACAAAAGGCATCGACGCAATTCCTTTGACCGTTTCGTCGCTGATCCCCTTGCACCGGAAAAGACGAAGTTCAGTGAGCGTTTTCAGGGATTTGAAAGCGTCAATCCCCATATCGTTGATCTCATTGCAATCCTGAAATTCGACAAAACGAAGCTTGGGGGCCTGGGCAAGGTTCTGAATTCCCTCGTTGGTAATCGATCCTCGGAAATAGAGCTCTTCGACCAGCGGCAGACGGGCAAGATACTTCGCGCCGTTGTCCGATACGTCCGGGCAGCCACGGACATCGACCACTTTCAGGGTTTTTACCTTACTGATCTTGTTCATTCCGGAATTCGTGAACTTATTATAGTAGGCGAGAAGCGTTTCCAGCTTCGGCATCTTCTGAAGAATCTCAAGGGAACTGTTTTCCAGCATGAGATCTCTGCGGATATCGAGCGTTTTCAACTCGGGAAGGGTCGCGAGAACTTCGAGAGACGCGTCTTTGATATTACTGTTGTTAATCGTGATTGATGTCAATTTTTTCAGATCTTTCATCTTCGCGATATAATCATCATCGAAAACCGATCCTTCAAGGAAGATCGATTCGAGATCATAAAGTTGACCCGTTTTATCCATATCTTCACTGTTGAATCCGGAACCGTCGGCACTCCCGGAGACCTTCAGGGAAATAATGGCGCCATTACGCGCAAGTTTATAGGTCCCCTTCAGTTCGGTGATTCGCTTTTTAAGATATTCAATATTTTCCTTGGAAGCAAGAGGCGGGGTCAAGGCCGGACGGGCAGGAGCGGATACTGCGGCTGTCGGACGGGCCTGATGACGCGCTTCATAGACTTCCGACCATTTCTTTTCTTCTTGGGATAAGCCGGTTGAAGCCGTGCTCTTAGCTGTCGGGCGATTGACATCATTGTTTTTATAGTTGTAAACAACGTATTTTCCCTTGCCCAAATCTACTGTTTTCGCTTTATCGCAGCCAATCTGCAAAAAACACAATACCGCGGCCAAGCTCAAAAACAGCCCTTCCACCCTATATTTCTTCATTGTTTCTTTCTCCGGAAAGTCTCTCTGCTATTTCAGATGATGTAAACAAACACAACCCTGCTTAACCCTATTATAAATCGAAAATCCCTTATAAACAAGATATTCCATGATAATTTTCATCAAAAAAGGGGGAAGAAAGGGGATTTTGAGTGATAATAATGTGTTCAGAAGCGACGATTGCAGGGCAGAATCCCGGATCGGGCAATGGAAAATAGCGCTGAAAAAGGAGAATCAGAAGCGATTATCGATATTTGTGTTTTTTTCAATATCGCTTTCGGGAACGGACGGTTTGGACCATTCTTCCAGAACTTGAGCAATTTGACGGTCAAGTTCATCAATTCGATTTAATATCTCCGCATGCTGGCTTTCAAGCCGGACAAGGGAATCTTCGGTCGTTTGCATTTTTGGAAATCTCCTGTTTAAACGAAAATCGACCGGAAAGCCTGTCGGGTACGTAAAAATTTTTTCTGCCGCCATAAAAGACAGAACCCTTATAAACGGAACAATCCCTATAATGAATTCCCTTTTTTACTCTCTTCGTTAAAATTCCGAAAAAAACTTATCATTTGCTTGACTCTTGTTCAACTTCAAGCTATTCTTTCATCAGATGGGCGGTGTTTTTGGTAATGATATTATTGCGCAAAACAAGGAGTTGAATCATGGCGCGTTATCCTCATTTTATCTCACTTTTATTGGTCCTGCTTTGCCTTTGGATCAATATATGGAGGTATCCTTCTGTTTGGATGATGCTGCAGGGACAATATGTTCCGCAGATCCGGAATGAAGGAACGAAGGAAACGAACGGCCAAAAACAGCCTGTCAATCTTCCAAAGAAAAAGGAACCCGAGGATTCGGAAAAGGGACTTCTCGTTTCAAAAGATCCGAATAATGAAGGTTTTCGCGGGGTTTCTTACGGTGATTCCACGGAAGGCGGATTGGGAAGTTCTTCCCGTGCTCCGGCTCCGGTCGTTCCTGTTGTCCCGAAAACTCTCGAACAAAAGGATAATTCGGATCAGCAAACAAAAGCTGTTCCTTCCAAAAAGAAGGAAAAGACGGGATCCGGAGATCAAAAAGAGGTGTTCCGGAATGCAACATGGAGTAAGCCGGTTTCTTCGGACAAGAAAGATCTTCCTGAAAAAGGCGGATCCGAAAAAAAAGATTCTCTCGGCAATGATCCTTCTGATAATAATCCTTCTCAAAAGGAGGAGGATGAGCATCGTTTTGTCTCTTGGGAAACGGATCCTTCTGTGAAGGAGGGGAGTAAAATTCGAAACGCGTTTTATGTTCAGACGGAAGAGACTGTAAACAAAACGTCTTTTCCCGTTTACGTCTATCGGGCCCCCGGCGAGCCGGGAACGAGTCCGATGAATATTGATCAGCCGTCTTACGGCGCGGACACTTCTTCGGAAAGCGCTCCCACGGTCCTTCCTGTCCGCTTTACCCCGATCCAACAGAATTAGTGATTAGTGGAGCCCCCGGCGGCTCCGCCGCCGTTCTGTAAAGGAGTTAAAATATCGAAAAAACCGCTGTTTTTTTTGAATTATGGTACTGTTTTCCGAATTCGTCAGACAGTGTCTGACTTTTTAAGGGAGACGGTTTCGCTCCACATTCTGTCGAGTTTATTGTATTTGGTAACAATATTCTGAATTCACCAGACAGTGTCTGGTGAATTTGAAAGTCATGAATATCTCCTTTTTCAACAAACCTGTCATAAAAGACTCGAAAGTTCCTTAAATTGGTAACTGCGCAACCAAGAACTCCCTGATTTTTTAAAGATCGGGCTATTTGTTCAATAAGTTTTTTTCCGTATTTGGCTCTGTCTTCGCCATTTTGTTCGAACTCGACAATATACCATCCGAAAAGCCAGTTTCGAACGACCAAAGCCAAATTGACCGCTTTTACCGCTTCTGAACGAAGAGCATTGTCTGCATCTGTAAGACTGGAAATCAATTCATTAAATTTCATTCGTCGGTTCCTCCCTCATCCACCCCCTCGAATTCGAGGGGCTTGCGGTCTCCTTCGCCGTTGATCCCAGCTAATCACTAATCACTCATCACTCATCCCGATCACTCTTCCGTAAAGAGCCAGCTGGAAAGATAGCGTTCTCCGGTGTCGGGCAGAAGGACGACGATATTTTTACCTTCGAATTCCTTCTCTTTACTGATTTGCAAGGCGGCAAACAGCGCGGCTCCGGAAGAGATTCCGACAAGAAGCCCCTCTTTTTTTGCGGCATTTCGAGCGGTATTTCCCGCATCGTCCGCCTGAACAGGAAAAACTCGGTCGATTACAGATCGATCAAGAACTGCGGGAACAAACCCGGCGCCGATTCCCTGAATTTTGTGCGGACCCGGCTCCCCTCCGGAAAGAACAGCGGAATCGGAAGGTTCCACCGCGATAATCTGAACGGAAGGATTCATCGCTTTAAGATAATGTCCGGTCCCGGTAAGAGTTCCTCCTGTTCCCACCGCGCTGACGAAAACATCGACCTTGCCCTCCATTGCGTCCCAGATCTCGGGGCCGGTGGTTTCTTCATGCCGCTCGGGATTGGCCGGATTTTTGAATTGCTGGGGCATAAACGCTTCCGGGATCTGATCGCAGATCTCCTGAGCCTTGTTGATCGCCCCTTTCATTCCAAGGGCTCCTTCGGTTAAGACGATCTCGGCCCCGTAAGCGGAAAGAAGAACACGGCGTTCGATACTCATCGTTTCCGGCATCGTTAAAATAATGCGGTATCCCTTGATCGCGGCGACGAGTGCGAGTCCGATGCCTGTATTTCCGCTGGTCGGTTCGACGATCAGACCGCCCGGCTTGAGGAGCCCTTTTTTCTCTGCATCTTCGATCATGGAAAGAGCAACACGGTCTTTGACGCTTCCTCCCGGGTTGAACGATTCCATTTTAGCGAAGACGTTTGCGGAGCCCTCATTCAGTTTATTGATCCGAACCAACGGGGTATTTCCGATCTTCTCCAGAATATTTTGGACGGTATGAGACATGATTTCAGGTTTCCTTTCCTTGTTTTTTCTTATTATATTATATTCCCGACACTTGTAAAGTTTCTGCGAAAATTTATAATGAAAGGAGTTGTACTAACATTGGAATACTTTTAAAAAAGGGGAAAAAATGGCTGAATTAAAAGGATCGAAGACGGAAAAGAATCTCCAGGCGGCTTTTGCGGGCGAATCTCAAGCGCGGAACAAGTACACCTATTACGCGTCCAAAGCGAAAAAAGACGGCTATCAGCAGATCGCCGCGATTTTTGAAGAAACCGCGAACAACGAAAAAGAACATGCCAAGATCTGGTTCAAGCTCCTTCACGATGGATCGGTTCCTTCCACGGTTGAAAATCTCAAAGATGCCGCAGATGGGGAAAATTACGAGTGGACCGATATGTACGCTAAATTCGCGAAAGAAGCGAAGGAAGAAGGGTTCGAACAGATTGCCGCTCTCTTTACTCTCGTCGGAAAAATCGAAAAGGAACATGAAGAACGATATCGCAAACTGCTCGACAATATCGAAAAGGAAATCGTTTTTTCCCGTGATGGCGATAGAATCTGGCAATGCGCCAACTGCGGACATATTGTAGTCGGGAAGAAAGCTCCTCTCGTTTGCCCGGTTTGCACCCATCCGCAATCCTTCTTCCAGATCAAAGCGGAAAATTATTAAACCGATTTTTTTCGAAGGATGAAAACGGCGCCTCCCAGTCCGATCAGGGTAAAAAGGATCCCTAATTTAAACGGGGCCGGGGAATAGATCATTCTTACGGTATATTTTCCCGGATCAAGATCGACGGCCCTAAGGATCCCAAGCGATTTTTTGATTGGGAGTGATTTCCAATCCGGTGCGGATCCTTCTCGACCTGTGATCTGCGCTTTCCAGCCGGGAAAGTACTGTTCCGTTAAAAGAATCGTTCCTTTTTCGACAAGATCGGCCTCAAATTCGATTCTGTTTGCTTCATAATGGGTGATCTTGACCGATTCTCCTTCTTTGGGGTTCCCGTTCTTTTCGGTTTGGATCATTTTTTCCAGAGAGATCCGTGAATCGGTCAATTCCGGGGTATCATGAAAGATCCGGATCCGATCGCCCGGCTTTTGAATTGCGTAAAGAGAACTTCCGATCGGATATTCTGTTTCTTCCCAAGCGGAGGGCGAGTTTTGATTTCCCGAATAAAGAGTGCGTACTTTGGCGGGATCGAAATTCAAGGTCTGTATTTCAGGAGGAAACCAGGATCGTTCCGGATCCGAAGGATAGATCATATATTCCGTATTCAACCAGGCAAGTCGATCGACGATCGCCGGATTATCTCTTACCGTGTAGAGCGCGTCGGCAAAGAGGAAGTATTCCAGTATCGAGAGTGTTCCGGGCGAGTCCATGTTGGCCAAACCGAACTGATATTGAAATTTGGCGTCCAGTGTTTTTCGACTCCAGGAACTTCTCTGTTCCTGCTGGCCGGGCGTAAAGAAAAAGAAGGCGCGCGAAGACCATGCGTATCGATAATATCTGGGATAAGAAATCGCATTTTTCTTTGTTTCTTGATCTTTCTGGATTTTTTCGGCGAAAAGAACCGGATCATGGACCGTTTTCGGAGAAACCGCGAAAAGCAGCTTGGAATCGGCAAGGTAAAGATCGGCAGCGGCAAGGATCAGCAGGATCGCACAGACGCAGGCAAACAGACCCTTATTTCTGATCTGTTTTTTCTGGAAGACTTCACGGATCCCGGGAAGATAAAAAAGAACGATCCAAATGGACAAAATCGCGCAGGAAAAACCAATACTCGACAGAATACAGGCCTTTGAAGCTGTTCCGTATTGATAGGTGTCGTCGGGATGGGATAAAAAAGCGCTGTTAAAAGATTCCAATTGGATCCCGGATATACTCAGGAAGGCAATGATCAATATTCCCCAGGCGGTAAAGCAGAGGATCTTGACCGATTTTCGGGTTCTCAGATAATCCCAGGCAAGTCCGGCAAGAAGGGGGAGCGCAAAAAAGACGGGCATCAGATATTTTCCTGCGTATCGGAACGAGGAGGCGAGCGGGACGAAGACATTGATCAGCCAGTAAATTCCGCCGACCGGATCACCGTCGTTCATGTTCATATCCTGCGGGCTTCCGATAAGATGGACCGAAAGACGCTGGAACCAGCGGGGCCCATGAAATCCCAAAGAGGCGAGCAGACAAACGATAATGATCCAGCTTGCCCAAACCTGAATGGCCCGGCGATGGGAAGATCGAATGGAAATGCGTTCTGAAGAGATCGGCTTTTCAGTCTCATTTTTAGGGAGATTTCCCCGTTTTCTTTTTGTGCTTCCCGATGAGGAAGAAAGGGGCAGGGATTTTGCGATTCGATCGGGAACGATCCGTTTTTTCAGTCGGAAGCAGAGAGCGGACAGTCCGAGCAGAAAGGGAATGATCCCCATATAAAGGGTCTGATTCCATCGACGGGGTGATTCTCCTGCGGATCGGAGAACGATTCGGTTTTCTTTGAATCCGAACGGAAACGGGGTCAGCAGTTCCGCGATCTGGGTTGGATACATACTGTAATCGTAGACGGATGCGTGATATCCGCCAAGGCGTATATTCTTGCAAAAGATCCCGTTGAGAATGGTGTCCATCGCGGATTCTTCAGAAGGAGTGAATCCGAATTGATCGAAGAGTTCGCTTCGTTTTTCCTGATTTCGGTTCATGAGAAATTTTGGTGTATCCCAAATTGAGATGGGAGTAAAGAACCAGTTTCTTTCCGAGTATTTGGAAAGCTCCATTGCGGGAAAAACCTGAATACCGCCGATCACGGAGGCAAGCAGCGCGGATCCGATCAGAAGGCCCAGCGGAGAACGGATTCCTTTTTTCCATCGCGATTCATTCGGTTCTTCGTACTTGGGAAGGAGACCGCATCGCCAATAGATCAGGGTTAAAAAGCAGAGCAGGATTCCTGCGAACCACGCGGTTTGGATATCCCCGCCGAATACCATCATTACAAGGGCACCGGCAAGAGCGGCAAGTGAACGCGGTTTTCGGCGCAATACCAGATCCGATCCGAATAAAATCGCAAGGGGAAACCAGGAGATCCCGACGAGATAGATCACGTTGCTGTATTGCATAAAGACCGGTCCGCAATACGAAAAGCTGATCGCGGCCAAAAGGGAACCTGTTCGGGAAAAACGCCAATGCCGCATGAGCGCGTACATCGATATCCCGCAAAGGAGAAAGTGAAAAACGACATATAAATTAAAGCATTGATCGTAAGAGAGCGGGAGCGCGAAGATCAGTTTGCCCGGATAGAGAACCGAGGAGGTAAGATTCGCGAAGAGCGGTTGTCCCAAATTTTCGCAGGGATCCCAAAGCGGAAAATGTCCTTCGCGCCAGTAATCCTGGATCCGCTGAAAAAGGGGATAGTAAAAACTGAAAATGTCCCTTTCCGCAAAGATCTTGCCTTCGCTCCAGATCGGATAAAAAAGGATCAGAGCAAAGAGCAATAAAAAGACCCAGAACACATTTTTTTTGAATCGGTTCATATTCCGCTTTCTCTGGAAAGATTTCTGAAGGATCCGATTTTAGTAAAATTCGGCTTCTTTCGAAAAAGGAACTTGCGATAAAGACTGCATGTATTTTAAATGAGGACAATGGAAATGTCAATATCGAGATGGAATCTTTTGATCGAAATTTTCGACGATATTTTTTATCGCGCAGGCGCAGCGGACAGGCAAGGACGCTTACGGCCCCAGCGCTCGGGTTCAGACCGTGTTCGGAAAATTGATGTTTTTCTCGGATTCCCTGGGTTAATGGGAAATTATCTTTATTAGGGATTTTAACTCTATTTTTGCATTGCGCTTACAGCGCGCTTTTTATGGTTGTTCATTGCCCCGGGGTGCCGGTCGCTTCGCTCCCTTGCCGGGCTGGAATGCGCTGGGCTTTCAGCCCGCAGGATCCGGGTGCAATATCGAAAACAGATTATTGGTGTTTGGCCGAAAAACCGTATTACTTCACCCGGTTGGGACATCCAAAAATCAGCGCCCCGCAGGGGCAGTGCCTTCCAGCCCGGGGTGGCGCCCCAAAAAACAAATTTTTTGGGGGGTGCCCGGGGCACCCACCCCCACAAAAAAAACCCGCGGGGGCGGCGGGGAAAAAAAAACCA
>JAUNSU010000244.1 GCA_030539035.1 Planctomycetia bacterium
CACGCAATTGACGAAAAAGGAATCGATACCTGGCAATGCGCCGTCTACTACCGCGGAGCGCATAAATCGAATCCGTTTATGAAGAATGATTTCCTCGCCGATCATTCGGATCGGGAAGCGATTCTCAACGGTGAAAAGCGGTTTAACGCGGAATCGGCCCGGGAACTCTATCCGCTTCTCGATTTTCTGCCGAGCCGAACGACCGGATATATTCCCTGTCTTTGCGGCAAGGCGTGCGATCAGGTCTGTTTTCAACATTTGAAGGAGAAGAATATCTTATGAATACCTTAAAAGAAAAATTACTGGATCGCCTGAATAAAGACGGTGCGGATATTGTCCGATTCGGAAACGCCGATCGTTTTCGGGATCCGGCGGTGCGAAAACTCTTTCCGGAAGCGAAAACCGTGATCGGAATCGCTTTTCGGCAATTACGGGGAGCGCGGCGCGGAATCGAAGAAGGATCGACCTATTATCAATACACGACCAACGCGGTGGAGACACTCGACGAGATCATTATTCCGATGGCCCTAATGCGCGCCGCCGGGATCCTTGAAGACGCCGGATTTGAAGCGCTTCCCCAGCGGCAGAATCTGCTCATCATGGACTCCGCCGAAGGAACCAATCCGGAAGTCGATTATCATGAGATCTATCGTGAAAAGAAGGAAGAGAATCAGCTCGACTATCCCGTCTGCGCGGTCGATGCCGGACTCGGCGAGATCGGGCTTTCCGGATCGCTTCTTACCGATGAGTTCGGGCCTTTCCAGCGATTCGCGTTCATCTTGACCGATGCTCCGTTCGATCCCGATCCGATCGTGAAGCCGCATCTTTGCGATCAGTGCGGAGCGTGCATCAAGGGCTGTCCGGGACACGCGATTTCACCGGAAGGAAATCTTGACACCTGGCAATGCTGCGCGTATTATAATGGAGCCAACAGAAGCAAGAATCCCTTTATGCCCGCAGAAGCGTTTGCCGACGATCCCGATCGGCTCGCGATTATATCCGGCGAAGCGAATCTTACTCCGGATCGGGCCAAAGAGATCATCGATCAGCTGATCTACTATCCGCCCATGAAGCACGCGTTAAGGGCAAGTATTTGCGGACGCGCCTGCGATACGGAATGCTATATCCACCTCGAAGAAAAAGGGGTTTTAACCAAAAAATTCCATACTCCGTTCCGAAAACGGACCGAATGGAAATTGTCCATTACGGAGGAGGATTCCAGTAAAGATGAAAAAGAAAAGGAGATGAAAAAATGAAACTGTTTCTTATTGCTTTCGCGATTTTCGGCTTGGCGATCTCGGCAAAATCGGCCAATTCCAATCCCCCTTACAAGCCGGGCGATACTCTGAAAATGTACAAAAGAGACGGATCGGCCCCTGTGGAGCCGGGAACCGCCCAATTGATCTGTGATGGGGAAAATCTGATCATCACCGCCGACTTTACCGATTCCGATATCGGCAACAGCGCGGTCAAGAACAACGAAAAGACCTGGACGACCGGCGATGTCTGTGAGTTCTTCTTTCAGCCTGTCGGGAGAGAAGATTATTATGAATTTCACGTTACTCCGAACGGGATCACGCTTCAGCTTCATATTCCCAAGCTCGAACTTTTGAGAGTGCTCCCGTTTGAGGAAAAGCTCTTTGAGTCCGGATTCAAATCGGAAGCGAAAGTGGAAAAAGGACATTGGACTGCGAAGATGATCATTCCGCTTTCTTCCCTTGGGAAAAATGTTAAATTTGAAGGAAGTCTTTTTGCCGTTTGCCGGTACAATTACAATAAGAACTGGGACGGTCCGGAACAGACCTCATCCACTCCGCTTCCGACGAGCTTCCACAGTCCTTCCGAATGGCACAAAATCAGTGATTAGTGTTTAGTGTTTAGTGATTAGT
>JAUNSU010000029.1 GCA_030539035.1 Planctomycetia bacterium
TTTCTTCCGCTGGAGCTCATGGGGAGATCTTTGGCGGTTTGCGGATCGGTCCAGAGAAATTCCAGATCGGCGGGAACAACGGTGCCCGCCGCCAGTTCGATTTCCTTCGATCGGGGAAGCGAAATGATCTTGTCCGTTCGCTCTGTATCGAAGAAATAGAGCGTGATCCCGTATCGGGTAACCGTGTGCTTCATCTTATGCAGTAGGGATCCGGTCCGAATTTCCTTTTCCTTTGACCGGCCCGTCAGCGATCCGATCAGTGCGGTAATCCGATCCGGGAAAAGCGGATCCGTTCCCGGATCCTGATCCGATATTTGAAGAAATCGGGGAAAATCCCAGAGACCCGCCCAACGGCACCCCTGCGGATATCTGATCAGAAGAAAGCGGCGGTCCTTTCGGCTCTTTCGGACAAGAAACGCGGCTTCGTTCCGATATTCTTTTTCCGCTTTCTTTTTGGCGGCCGGAATAAGATCCTGTGATCCGGTTTTCGCCGCACTGCAAAAAGCGACCGCGGGACACTGCTCGCATCGGGGAGCTTTCGGAGTGCAGATCAGGCTTCCAAGATCCATAAGGATCTGATTGAAAATTCCGACTTTCTTTTGCGGAAGGATCTTTTCCGCGAACTCCCAAAGACGTTCGGATCCCTTTCGCGTCGAGGGATCCTCTTCCAATCCGATCAGACGGGAATGAAGGCGAATTGTATTCGCTTCCAGAATCGGAAGACGCTGATCGAACGCGATCGATAAAATCGCTCCGGCGGTGTATCGCCCGATCCCGGGAAGATTCAGAACATCATGATAGTTTTCCGGGAACTGTCCGTTGTATTTCTCCATGATCGTTTGCGCGGCCCGATGAAGAAGAGCGGCGCGCCGGTAATAGCCAAGTCCTTCCCAAAGTTGAAAAACTTCTTTCTGATCCGCATTTGCCAAGGAGGGCAAATCAGGAAATCGCGCAAGGAATCGCCGGAAATAGCCTTCGACTGCGGCAGTAGTCGTCTGCTGAAGCATGATCTCACTGATCCAGACAGGGTAGGGGTCCCGGAAAATCGGACGATTCGGATCCGCCGGGATCATGCGCCAGGGAAGATCTCTTTTCGTCGCTTTAAACCAGGCAAAGAGGCGTTTTCGAAATTCCGGGAGCCGATCCTCCGAAAAGATCATTCTGAATCTTCTCCCAATAAATCGAGGGAATGGTCCACGGAGACAATTTCGATCGGATCGTCGACTTTGCCGGTCAGCCGAATCGCGATATTGCCGGACATCAGTTCTTTAAGAAGAGGGCCGAGCAGTTTTTTCCGCCATCCGATTCGGAGACGGGCCTTGCGTGCTTTCGGGAGTGTTTTGTAATAGGACGCGATATATTCCCTTATGTCCCTGGGAGACGCGATCAGGGAAAGCGCGATATTCTTTTTACGGCTGAAATCCGAAAGCGCTGTTCGTATGAATTGACAGATCGTGGAATACTGCGGAAAGGAATTTTCATAAAGCGGTTCGGGAAGATCGACATCGGATCCGGAGAGCGCTTCGGCGATTACTTCCGCGATTCGGGGAATGCTCTTTTGCAGATACTGCATTCCGCGCAGAGCGCCGATCCGTTCCGGATCCGCCGTTTTCCGTTTAGCAAGTTCAACGATCAGATCATCGCGAAGGATTCGGCATTCCGGCCGATTTCGCGATTCCGCTTCATGCCGCCGCCAATCCCAAAGCGCTTTGGCGACCGCGCATTCATTCGATGTAAGATGAAGGATCCCCGGAAGTTCCGTCCAGTCTTCCTTTTCGAAAGAGATCAGAAGGGAATCAAGCATGGAGGACATCTCTTCCTGGAACCAGGAAAGACGTTTGGTCTCTTTCAGCTTTTGCCGGATCCCGCTGGCGATTTCATGCAAATAGCAGACATCATTAAGCGCGTAATCGATCTGGAGCATGGAAAGAGGCCGTTTTTGCCAATTCGTCCGCGTTTCTGCTTTGGGGAGAATGATATTGGCAAAATGTTCGCCGATCGATTTGAATCCGGAGGGATAATCCGATCCGGCAAAACCGGCGGCGAGCTGGATATCAAAGACATTACGGGGAATCCGGCCGATCTCATGATGACAGAATTCCATTTCACTTCGACAGGCGTGAACAAGGATCAGTGTATCTTCGCGGCAGATCCGTTCCCAAAAGACACGAAGTGATCCGACCGAAAGCGCGTCGATCAGGAAGAGACCCTCTTCCGTCGCGATTTGGATCAGACAAAGAAGCGGCGTAAATTTCCCTTCCGAAATGAACTCCGTATCCAGTCCGATCCAGCTCGTGTTTTCGATCTTCTTCAGCCATTCGGCCAGTTCTTCAGGCGTCTTCAGGAATTGATACATCATGAACCGTGTTTCCGCGTTGTGAAGTGAATATCAATCCATTAGAGGAAGATCAGGGTCATCGCGATCAGAATGGGGAACAGAATCAAAATACTGTAGACCATGTATCCGAAGAAGCTGGGCATCTTGACGCCCGACTGTTCGGCGATCGCTTTTACCATGAAGTTCGGTCCATTTCCGATATAGGTCATCGAGCCCATAAAGACAGCACCGAGAGAGACGGCGGCGAGCAGATGGAGCGGGATCGGAACACCGCACGCCTTTTCCGCGTCTTTCAGTTCCGCTTCCAGCTTTTGAGCTTCTTCCTTCTTTCCGTCTTTCTTGAGTTCTTCGATCTTGGCCTTTTCGGCGGCGCGCGCGGTTTCAAAGAAAACGACGTACGTCGGGGCATTATCGAGAACGGAAGAGAGGGATCCGGTCATCCAGAAAAACTGCTGGGGAGTATCGAGTCCGATCTTGGATCCGATCTGGTCCGCCTTTTGGGAGATCACTCCGCCGCTTGCGTTCAGGATCTGAAGCGGGGCCTGCATGCAGATAAAGATCCCGAAGAAAAGGGCAGCAACTTCGCAAATCGCGGCGTAGTTGAATTTATTCTCGGCCCGAATCGTGTGGGAACCGAGAAGAAGAGAAATCGCAACGAGCAGAAGCTGCGCAATTTCCCGAAGGAACATCCAGGGATTGAATCCGCAGATCTCTTTGCCCGGCGCAAGGAACATTACCGAAAGGATCACGCCGATCAGGCAGAAAACGTTCGGGAAGAGTCCCCTGATTTTGAGCGGCTGGCGGGCCGTATTATCGAGCTGCTTGTCGGTTTTGGATTCCTTGCGGTAATACCAGAGTGAATCCATCAGGAAGTAAACAACGATGGTAATGCCGTTGACGAAGACCCATTCTTTCCAAAGACTGAATGTCCAGAGGAAGTCGACTCCGCGGAGATATCCCAGGAAGAGCGGTGGATCGCCGATCGGGAGAAGACATCCGCCGCAGTTGCAGACGCAGAAGATGAAGAAGATCACGGTGTGCGCTTTGAATTTTCGTTCTTTATTCGTTTCCAGAAGGAGCCGGATCATGAGCATTGCGGCGCCGGTGGTTCCGACGAAGCTGGCCAGCACGGCTCCGATCAGCATAATGATCGAGTTGACAAACGGAGAGGCTTTCAGATCGCCGGAGATTCGAATTCCGCCGGAAATCGTGAAGAGAGCGAACAGAAGAACGATAAAGGCAATGTATTCATTGATGATCGAGTTGACGAAGATCGTTCCGCCCATTGCAAGAGCGCCTTGCGAGGGATTGACAATCGCATGGGACGGGAAATGAAGCGCGATCGGAAAATCGCAAATAAAGGCGTAATAGCCCAAGGTAAAGAATCCGAGAACTGCGGCGACGATAAAGCGGTTCAGATTGCTTTCCCACCAATGTTCTGTTGCGGGGATCAGGGGAAGAACCGCGATGCAGAGAAGCAGCGCGCAGAACGGAATGATCATCCAGATCGGAGGAACTCCTGTTGCGTGTTCTTCATGCTTGGGTTCCGCTTGCTGCTTTTGAACTGCGGCGGGCGTCTGAGTATCGGCCTGCTGAACGGCGGCTTCTTCATGCGAAGGGGCAAGCTGGGCATTTGCCCATTTTTGCGGAAGCCCGAAGGCCGCCAATATAAGGTAGAAAATAAAAACTGCACAAAGGGCGAGTAAAACCGGTTTTGCGGCGGGAGTTTTCTGCTCTTCATGTTCCGTGAGGGTCGGTTCCGTATCGTGGGACATCCCTTGGGTTCCTTTCTTGTCGTTGACTTGTTCATTGTTGGTCCGTTAAATACCGACAAAATCGAATTTATTAGACCACAAAACGACATTTTTTCAAGGAGGGGGGAAGCGGACCGATCCTCAAGCGAGCGGGATCTTTTCGATCAGACGATCAGCGATTTCGGGATTTGGCCTGTCCGAGAATCTTGATCGGCGCCGGTGCTTCCGGTTCCGAATTCTGGATCAAACCGCGTCCATAAGATCCCTGATACCGGAGCGGAGCGGATGCGGCGACCGAGATCTCTGCGGAAGCCGCTGTTCCCACCCCATTCTGAAATCCTTCAAGCGGAAGGGTCTTCGGGGCGGCGGGATCAACCATCGCGATTGATCCGGAATTCATTGATGAGGCCGGAGCCGGATTCCGCATGGAATCGGGCGCGGAATTCGGGATCAAACGATCCAGCGGAGGCGCTGTCTGCTGAACAGAGGAGGCAAGAGCGATTTCCGGATTCTTTTGGCCGGGTTCGCCAATCGTGGGAACTTCGGGAAGATTGCCCGGCATTCCCGCAAGGAACCATTGATTGATCCACGATTGCCATTTGACTTGCAGATCGCCGAGATTTTCGTATCCGTAGTGTCTGTTCAAGGCGGCGGACCAGTTGCCGTGTTCGATTCCATCGGCGGCAAACTCGATCAGGCGCCGGGATCCGCCGATTTTGAGGAGATATTCGCAAACGGAGAATCCCTGTGCATAGAACGGGAGCTGATCGGAAGGATATTCCTTGCTTCCGACCATATTATTGAACGGAATCCCTCTTCCTGTCTGAAGGAACTCGACGAGCATTCTTCGATAATTGGAGCGTTCGACTTCCGCTTCGATTGAGGTTGCCGCGCCTTCATCGATCCAACGGGGAACCGGCTTCCGGAAATAGGATGCGAGAATAGTATGGGAGATTTCGTGAGGAAGAACGGAATCGAGGATTCGTTCCTTGCTTCCCTGGATGTACATTTTCCAGCCGTAGACTTCGCCGTTTGCGAAAGTAAAGGTGGTTTCTCCGCCTGCACCGAGCCGATCGCCCGCTTTTACGGTAATCGGGCAAGGAGTTGCCCATTGCGGGAGAGGCTGTCCGATCCAGTGTATCGCGAGATTTTCCCGAAAATGCTCTGCGGCTTCACCGACCTGTTTCGCGAAATCTTCCGTTCGCGCATTAACGACAAAATTAGGGGTCTTATAGACTGCAGCGTCGAGAGATCCAACGGAAAGGATCAGTGTGAAAAAGAATAAAATTACATTATATAGATAAATAGTGCGTTTATAATTATTGAAACATTTCAAATAATTACAATTTTTTACAATAGTATTCTGGACCACCCTTCACCTCCATGCGATTGAGTGATTGATCCGCTTTTCAGCGGCGATTCGAATTGTTTGCGCATTCCTCTTGAAGGCGCAATTTCAACGGAAAGAAGAAGGAAGGAGCCGTTTTCCTCCATGAAAACGGCATCTGTTCCCTACGGAATTTTCCGCTGAGACGCATTGATCAATGCGAAAGGAGCAGTTTACCCTTTTTTGGGAAATGAGAAAATACCAGTTTGCCCGTTTTTCGAGGTTTTTTGAAAAATAGACTCTTCAAAGAGGGATTAGTGTTTATCTTTTAAGATACCAGATCCCGCATTTTTCCCGGGACTTCATTAACCAGGGAAAAAAGCCCAGCAGAAAAAACGTGGAGAGAATTCGGAACGCGGAGACCTCTTTCAACCGTCTTCCCGAAGTAAGAATGGAGGCATCCTCGATATGGGAAAAGATCTTTTTTCGGCTTTTTCCCCATTTTCGCAATTTTCGCGAAAAAACAATCTCTTCACCCGCGAAATGATCTTCCGGAAAGCCGTTCACCTCATCGAAAGCCTCTTTGAGAACGTAAATATAGCAGCCTGCCGCGTATCGGAACCGCTTGGAAAAAGTATTCCAGATCCATTGAAAAGATCGAAAAAGACAATTCAGGGGAATATCAAAATCGATTTGAGTTCCGCCGCCGTAATACTTGCCCGATTCCATTCGATCGATCGTTTTTCGGAGCAGATCCGGCGAGATCAGGGAATCGGCGTCGAGAAAGATCAGAATCGGGGACGCGGCTTCCCGTCCGCCCGCGTTTCTTGCCCGTGAGATCTGATTGATCGGTTCAAAGCAGACCTTGGCACCATGGTTTTTGGCAATTTCCGCCGTTCTGTCGGTTGAATTATTGTCGACCACGATCAGTTCACCGGTTCGATCCGACAGGGAACCCACCGCTTCCTGAACATGATTTAAGGTCGTGTCGAGAAACTTTTCTTCATTATAAGCGGGAATGATAATGGAATAGTCCATAAATAATTTTCGATTTCATTCTTATTCATACTGTAAAAATATTTTTGTTTGGAACCACGGATGACACGGATAAACACGGATGAAATTCCTATAAGATTCGGAGCTGATATTTTTGATGAAAACGTGTTTTTACCAAAAAATTATCCGTGAAAATCCGTGAAATCCGTGGTTTCAAAATCGGTTATTTACAGTTTGAGATTCTTGTTCAGGAAACGGATCGTGTACAGACCGGAATGGCGGAATCCTCTTCTTTTACCGGGAAAGGAGATTCGGAAAAGATGAGATCTTCCTCATAAACGGCGACAATTACAATGTTGTGTTTTTCCGCGAGCCGGATCACTTCATCCTGATCGATAAAGATCGTTTTTTGCGCTTCCACCGCGAGAACGGAGGCACCGGAATCGATCATGGTTTGAACCGTTCCCGGCCCGAACGTGGGGACATCGAAGCGCATATCCTGTCCCGGCTTGGCAACTTTTACAACGGTAAAGCCGTTTCCGCGGCAAAGAGATCCTGCCCGTCGAATCGCTTCATCGGTTCCTTCAATTGCTTCGACGGCCAAAACGGCCTGATTTTTGACGGAAACACTCTGTCCGACATCGAGTCTTCCCATTTCCCGGGCAAGATTCCATCCGAAGCAGATATCTTTCCATTGTGCTTTGCTGGGTCCTTTTTTTGTCAATAATTGTCTTTTCACGAGCATCTCCGGGGCAAAATCGGTACCGGGCAGGAGTTTGATCCCTTTTCTTTCAAAGGCGTCCACAACGGTCAATAATAAGGTGTCGTCCTTGCAGTCTTTTTTTCGAAAGATGAAATGGGACATGAACATGGAACAGGTATAAAGGTCGGGAAGCTGTTTCCATATAAATCCCGGTGTAAACAGGAGTTTTTTATGGATCTTTCCGGCCATCGACGCGTATCGGACCCCTTTTTTTCGAAAGAAACGGGCCGCGGATCCGAATCGTGCGATCCCGCTCCACTTGAACACATCGCAAATTTCCGCAAGTTCAGGATCGGCGTGATCATGAACCCCGAGGCAAACGACCGTAAAACCGTTTGCCTTGAGCGCTTTGGCGAGAAGGACCGGATATCGTCCCCAGCCGGCGATCAGTCCAAATGGAAGAGAGTTGAAGTTCTGCGTCGGATCATTTGGATCAGGATCAATTCCATTTGGAGAGAGCACGATTTAATCTCCCATTTTTTCCAGAAGTTTCTGGATATTTTTTTGCATTTCCTTGAGTTCTTGGCGCATTTCGGGAAGACGGGCAATTGCAACCTGGATCCTCATCTGCTGTTTATCGGGGGTCGCGGGAATTCCGACAACTTTTGCTCCTTCCGGGACACTTGCCATTATTCCGGCCATTGCGCCAAGGACCGCTCCGGTTCCGATATGAACGTGGTCCCGAACCCCGACCCGTCCGGCCATTACGACATAATCTCCGGTGGTCGTACTTCCGGCAACACCGGTGCTCGCGCAGATCAGATTATGCCGGCCAAGCTGGCAGTTGTGGGCGATCATTACCAGATTATCGATTTTGGTTCCGTATCCGATTCGTGTGGAAGCATAAGTTCCCCGATCGATCGTGGAGCAGGCGCCGACTTCTACCCGATCTTCCAGAACGACATTTCCCCATTGCCGGGAAAGGATATGTTCGCCGGAACTGGAATCGTATCCGAATCCGTAAGCGCCGATCACGGCTCCGGAGTGAATCAGGCAATTCTTGCCGATTACACAGTTCTCGTAGATCACCGCGTTTGGAAAGACGATCGTATTTTCCCCAATGCTTGATCCGCTCATGATCACAACGCCCGGATAAAGAACGACATGATCGCCGAGAACGACCTCTTCGCCCACAGAGACGCCCGATCCGATTTTGACATCATTTCCCATCTGAACCGAAGGGGCGATATCCGCTTTCGGCGAGATCCCCTGAACGAGATCCGTTCGCTGGGGCCGGAAAAAGAGTGTGATCTTTTCGAAGGCGGCAACGACATCGGGAACCTGAATCGAAGGGCATTGATCGGCGATAAAGTCTATGGGAACGAGAATCGCGCCTGCACGGGAAGCGGAAAGATCCCGGATCTTGTGAACATCCGCAAGAAAGGAGATCGTATCGGGTTCCGCTGTCTGTAAAGGGGCAATATCCCGGATCTCTTTATTTTCATCACCCGATACAATACCGCCGACGAGATCGGACAGTTCTTTTAATGTTGCCGTTTTCAATTTTTTTTATTCTCCAAAATCAATGGTGGGGCGCAAAAGTGTCTATTTTGTAATTATACATGATTTTTCTCTCTTTTAAAGACGGGGAAGAGGATCTCTTTTTTCGAAATCTTTGCGGACTTGCCGGAAATTTTCCCTTTTGTTCCCTCCTTTTCTCTTTCAAGGCTTGAAAGCAGGAATATTCAGGTGTATAATGATCTTTTTGTTTTCGGAAAATACGGACTCATTCGGAGATCGTGAAGGGATGAACGGGAAAGAACACAATTTTGAGATCAAAGTCGAGTATATTCAGCGCTATGAAATGCTCTTTCAATTTGATTCTTGCAAAATACCGGACGAGGAGGTGGATCTTCCTCCCGATTATGTCTGGTTTCCCTGGAACGATCGCCTTGCGGATGTCTATGCGCGGGTCCAGTATCTTGGATTTCGCGGGGAAGTGGATTCCGAAGTCTTTCCGACTTTTCGCCGTTTTGATTCCTGCTGGCGCCTGGTCCAGTATATCATGAACAAGCCGGAATTTATGCCGAAGGCTTCCTGGTTGATCGGAGAACAAAAAGGGGCGGGGAACGGCTTTTACTGCGCGATGATCCAATGTTCGCGAAAGAGCAAGGAAAGAGGAAAAATCGAAAACATAGCCGTTCTTCAGCAGTATCGGCATCATGGACTCGGAACGGCTATTATTTACAAGGCGCTTCAGGCTTTTCAAAAGGCCGGGTGCTGCGATGTCCTTCTGGAAGCAACAGCAAGGAACGAAAACGCCGTTCATTTATATCAAAAATTGGGATTTAAAATCATAAAAACAACTTTTAAGGAAACTTATGTCGCGTAATCGAATTCATGTATTGGATAATGGCCTTGTTCTTATTGCGGAAGAAATGCCCTGGTGCGAGTCGGTTTCTTTTGTTTTTATGATCCCTTCCGGGTCGGTTCGCGATCCGGAAGATCGGATCGGATTGGCGAACTTGACCTGTGAAATGTCCGCACGCGGGGCAGGGGATCTCGACAACAAAGCGTTCCTTCAGACCCTTGAAAATTTGGGAGTGGAATCCGGCGAAGGAGCCGCTCAGCCTTATACGACTTACAGCGCCTCTTTGGTTGCCGATAAATTTCGAAAGACGCTTGCCCTTTACGCTGATCTGATCCGCCGTCCCCGTTTTCCCGAAGAAGATCTTCAAATCGTCAAGCAAATCGCGCTTCAGGATCTTCAGGGAATTGAAGATGAACCTTCGCGCAAGGTCCGCAATGAGATCCGAAGGATCTTTTTTCCGCATCCCTGGGGCCGATCCGTTCTCGGAACCGCCGAGGGGATTCAAGCCATTACGATGGATGATATTCGGGAAGTTCATCAGAAGTATTTTTGTCCCAACGGAGCGATTCTTGCCGTTGCCGGCCGGATCGATTGGGATATGCTGAAATCGGAATGTGAACGCCTTTTCGGAGATTGGGATCCTTTGCCGCGCGAAGAGATCGTATCCGAAGATCGAAAGCAGTATGTTTCCCATTTGGATCAGGATTCGGCGCAGACTCATTTTTATCTCGCATCGCCCGCGCTCCCCGCTGTTCATCCCGATTATATGAAAGCGGTTTGCAGTGTTAATGCCCTGAGCGGAGGAATGAGCAGCCGTCTTTTTACCGAATTGCGCGAAAAAAGAGGGCTTTGCTATTCCGTCAGTTCGGGCTATTATACGCGGAAAGATTCCGGCGCGGTGATCACTTATTGCGGATCCCGAACCAATCGCGCACAGGAATCCCTCGATGTGATCCTTGAAGAAATGGATAAACTTTATGCGCAGGGAATCAATCAGAATGAGTTGGAACTTCTGAAGATCCGGAGTAAATGTTCTCTGGTAATGCAGCAGGAATCCACCGTCAATCGGGCCTCTTCGCTCGTTCGGGATTGGTATTTCCTGAAAAAGATCCGGACACGGGAAGAAATCGAAGAAAAAATCAATGCTCTTTCCTGCGAATCGGTCAATGAATTTTTGGCCGCTTCTCCCGTAAAAACTTATCGGCTGGCCTCCATTGGTCCCGATCCCCTTCATATTGACCCTTTACGCCTTGGATAATCTGGAGATTTGTATGTCTGAAAAGAACGCTTACGGTATTGACTGGAAAAAACTCGCCGAATATGTGAAGCAGGCGAATTCCATCCTTTTGATCTCGCATATTCGCCCCGACGGTGATGCGATTGGGAGCCAAATTGCGTTGGGACGCGCACTTTCCGATCTCGGAAAAAAAGTGCATCTCGTGAACGCCGATCCTGTTCCGCGGAATCTTCGTTTCCTTGATCCCGACGGAATGATCGTTCCCCTTGCCGAACTTTCTCCGGAACAGAAAGCCGATCTCAATCAGATCGATCTTATTCTCGTTCTCGATACAAGTTCCTGGGCCCAGCTCGGCGCGATGGGCGATTGGATCAAAACGGCTTCCGTTCGGAAGACTGTTCTGGATCACCACGTAAAAGGAGATGATATCGGCGCGGAGAAATTCATCGGGTCCGACGCCGAAGCCGCCGGATCTCTCGTTTTTCATTTGATCGAAGAACTGGGCCTTCCGATGAAATTCGAATACGCCTGGCCCCTTTTTACCGCGATCTCCACCGATACCGGATGGTTCCGGTTCAGCTCGGTTTCCGCGGATACATATCGAATGGCCGCCGCGTTGATCGATGCCGGAGTCCGGCCCGATGAGCAGTATAAAATCATTTACGAACAGGAAACCTTCGGAAGGGCCAAACTGATCGCCGCCGCCTTGTCGAATATGGAGCAGTTCCTCGACGGCGAGGGGATTTTCACTTGGCTTTCCAGCGAAGATTTCGAAAGGTCGGGTGCGATCCCGTCCGAAAGCGAAGATATTGTCAATATTACACTGAAGGTCGGCGGCAGTCGGGTCGCTCTGATCATGGTCGAGCAGAAATCGGGCGGATACAAACTCAGTTTCCGAAGCCGATGTGATCTCGATTGCAGTCTTTTAGCCGGAAAATTCGGCGGGGGAGGGCATAAAAAAGCGGCCGGCGCGTTCATCAACGCTCCTTTTGCCGAAGCCCGGAAAATACTGATCGATTCGACCGTTGAAATGATGAATTCCCTGAAGTGAGTCTTCCGTATGATACGTTGCCTGAAATTGGAACTCTCCTACGACGGATCAAATTATTCCGGATGGCAGGAGCAAAAAGCGCAGCCGAACGTGAAAACCGTCCAGGGAGAAATCCAGCGTGTTCTGGAACGGATCACCGGACAGAAAATCCCGATCCTCGGCAGCGGACGAACGGACGCGGGCGTCCACGCCCTTTATCAGACCGCATCGTTCCTGATCGAAGAGAATACCCTTGCGCCCGAGGTGTTTACAAGAGCATTGAACGCTTTCTTGCCCTCCGATATCCGTATTTGGCGGACAACGGAAGCGGATCCGAATTTTCATCCGATCCGCGATGTCGTTCGAAAGCGCTATCGGTATTTGATGTCCGATCAGCGTCCGTTTTTGCCCATGATGCGGAATTATGTCTGGTGGTCCTCAAAGCCGCTGGATCGGGGACCCATGGGGGCAGCTGCTCAATTTTTGCAGGGAACACACGATTTTCGCGCGTTTCAAACGGAAGGGTCGCCCCGTCGATCCACCGTCCGAACAATCTTTGAGATCCAGCTGAAGGAGATCCCGACTCCGATCTTCTTCGACTTTCCCGCGCAAAAACGGGATCCCGGTGAATTGCCTGTTCCTTCTCTTCTCGCTCTGGAAGTGGAAGCGGACGGATTCCTTTATAATATGGTCCGCGCCATCGCGGGGACTTTGTACCTGTTCGGAAGAAAGCATAAAGGCTTCGAAGATCCGGAAGCGATGAAAAAAATCGTTGATTCCGGAGATCGGGCTCTTGCCGGGCCAACGGCCCCTCCGCACGGTTTATACATGATCGATGTTGTTTATTAACGAAATGGAAATAGTTTGCACAAGAGAAAGGAAACATCATGAATCTGATCGCGGCTTTGTTTACATTGGTTTTAGGACCCTGGATGATCTCATTCGACGAGAATACTTCTCAGTTGACGATCAAGAATCAGGAACAGGCGATTGAAGTCCAGGGAAAACTCTCCTTCGAATCCGAAGGCAAGATCTGGAAGATCGGACTTCCCCGGGACAATGTTGCCCGGCGCCTTGCTCTGATCAGTCCGCAAAATTCCGTACAGGGATATCTCTCTTTTCAGGGAGATCCCAATCGGATCGAATTTCTGGTCCACCATCGCACACGCCAGTTTTATTCCGGAAAACTTCGATTTGAAGGCGACGTTCAATTCAAAAAAGGGAGCTTTGCCTGCCGGACCAAACCGGTTAAGGGCGAACGTGTTCTCTCTTTGGGAACAGGAGCTTCCGATTCCGCGCTGAATGATTCCCTTTTCTGCGATCAGCTGGATCTTCTGGTTCAGTTCTTCGGATCGGGCCTCAAAATCGATTCGAAAGGAAATGGTCTCTACGGACTCTCCTTCGAAGGCGCGATTGAACAGGCGTCCGAATCCGCTTTCGGTTTACAGATCATGGAACATTATTTCAAAGATCGGTATGTTCCGTATTATACGCCGATCGATCGGAAACGATGTCCTTCCGCTCCGACCGGATGGATGTCCTGGAATCTCTATTTCGACAAGGCAACAGCGGAAGACAATCTCGCCGAAGCCCGGATGGGAAAGAAGTATCTCCAGCCTTTTGGTCTGGAGTTCTGGTCTATTGAATCCTGGCAGGGAAATTCCGATCAGCTTCCCGTTTCCAAGTTCTATAATCTCGATCGGGAAGCAAATGAAAAGCAGTTCCCCAAGGGAATGAAGCAGTTGGCCGACGATATCCGCGCACTCGGATTCCGGCCCGGCCTTTGGGTCGTTCCTTATGGAACAGGAAATGAAGAGTTCTACAAAAAACATAAGGACTGGTTCCTTCATGATAAAAAAGGAAATCCGCTCCGAACCTGGGCCGGTCTGTTTACGCCCGATCCGACCAACGAAGAGTATATCGCCCATATGATCAAAACACTGGATATCCAGTCCCATGAATGGGGATATGAATTCTTCAAGGTGGACGGCATGTCGGGATCCGGACCGGGATACTGCGCCCACTTCTATGAAATGCCTTCGGTCCGATCGCAATTCAAAGATCCGAACTGCAAAAACGCGTTCGAGATTACGGTCAACGCGATTCGCAAAGGGATCGGACCGGATCGGGTCTTCCTCGCTTGCCAAGGACATGCGACCGGACCGGAAGCCGCGGTTGCCGATGCGTCCCGTATTGGATCGGATATCGTTCATCCCAATAAACCGGTTGGCTGGAACAATTTAATGCAGCAGGCGGGAAGAACCTTGAATCAGATCTTTACGCACAATATCGTCTTCTTTGCCGATCCGGATACCCTGCTGGTCAATGAAGCGCTCAGTATGGAAGAGGCCCGTCTTTCGACGACTGTTGTAAGTCTTCCGGGCCAGATGATGTTCAGCGGAGATAAGCTTGCCGAACTTCCGATGGAACGTGTCGCTCTGCTCCAGAAAACGCTCCCTGTTTGCGATATTCATCCGATGAATCTTTATCCTTACTTTGAAATGCTTCCGGTTTGGAATCTGAAAGTGGATCGGAATTTCCTGGATTGGGATGTCGTTGCCCTCTTCAACTGGACGGAAAAGAATGATAAGGTCAAGTTCGATTTCGCGGAACTTGGCCTGGATTCCAAAGCCGACTATCTTCTTTACGAATACTGGACGAATCAGTTTAAAGGATCTGTTCACGGCAGCTTTGAAATGGAAGTTCCCGCGCATGGAGTCCGGCTTTTGGCTGTTCATCGCAAGCAGGATGTCCCGCAATTCCTTTCGAGCGACCGGCATATTACCCAAGGTGCGGTCGATTTGACCGGACTTCTTATGAATCGGGCAGAGAAGAAATTGGAAGGAAGCGTCAAATTGATCGCGAATCACAAAACGGCGCTCCGCTTTTATCTTCCCGAAAACTGGGAGATCAAAGGAATTGACGCGTCGAAAAACGTAAAAGCGGAATTCAAAACGGAAGAAAACGGACGAATCGCCGTTCTCAATCTGATCGCTCCGAAAAACGCGGAATCTCAATTTGTCCTGAAGTTCAAATAAAATCAGGGACGGGAAACGGGATAATGAGGGATCCCGGCGGCTTGAATCGCCGGGATCCCTTCGAAAAACAAAGAATTTTCAGTGCGAAAAGGCCTGTTCCTCCGCGAAATCAGAAATTCAGAGATTCTCCTTCTGTTTGCCGATCAGGGAGACGCAGGCCGGGGGCTGAAGATAAAGTCCTTTTTATTTACCGTATGGGTCAATTACCGTTTTTTCTGTATTCGGTAATCAGATCCTCCACCAGATAGCCGAGGCTGAGGCAGTGCATATCGGATACGCCGTCCTTGAGAAGCTGATATAAACGGGACGTATAGAAAACCTTGAGTGATTCATCAAGAGAAATATTCAGCTCTTTTGCAAGCAGTTGAATAATATCCGCATATTTCATTTGCAGAATCAGGGGATCCGCTTTCATCTCTGTTCACTCCTCTCAAAAAGCAAGTACCGATCCAAAATCTCCTGATTTTTAAAACAGATCTGCTGATTTGGATTTTCATATCGGAGTCGTCTTAAAGCGGTTTCTTTATCTATGTATTTTTTAAAGTAAAGTTCACATGTATTGAAAATTTTATCGTTGGCGACCCCGCCGACGATCAGATCATAATCGGAGGTATCGAATCCTCGACGGCATTTTGTGATCAAATCCAGCCAATTGTCCGAGTAAGTATCGAAAATCAATACTTTTGCCTCTGTCCAGACGGAATCATCCAACGTGTAAAAATTGATTATTCCCTGCTGTTGATTTCGCAAGAAGTGTTCGACCCATTGTTCCGCCTGAGATAAAAGGGTGGTCGTATAGAATCCCTTGCCAAAGTCGAGCTTTGCGAGGGAATGGAAGATGTCCGGCTTGGCAATCTCCTGTTTGGCACCATGGTAAATGATCATAAAGACACCCCTCTTGATTTCATTACGGACAGAATATCTTCGACGATATACTCTTTTCCGAGCGAGTGAAACACTTCAAAACAGGGGATAATATAATCGTTCAAAATGGTACTTTGTTCGGTGAGCGCCAAATAGACCTTATCGGCGCTTACTCCTAATTTCAACGCAACGTTTTCAATACAAAAGACGGCAAATTCCAGTTCCTGTTTATTTTGAATCGGCGCGCTTTTCAGTTCCGCTGCCATAATACACATCCTTTTGCAAAACGATTATAAAGTAATGGCGGACCATGTTTTTTGATCCTTTCCAATTTTGGAGACAATGGAAAGAACGGACCGGAACCCCAATCTCATCATCAGTATATATTAGTCCGTACGATGTTATCTGTCAATAGGCGTTTTTGTTTATGGTAAAAATTACAGAAATTAAACTGTAAATAACCGATTTTGAAACCACGGATTTCACGGATTTTCACGGATGCACTTTTTGGTAAAAACACGTTTTCATTAAAAAAATCCGCTCCGAATCTTATATAGATTTCATCCGTGGTTCCAAACAAAAATATTTTTACAGTAAAAATTACAGAAGTGAGGAATCCCGGCGGCTTGAATCGCCGGGATCCCTTCGGAAAACAAAGAAATTTCAGTGCGAAAAGGCCTGTTCCTCCGCAAAATCAGAAATTCAGAGCTTCTCCTTCTGTTTACCGATCCAAAGGTTTTAACAGAAAAAGAGATCCGTGTCCGGGAAGGATCCACCATCCGTTGACAGGAGTCTTTTCGATCCGATGCCCGTCGTTTGGCGATATGCCTTCGATTTTTTCGTACTTTTTGATAAAATCGAAATCGATTTTTACAGATCTTCCGAAATTGAGATTTACTGCCATGATCGCCTCATGGGATCCGTCCCTTGCTTTGAACTCGCCCACCATTACACTGGGAGAGTCCTGAATATTTTCGCCCAACTTCGACCAGGAAAGATGAATTTCATTAAGAATTTTTTTCGGATTTTTCGGAAGGTTCTTCATTGATCCCGGTTCAGTGAACCAGATATTCGTTGATTCATAATCACAAAGAATTGTCCCAAGCGTGAGAATCTGTTCATTGATCTCCCGCATATAAGACCAGGTAAGGGTTTTTCGATTCTGTTCGTCCAACGGAGAGTAAGATCGGCCGGGCGACTTGCAGATAAACCAACTCAAGCCATTTGCGCCCGCCGCGAGGGATGTATACGCCTGAAAGGCGAATCGCGCCGGGGACGGGGGCGAAGATTCTTTTCGAATGCAAAGGCAACTGACAATATTCCACCACGGAAGTTTGTACTTTTGAGCGATTCGCCGGACCTCCATGAGATCGTTCCAGTAAATTTCTGCGCGATCCTTTCGGGACATATCCTCGGAGTACTCGACCATGTAATTATCATAGCTGATATAATGCGGTTTGACCTCCTGAACGTATCGTTCGAGATATTCCGTAAAGGAATCCGCTTGAAGCTGACGCCGAGGATCCGATCCAAGGGCTGCTCCATAGCTCGGAAACAAATTGATGTAAAGCAGCTTGCCGGGGGCGTACTTTTCAATCGATCGGTTCAATTTGGCAAGTGCCGGAAAAAGAGAAGTACCGGGTTCATCGATCAAATAATATCCCAAGACGGCCGGATCATCCTTTGTCGGCGCAGTTGCCTTGATAATAATCGCGTCCGCATCTTCCTGGGTAATGCCCGGCAGCTTTTTCTTGTCGAGTACGATTACATTCAAAAACGCCTTCATTTTATATTTGGCGCTGGAAGCGAGGCCCTTTTCCGCAATAAAACCGGACATATTGAAATTGCATTCATGCAAAGAACGGATCATGTTTTCCGATTCTCCAAAGCCTCCCCAGGGAAACAGGGGAAAGAAATCGGGCTCGTCTGTATGAGGTTTTGGAACAGACGCTTGGATTGATACAGGTTCCTTTTTAATCTTTTCTTCCTGAGTAAATCCGTCCATTGCCGCAAACAGAATCAGAAGTAAAATCCCTCCCCGAGCAAGCGATACCCTTTTCATTGATTTTCCTTTTCGTTTTTTTCTTTGTTTGATTTTCCGGTGAAATGCCGAACGACTTTTGTTGTTCGGCCATTAAATGCTGCGATAATTTCCAGATCGTGTGTATGTTCATTCCAGTCGGAAGAAAGGAACGAACCGTCTTCTTTAACGGGAACCGGTTTGCCGTTCACGGTAATTACTGCGCCGGGATTTGTAAGCCCATAAACTTCGATGACGACTGGACCCGCGAAAACCCGACTTCCATCGCACGGATAAGTTTGAACGATCAGACGCGGCTTTTCAGAAAGCTTTTCGATTTCCCTTGCGATTTCCAACCGAGCGTCTGTGATTTTTTTTGGATCCAATTCCGTGTCGGAGATCGATCGTACGATGCGGCGTCCGATCTCCATGCTTCGATTTTCCGGAATCAGCCACCAGAGATCCGCAGTTGATTCTTTCTTCACTTGCGCCGTTAAATCACGCAAAAGAACAAGATATTCATAATCTTCGATTCCTTCCCGATCGATTTCCCAGCGAATGGAATCCAGGGGGCCGGGATAGACTGCGTGTGTATCGCCGGGCGCAAATTTCGTGAGTGGAGATCCGAACGGATCAATATGCCAGGAATTATACCCGCAGCGCAAATAGCCCGGAAGATGTTCCGTAAAATTGATCCAATGAATCACACGATTCCGGGAAGCGGGAAGATCCATAAATCGATTCGGATAAGTATCTCCTATCGGATGGCAGCAGATATAGAACCAGAACTCTCCTTCGCCGCGCCGCGCTTCATAAGCATCGCGCCAACGATCGAAATGGGTCAATTTGGGAACCCAAACTTCAAGTTCTCCAGCGAAATTGATCGATTCTATCGCGTCAATTCTTCGAATTTTCGGTGCGGCTTCATGAACACGGCGGGACGCGGCGCGCCAGATCTCCATGTTAATGAAGAAAGGTTCGTCGGCAACATGGATCATTGCCCGATCGATCCGGTTTGTATCGATCAGCATTTTTTCCAGTGCGCCCAAGACAGGTTTGCACCAGACGTCGAATCCGACCGAGATGTTCTTTCCCGTCTTTTCATCGAAGAGAATCGCGTTTTGAAATTGAATAATGTTCTTCTGCTGATTGATCCCGCCGCAGAAGGAAAATTCGATCCGATCCGCGATTCCATGTTTTTCGGCGAGTGCAAGATAGTGTTCAAGATTTGAGAAGTCGAACTCCCAGCGGCCGTCTTTTTTTCGGATCGCCTTGACAAACCGGTCGTCCGGGATCCAGGTAGTGAGAACGGTATTCTGCCGATGATCCGCCATGTTTTTGAAATACTTTTCCAGAACTGGCCAGAAATCTTCAGACCAGAGAGAAACCTTGTGTTCTTTCGCGATATAATGCGAGGAATGCCAGTTGGTGATCCAAAGATGCCGAGCCGAAGGAAGTGTAAAAGAAAAGACTTCAAGTGCGAGCGTGATCTCTTTTTTTACCGATCCTCCGTCAAGGAAAATCGTTGCCGTATATTGACCGCTCTTTGCATTTTCCGGGACAAAAAGCGTGATCCATATTCCTTTTGATTCCCCCTTTTTCAGAACAATTTTACTGTCTTCGAAAAGAACATCGGGGATCTCACACGGCGCTTTGCGAATGAGAATGCTTTCAGCGCCGGGCGTATTCTCTTTGATCGGGATCAATCCGATCGGGCGAAGACGAATCGTGCTTGCGGGGATCTTCGATTTTCCGTCTTCATGAACAAGAGAAGAAACGGAAATAGAAATCGTTCTGTCCTCTTCGGGAGAACAAAGACCGATCTGCGCCGATTCGTATTCATTTTTCGCGGCCTTCATAAGAACATCTCCGGACGGCCCCGGCGGGGTGTCCGGAAAGATCTTTGTATGGATATCGGCCGGCCAAACAGAAAGAGTATTCACGGTAATTTTCTTTTGTTCGGCTTCGGTAAATCGTACATTTTGAATCGGATCGGGATTGAACGACGGCTTGTACGGTCCGGGCTTTGGCACTTGGACAGGGATCTCGTAGACCGTTTTTCCTTCTTTTTGTGTTATTCTTCCTCCAGAACGAACGATTCCCTTTTCGGTCAGTTTTTGACAGACCTCGATCAATGCGGGAAAATGATATGCAGTATGAGAAAACTTTTTTTTGCGATCAAGATTTTTATAAAATTTATCCGGGATATTTTCCATTCCGAGCGAAGTAAACAGAATACCTGCCGCGGTGGACGGATTGCAATCGCTGTCCTGTCCGCATCGGGCCGCGATCAGAATGGTCCTGTCCGGATCTCCTTTTCCGTAAAGGAGTCCGGTTAAAACATACGCTCCGTTGATCTTTGCGTCGATATTGTAATCGGGGCGGTCTTTGGAACAGCAAAAGCGGCGGCTGTTCCAGCTCTTTTGATACTTTGTGTCGATTTTTTCCCAGGTTTTTTTCCAGTCGTTCGGTTCTTCCTGATACCATTTCAGAATGTCGCGCACCATTTCGGCGTACAGGGATTCGGCGGGAATGGCGGCCAGTCCCGAGTGAATGATTTTCACAATATTCTTTTCAAAATAGGCTTCGGAATACATGGCCGCGATAAAGATCCCGCCGCAGAGTCCATCGCCGTAATTCATAAGGCGTCCGAACTTTTCGCCGAGTTCGATCACCTGATTCGGCAAGCCGGGCGAGATCAGACCGGAATAATCCGCTTCGATCTGATAATCAAGATCGTCCGTATGGGAATTGAATTTCGGATGTCCGCTGTCGGGGGGAGCGATTCCTTTTCGCAGCATTTCACGTCCCCATTTATTTGCATGCCAAAGACGGTATTCGCTGTTTGCAAAATCGATCCCCGCCTGCCGGATATCTGCATCGAATCCGTATTGTTCAAGAGTTCGAAGAAAGGTCATCTCGACATAAATATCGTCCTGATCGAATTGATTGATCATGTCCGGATTCCATTTGGGCATATATCCTTCCGGCATGATTTTTCCCTGAAATTTGAATTCGGTGGGAGCGGCCCATCCGACACCCGCCATCTGTCCGATCCAGCCTGCGGTCAGCCGGCTTTTAAACAGATCGGACGGAAGATCTCTTACGGGATCCGCACCTTTCACAGGACCGGAAAGGAGAAGGTTCGCGAAAGCAAGAATTATCAGGTAAACAGCCGAACAAAGATCATTTCTCATAGAATCCTCAAAATTTGATCTAAAGGGAAAATACGAATGGATTTTTACTCGGGCTTTGTTTCCAGCGAAAGAGGATAATCCCCCAATCGCCGCACTTCAAACCCGTTCTCTTTGAATTCTCTATAATTGAACGCTTCCAGTTCGTCAATAGAAAGTTTGTGAAATTCGTAAAAATTGTGCCACCATTCATATCCGCTTCCGAGTTCATTTCCCAGATAGGCGTCCGCGATATCACAGCCCATTTGGGGAGCGACGTAAAAAGCACCCATCGCAAGGACATTGACACCATTTCCCGTAATTGCACGCAAAGCGGCGGGAACACTTTCGACGACACCGGCATGAACGTGCGGACATTTACTTGCGGCGATGTGGATGCCCATTCCTGTTCCGCAAAAGACCAATGCCCGTTCGAATTCTCTCTCGGCGATTTTTGCGCCGACTTTCAGTCCGATGCGATGGAACATCTCGGGATCGGGATCATCTGCCCGGCGAACTCCGATATCAGTGATTTCCCATCCCTTCTTTTTAAGGTGCGCGGCGACAGCTTCCTTCAGGGGAAATCCCGCGAAGTCCGCACCGACAAGGAGTTGCTTGTCTTTGATCATTTTCATAATATTTTTTCCTTTTTATACTGACAGAATTGACAAAGTTCTTGACCGGATCACTGTTTTACGGACAGCCGTTTATTTTAGCAGGGATCAGAGCGAGATCTCTTCTCCGCCGGCGATTGATCCCATCGCTCCCCAAACACCGTAAGGGGATCTTCCTTCCGGATCTCTTCCCCGTGCGAAATTACTGTCGCCGCAGTCGATCGTTTCCGAGATAAAATGAACGGATCCGTCGGCGTTAAGAACATTTGCTCCGCCGGAGTGATTGCTGGAACTTGTATAATAGCCGGGATATTCCCAATGAACATCGGGAGAACAGGACGGCGAATTCGGCGGAAGAATTGTATTGATGCTGAGGAAACCTGTATAAACGAGATGATATCCATTACTGCAAAAATCATGCAGCGGTGTAATGCTCGAAGAGAGAAACAACGGATTGGCGGTATCTCTTTTTGAAGCACAAACATAAGGAGAATCACTCCAGTTGGTTTGCGGGTTGACACCGGAGGCCATTGAGGTTTTGACACTCAGCGAAGTTTTAGAATCGGCGGTTACCTTTTCCGCAATCGCAACGGAATTGGATGATCCGTCGATAATATCGGCAAAATCCCGGCAGATAATTTTGGCCGGTCCAACAGCGGCCGTCGGTCCGGCACCATGTCCATAGGCGAAAAAGCCCCTTTTCCCGTTTGGATCCGCCGTTTGATACTGAAAAACGGTAGTATCGCCCATCGAGGCCGCATAATTTGTTCTTGATGCTTTTGCGTTCTGAAGCGCAGGCAGCATCGTGGAAGGATCCGAAGGACAATGAAGATAGGGGATATCCGCCTTCCATACATCAAAATCCGCGCTGACACCGGGATAGTTTCCGCTGTGTGAAGAGACATAAGCGGACAGTGTATCCGCAAGCGGCTGCTGTTCACAAAATGAGAACATTGCGAGATGAAAGCTGTATGTACTGAAATACCAGTAATTACTTGAGGTCTTTCCCGGGTACTGTCCGGCCGCGTGGGGAGGAAAAAAACGATAGGCGTCGTAATAGCCGTGAAGTCCGATCCCGATCTGTTTAAGATTGTTTGTGCATTGCATCCGTCGGGCCGCTTCCCGGGCCGCCTGAACCGCAGGCAAGAGAAGTCCGATCAGAATCCCAATGATCGCGATCACCACTAAGAGCTCTACGAGCGTAAAAGCGAACCGCTGATAAAATAACCGCGCAGAGGACAAATCCTCTTTCCCATTTCTCAAAATGATTTTTTTCATTCTTGCACCTTCCTTTTTATCGGAACAAATGAATTGTCCCAAAGACCTTAATTTTCCAATTCCGAATTTTTGATTTCTTCCGGAGTGAGCGCACGATCATAGATCTGAATGTCGCCGAGAGCACCGTTGAGCTGGCTCTCCAGATTCAGTTCTTTTCTTTTGGCAGAATTTCCAATGATCAATCGGCCCGGTTCCAGTTCGAACGGATTGATCCAGGGATCGGAGGAGATCTGTTTCCCGTCGAAATACTGTGTAATCGTTTTTGTCTGTGAATTAAAGACAACGGCGATCGTATTCCAGACCCCGCAGTCGAATCGCGGATGAACCGCTTCCGTCGAAAACGTCGCACAATCCAGTTGTGTCCCGTTTTTTTCATAATCGAGAAAAAGCCGAAGTGATCCGTCCTGAATCAGTGTCCAGGCGATTGTGCCCGGCCGTTGATGAATATCAGAACTTTCCAGCAGACAGTTCGACACTTTGTTCATCCGGTCGATTCGAACCGTTAAAATGATCGTCAATGATCGGTATTTTCCGGGAAGATCCAATTCAACATGAGATTTTTGCGTATTGAGTTCCGCCGCATTGATCCCGGGCAAAAACCCTTCTCCTATTACGCAGCCGACCATGAGAGCGTGCGGAATTCGATTGGATCCAAGACGCGAACGGTTCACAGCGATTTCCCCGTTTTCCGATCCGGGATCCAGATAGACAAGAAGCCCGGGCGCATCCCGAAGTTGATCCTGTCCTTTACTCCTGCGCGCAAGTGTTTGATCAATGAATTCTTTTAACCGGGATTGAAATTCCCCCTTCCGAACAGAAGGAACCGATCCGGCGGGAATGGATCGGGCTGTTCGCAGGGAATCTGCGCGAACCGCGTTTCCTTCGAGAAGCGGGACAGATGCCTGTTCAGGAAGAACGTAATCGACTTTTCCCTGAAAGACTTCGAATTTTGTCTCTTTTTCATCGACCTTCACAAAGAATTCCGTTCCGCGGTCGATAATCGTTGTAAAAGGGGTAGTGATTTCGAATCCGACCGCTTTTTCCGGGATCAGAGCGGTGATCTCTCCCCGATCGCAAAAGGTACTCTTTGGATTGTTGATGGTAAAATCGGTTGGCCCTTTAAGGATCAGTTCCGCATCATTATTAAATCGAAGTTTTACAAGTCCGCTTTGCAGATGGATTTTTCCCGGCGCGAGAGAATGTCCCCTTTTATACTCTTTTCCTTCCGGCCCCCAAACGGCATTGATCATTTCTTCTACTTTCGCGGCAGGAACAAAGGTCTCTTCCGGTGCCGCTTTTTTTTGCTTTCGGTAAAATTCTGATAGGGAAAGGAAAGTGATCAAGCTGAACAGAAAAAGAACGCAAATGATAAAGAGACGATCAGAGGTTTTTTTTGAAAAAAAGCGTTTTTTCGATCGGCTTGGCATCTGCTCGGGAATGTCGAAAATGGAATGCTTCTTCACGGGGCTGGGATTCGGCTTCGGGGGATCGGAATGAATCGGTTTTGCTTCCAGCGAATAGGCGACCAGCGCGGCAAGGAGGGAATCCATACTTTCTTGGGGATGATCCGGTCCATTGAACACCTCTTTCAATTGCGTCAACTCTTCCGGGGACAATACAGCGTGAAATTTCTGTTTTTTCAGATCCGCCGGAGCTCCTTTTTGTGCCCATCCTTTTTCCCGAAGCAGAAAATCGGCCCGCATATTTGCCCGAAAAAGCCGGACAAACTCTTCATCCTCTTTCAGAAAGGATAAAAAAAGTTCTCCATCCTTTTCGGACAGTGTTTTCTCCGCAAATTCATCAAGGAGAGAAAAAGCGTCAACAGGATCATTCGACATTGAGATCTCCTTCCCGAAGCATTTTTTCGATACAGGAGCGAAGAGAATCCCGAACCCGACACATCATTTTTCTAAGTGTTCCAATTTTGATATTTTGCGATTGGGCAAGATCGGTCAACTTGATCCCTTCAACATAATGGGCATCCAAAAGCATCCGGTATTTTGGAAGGAGCTTTTTTTTACATAATTCCAGGGAAAGGAGTTCCTGTTCCAGATCGCGGGAATTATCGACAGGACCAGCTCCCTCATTTTCCGTGCGAAGATAGGAAAAGATCGCTCCGAACACAGAGGGAAGATTTTTGGTGTAAACCCGCCAGTGCATCATTGCAACGCTGTAGGTGATTTGCCGAAGAAGCGGCAAGATCTCCTGATCGTAATCCCAACGATCCGCGTTTCCTACAAAATTGACAAAGGTATCATTTACAATATCGTCCAGCAGATCATAGGATGGGGCAAAATCGAACGCAATGGAACGAATGATCCCCTGATATTTCAAAAACAGCCTGGTTGCGGTCTCTCGCGGAGATTCCGTACTGTTGGTTCCGGAATTCATGTCTTGACTCACCTCCTTTAAAAGGAATCATGGATAAACCTGAAAGAAGCCAGTTTAGCACGTTTTGTAAACAGGCGCAATCTCTGTAAACGAACGTTTTCACAAACTTTCCGATTTCATAAAACAGACATGCAGTGCCCCGTAAAAAGTGGCAGACTTTTTCCCAATTTTTAGGAAAATAATAAAAATTGACAGTTTTTTCGACAGAAATCGTGAATATTGTTTCGAGTTGACCCGGCAAAGTAAGATCCGGATGATAAAATCTGCGAAATCATCACTGCGCTCCGTATTTCTTTCTTTTCCGTTGACAAATCGATAAATGTAATGTATACTGCATTATGATTCGACATATACGCGGAACCTCTCTTGAATTTATTATGAGTGAAAAAAATCTGGCGTGCCGAAAAAACGATGCTGTTCGGCAAACAAGGACCGTTCTTCAGGCTATCGTTCAATTTGAGTCCGATCCGAAAGAAAAACAATCGGCAAAAAACCGGAATCCGATTCTTCAAAAATCCGGACAATATGGAGTTCATCATGAACAAAAAACTTCGAAAAGCAGCGATTTTGATCTTTTTACTTCTTCTTATTGCAGGAGCGATCGGGGCGTTTTCGGATCGGATCCGCTCGTTTTTCACTCCGCAGGATCGGCCGCTCACGCTGACCGGAAATGTCGACGATCGGCAAGTTAATCTCGCATTTCTTGTTTCTGAAAGAGTGGCCCGGATCCTGCCCGAAGAAGGGGATTCGGTCAAGAAGGGGGATCTGCTCGCGGCGCTGGAAACCGTTCGAATCGAAAACGAGATCACACGAGCCAAAGCGGCTGTTGATGTTGCCGCCGCCGCTTATGATAAAGCGGTCAACGGATATCGGCCGGAAGAAATCGCGATGGCCGAAGCCGGAGTCCGAATCGTAAAGGCCCAGATCAAGGCGGCGGAAAACAAATTTCACCGGAATCGGGATCTCGCGACTCAAAGCGCAGTTTCCAAACAGGATGCCGACGATGCGGAAGCGAACTATCAAATGCTCCTTGCGGAACTCGACGCAGCGAAAGAGAATCTGAAGAAGATGAACGCGGGGACCCGATCGGAAGATGTCGCCGCCGCACGCGCCAATCTTGATCAGGCAAAAGCTGCGCTGGCCATTGCCCAACAGCATCTTGCCGATACCAAACTTTGTGCTCCCTGTGATGGGATCATTCGAAGCCGGATTCTTGAGCCGGGCGAAATGGCCTCTCCGCAGATCACTGCGCTGGAGCTTGCTGTGGTTTCTCCAAAATGGATCCGGGTCTATCTCTCCGAGCCCCTTCTTCCGAAGATCAAGCCGGGCGATAAAGCGGTGATTACTCTGGACGGTTTGCCGGAAAAAACGTTCGACGGCTGGATCGGATTCATTTCCCCGAACGCCGAATTTACTCCGAAAAATGTGGAGACGAAAGAACTTCGAACCTCACTGGTCTATGAAGTGCGCGTCTATCTCAATGATCCGGACAATGTGTTTAAACTGGGAAGTCCTGCGGTTGTTTCTTTTCCGGAGATCATGGTGCGCGAATGAATATCGTCGAATGTCGGAATCTTACAAAAGATTTTCGGGAGCAGGGCCGGATCTTTCATGCACTGAACCGAATTACCTTTGAGCTGGAGCCGGGCAAAATTTACGGACTGCTCGGACCGGACGGAGCGGGAAAAACGACGCTCATGCGCTGTCTTACCGGACTCTATCGTCCGACCTCCGGAACGATCTCGGTCCTCGGACTGGATCTCGCCAAACAGACGGCCGATGTTCAGGATCAAATCGGATACATGCCGCAAAAATTCGGCCTTTATGAAAATATGTCCGTAATGGAGAATCTCCGTCTTTACGCGGATCTTCACGCGGTTTCCAAAAAAGAAAGAGAAGATCGGTTTCCGCGTTTGCTGGAGATGACCAATCTTGCGTCTTTTACAGATCGAAGAGCGGGCAAGCTTTCCGGCGGAATGAAGCAGAAGCTCGCGCTGGCCGCCGCTCTGGTTTCCCGTCCCCGGCTCATGCTGCTTGATGAACCTTCGGTGGGAGTCGATGTTCTCTCGCGGCATGAACTCTGGTCGATCCTCCGCGATCTTGTCGATCATGAAGAGACGACCGTGCTGGCAAGTACCGCGTATATGGACGAAGCGGACTTCTGCGATCGGACTCTTGTCCTTTTTGAAGGGGAACTGCGGGCCGATGAACCGCCGAAATCGATTCGGAATCGCGCAAAACCATTCCGTAAGGACCCCGCGTTCGAAGAAGGATTTCAGGTTCTGCTGACCGGATCGGTTCTTCCGGAACTGAAGCGGAAAAAACCGCCTGTTCCCGATGCACCGATCATGGTGCGCGCCGAACATCTGGACAAACGGTTCGGATCGTTTACCGCAGTCGGCGATCTCAGTTTTGATGTGCGGCGAGGAGAGATCTTCGGACTTCTCGGCGCCAATGGGGCGGGAAAAACGACGACCTTTCGAATGCTCTGCGGATTAAGTACATCCGACGGCGGAACGATCGAAATCGCAGGAACGAATCTCGAAAAAGATGTTCATCGGGTTTGGCATCAGATCGGATACGTCGCGCAGAAATTTTCTCTTTACGCCGATCTTACCGTTCGCCAGAATCTCTCTTTTTTCGGCGGTGTTTACGGATTGAAAAAGGATCGGCTTGATGATCGGATCGAATGGGGACTCGACTCGTTCGATCTTCGGGATTCGGCCGATCGCGTTGCCGGAAAACTGCCGCTCGGATATAAACAGCGGTTAAGCATGGTCTGTGCGCTTTTGCATGATCCGCCGATCCTTTTCCTGGATGAAGCGACCTCCGGCGCGGATCCGATGACCCGGCATGAATTCTGGAAAAAGATCATGGATCTTGCCGATTCCGGCGTTGCTGTGATCATTACGACCCATTTTCTGGATGAGGCCCGATACTGCGATCGAATGGTGATCATGCAGGACGGCCGGGAAGCGGCGGCCGGGACTGCCGGCGAGATCATCCGGCAAGGAGGAAACGCTCCGACCCTGGAAGAAGCGTTCGTTCGAATCATTCGGGAAAAGAGAACCGGATCCAAAGCGGAAACGCCTGATGCGGATCCCGATCCGGGGAGGATACGATTATGAGTCTTTTCCGGCTTCGTGTTCTGATCATTAAGGAAGCCAAGCAGCTTTTGCGCGATCCGTACAGTATTCTGCTCGGTATTCTTCTTCCCATTGTTCTGCTTCTGGTCTGCGGATATGGAATGTCCACCGACATCCGGCATATCGGACTTGCGATTGTCGTTCCGGAAGGATCGGAATACGCGAAAAAGATCGCGGCGAAATTCGAGGCCTCGGAATACTTCGATGTTGTGATCGTTCATGATACCCGATCGGGCGAAAAACTTGTTCAGGATCATAAATCGGACGCCTGTCTTTTTCTTCCCCGGCATTTTTCTGAAAAGATGCAGACGGGCGGTCTGGAGGTTCTGATCGCTGTGAACGCGTCGAATCCCTCTCTTGCCTATACAAAAGAAAGCTATATAAAAGGCGTCCTCGCATCCGGAACGATGCAGATCCTTAGAGAATCAGGATACGGATCCGCGGCGGGCAGTCTCTCCTTCGATCTGAAGCCGCGTCTCTGGTTCAACGATGCCAATGTAAGCGCGTTTACCCTGATCCCGGGAATTATCGTGATCATAATGACCATGATCGGCGCTCTGCTCACCTCCATGGTAATGGCCCGGGAATACGAACAGGGCAATCTGGAGAGTATGTTCATTACACCGATGAAAAGTACCGAGATCCTTCTTGCGAAAACGGTCAATAATTTCGTGCTCGGGATCATCGGACTTGCCGTTTCTCTCTTCATGGCCCATTTCCTTTTTCATGTGCCGATTCGATCAAGCTGGTATGTGATCCCGTTCGGATCGAGTGTTTTTCTGATCATGTCGCTGAGTATCGGACTTTTGATCTCCAGTATTACGAAGAATCAGTTTATCGCGGTGGAGATCGCAGCGGTTACCGCGTTCCTTCCCTCCTTTCTTCTTTCCGGATTTCTCTTTGAGATCAAGAGCATGCCGATGATTCTGCAATGGATCACGGTTTTTGTTCCGGCCCGATATTATGTCGATTTTTTGCAAACGGCATTTCTGGTCGGCGATGTCTGGCCGAATATCATTAAGAATATTTCGATCCTTGCCCTGTTCGCGCTCATTTTTATGATCCTCGCGAAATGGAAAAATCCGAAACATCTGGAGTCCTGAATCATGCGACTTTGGGGAATACTGAAAAAAGAACTGATCCAGCTGATCAAGAATCCGAAGATGCGGATGACACTGCTCGTCCCTCCGATGATGCAGCTGATCATGCTCGGATACGCGGCGACACTGGAATTAAAACAGGTCGATCTCGGAATACTGGATCATTCGCGATCGGCGGCTTCCAGGGAATTAACAGCCCGATTCGCGGGAAGTCCGACTTTTCATCTTCATCCGCCTCTTGCAAGTGAAAAGGAGATGGGCGAAAAGATCGGACGGCGAACGATTAAAACGGCGCTGGTCTTTCCGGAAAATTTCGAAAAGGCGATTCAGGGAAGAAAACGGCCGGAAGTTCAGGTGATTGTCGATGGACGGTCCGCCGGAAGTGCCGGACTGGCAAACGCTTATATTCAGAATATCGTTTCCGGCTTCTTTATGGAGAAGATCGGATCGGAGAACGGAACAGGGATGGCCGGCGGGCCGGAGATCCGGTCCCGTGCCTGGTTCAATCCGAATTACGACGCGCGTCTTTTTATGGTGCCCGCCGTATTGGCAATGATCGCCCTGATCGATATGATCCTTCTCAACGCGCTTTCCATGTCGAAAGAACGGGAAGAGGGGACCTTTGATCAGCTTCGGCTTACTCCGGCGGCGACCTGGGAGATCTTGACCGCGAAAGGGCTCGCCGCTGTTTTTGTCGGAAGTCTTCAGCTCGCGATGGGCTTGATCGTGGTTCGGTACTGGTTCGGGGTTCCTTTGATGAGTTCCGGATTTCTGCTTGCCGGACTTCTCCTTTCCTTTCTTTTCGCATCGATGGGGATCGGACTTTTGGTATCCGTATTGAGCCGGAATCTTCAGCAGTCGATTTTGGGTGCATTTGTTGTGATCATGCCGTTTGCGATGCTTTCGGGCTTGAGCACGCCTGCGGAATCAATGCCGGATCTGTTTCAGACGCTTTCACTGGCCAATCCTTTGCGACATGGAGTGAGTGCACTTCCCCGGATCTTTCTTGAGGGAACGACTTTCGGGGAACTTCGCTGGTCCTTCTTTTTTCTTTGGGGAATCGCCGCCGTCTGTTTTGGACTGGCCTGTCTGATCTTTCATCGCCAGCGGCAGGGCGGATAAATCATCACTCTTCGAAACGTGGATTCTTTAATGGGTGATTATTTCTATTAACCCGGAGACTGCTGATTCCGGCGTTATTTTTTATCGCGCAGCGGCGCAGCGGACGCGGAGGGATCTTTTGAAATGCCGGGCCTGTTAAAGATTATTACTCTTCACTTCCCAGCGGCGAAGCCGCATACGGAGGGCGTCATCTTGGCCGCCCCGAGCGATGTGAATTTTCTAAAATCACGGTGATTCGAACCACGGATAAACGCGGATCACTATAGTTCCATCTGTCTCAGTCGTCCCAGAAGTCCCAGTTCCCTTTTTGAAACCACGGATGGGCTATTGATTAGTGATTAGCGGGGCCGTCCCGAGCGATGCAAGTTCCCTAAAAATGTTGCGGGATCTTATCGGATAAACACAAATAATCACGATATTATTTCACCCGGTTGGAATTACCAATAAACGGCGCCCGAAGTTGGGATACTGCCAATGAAGAGAGCGACCAACGGAAGCGGGTCCTTGGCAACCGCGCGGAAGCGCGAACTGGGAGCGGCGCCTCGCCGCCCGGGCTGGAATGCGCTGGGCTTTCAGCCCGCAGGATTCGGGAACAATATCGAAAACCGATCATTGGTATTTGGCCGAAAGACCGTATTATTTCACCCGGTTGGAATTACCAATAAACGGCGCCCGAAGTTGGGATACTGCCAATGAAGAGAGCGACCAACGGAAGCGGGTCCTTGGCAACCGCGCGGAAGCGCGAACTGGGAGCGGCGCCTCGCCGCCCGGGCTGGAATGCGCTGGGCTTTCAGCCCGCAGGATTCGGGAACAATATCGAAAACCGATCATTGGTATTTGGCCGAAAGACCGTATTATTTCACCCGGTTGGAATTACCAATAAACGGCGCCCGAAGTTGGGATACTGCCAATGAAGAGAGCGACCAACGGAAGCGGGTCCTTGGCAACCGCGCGGAAGCGCGAACTGGGAGCGGCGCCTCGTCGCTAATCACAATTTCCCTAATTCCGTTCGCTTTGCTCACTCCATTACGGGCTTGCGGGCGTAATAAAACACACTCTTTTTTCTAAGGCCCATCCGTGTATATCCGTGTTTATCCGTGGTTTCAAAAAAAAGGCTGGGACTTTTGGGACAACTGGGACTATAGGGGAGCCCCTTCGGCTTCGCCGGGGCCCTCGCTAATCACTTTCTTCTTCTGTTTTTTCTTTATCGACGATGATCACATTATCGCCGAAATCGAGATCTTCTTCCTCAATCGGTTTTCCGGATTCATCAAACTTGACATCGGCAGTCGCTGTTTTTTTCTTCGCGACTTCAAAAAGATCCAGATAGATCTTACCGCTGTCGGCCGATCGGATCGATCCGAGCGCACTGGCAACTTCATTCAAATAGCGAAGGAAAAGCGTTCGGCGCTCCCCTTCCTGCTTGACCCGATCCCGGCGCTTTAAAAACATTCCCAGTTTGCGCCCGACCATTTGAAGTCCAAGCCGAAGTTCCTTCTGGATCTCCGGATAAGATGCGATCGCCTCTTTCGATTCACTCGTAAAAGGAACCCAAACACTTGCCAAATGGACCATGATCGTGATCGGTCCGCGCGGAAGCTGATTCTTCGTCTGCGAAAGTCCGTATGAACGCCAGTTCATCTGCATGATCGATTGCGTGATCAGACATGCGCCCGCCTGAAATTGCAAAGGGACCCGATTCGCGTACCGGTAAACACTCATCGATTGCCCTTCCGCAAGATTCAAGGTTCGCAGCGATTCCAAAAGCGCTTCGAACTCCTTCGGCGACATCTTTGCGGGAGAGACCCTTGGCCGGACTTTCGCGTTTTTGATCAGTTTATCTGCGCCGTCGGATCCGATACCGTCGAAAGTGGAAGTAAGAAATTGACGAACAGTTCGGGCATCGCTTTCATCGACAAGTTCGCGGAGCGCTTCCCTGGTAACCTTTTGCGTTGACGGACCTCCTCCGTAAGCCAGTCCGACTTCGATCTGGAACGGATTTCCCCGATAGACTGCCGGCGGACGGGTCGCGGCGACAAAGAACTCGCCGGGAACGACCTGATGAAGTCCGGCAAGGATCTTGTCCTCTCCGATCGGTGTAATGCAGTCGGTCGACGGCGGCGGGATCTTGGTTCCTTCAATCGCGTTGTAAAGAGCTTCGGCCTCTTCCTGCTGCAAGGATCGCGGATCGGTTCGAACAGAGATCTTCGCCTTTTCGCAGATCTCACGGGCAACCGCCTTGCTGACCCGACTGAACGATTCCGTAAAGAATTTCATGAGATTCGGTTCCAGAGATTCCTGGAGCATATTCAGGAGACGGCCCAGCTCGACTCCGTAAGGATGCGGTTTGATCTCATGCGATTCCGGGGGAAGTTCGGATACAACGCGATTGTAAGTTAATTCCGAACCGTCCGGCGCGATATAATGAAAGGTCGCGTGCGGATTCGAGATCGCGGTCTGTTCGAGATATTCGTCGATACTTCCGCGTCCGCGCTGATACTTCGCTTCCAGTTCGATGGTAACCAGAGTTCCATGGGAGACTTCGGTCCATTCGATTCCCTGTTCGACGATGAACTTTCGGCCTTCATCGTTCGGCGCGATTTCTTCGCCTTCTCCGTCGCCGTTGAGAATATCGGGACGATTCAGTTTTGTATCCATGCGAAGGACGTAATAATGGGCGGGGCGGCGGGGCGAGATCTTGGAGACGATCTGAACCGGTTTTCCAGTGGTTAAAAGACCGTACATGCCCGCCGCGCTGATACCGATCCCCTGCTGTCCGCGGCTCATGCGGAGCCGGTGGAATTTGGATCCGTAAAGAAGTTTGCCGAAGATCAAAGGAATCTGTTTTTTAATGATGCCCGGCCCGTTGTCCTGAATTCCGACGCGGCACCGTTTTTCCCCGGTCTCTTCGACATGGATCCAGATCTCCGGAAGGATCCCGGCCTCTTCACAGGCGTCGAGAGAGTTGTCGACCGCCTCTTTAACGGTGGTTAAAAGTGCTTTTCGCACATTATCGAATCCGAGCAGATGGCGGTTTTTAGCGAAAAATTCGCTGACCGAGATCTCTTTTTGAGCGGTCGCCAAATCCTGAGCGGTTGCCCTTCGGCGCGGTTTGTCTGATTCCTTTGTATTTTCAGAAAGTGTCTCTTCCGTACTTGTGCTTGCCATAAGTGATCCTTCATTCTCCGAGTCCATAAAACGTTGGTAAACCTTTATTTTACCCGATTATTCCAAAATTCCAAAGGGGGTATAAAAAAATCGAACAGGATCTGTAAAAAATCCTGTTCGATTCAAAGGAAACGTATGAAAATTTTAAGAAAGTGCAAAATTTACCCGAAGGCAAACGGGCAAATCCTGAATCGCGATCTTATTTTTCCAGATCGGTGATATTGAACTTGGAGCGGACTTTCGCTTTCTTGTCGTTCGGAATCATCGCCTGGCGGAAGACTTTCACGTCAACATCTTCGTTGATCGTCTTTGTGCTTCCATCAACCATCGCGATGGAGAAAGCGCCCGGATGGAACGAAGAAGGACGAGCGGTCGCCCAACTTTTGTGGGCCGTCAACTCTTTCGCGCATCCGTTCAGCTTCATCGGGGCGACACCAGACCAATCGGTAGCACTAAAACCGTTGGAGCAGGTTGCTATTGCGGCAACAGTGGTGTCTTCAAGATTTTCACAAGGACTTGTGGCTGAAGCACCGGGAGTAAGAGCCGGGGAGGAAGAACTCGGATCGTAAAAGGTCACATCGCCATTGAAGTCGGTGGCGTAAGGATAGCAGAATCCGACCTGATATTCTTCGCTCGTCCAAATACTTCCAGCCTGAACGTTTTCGGAGATCAAAATCGTGTTGGTGGTTCCGTCAACGACATCGTCAATACTGAGGGCTTCTGCGCCATTTTCAACCCAAGTATCCGCAGCGGTTAAGTCATTCTTGCCGCCGTCATTGAACATACCGTAATATTTGGTGGTATCTCTTGCTTTGAAGGGGGTTCCAGTCAGTGCGCCATCATTGTATCCGCAGTTGGCGACATAGCTGACACTGTCTTTTTCCTGTCCGCCAATACTGGCGCAATGAAGGAAAGGAAGGGTTGCTTCATCGTTAGCAGTAGTTGTGCTTTTTTTCCAAGCATCAACGATCTGAACACTTTCCATGTACGGAAGGAGCTGGAAGAGCCAACCCATATTTCCGCCGCCTTTCCAAGTCTGCCCTGCCTGATTGACGTCTTTGGTCAAGTTCAAACGGAATTGGGGGAACTTTTTCCTTGCGCTTTCATGATTGGCGCAAGCAAGAGCGATGTTTTTCTGGCTGTTGATGCAAGTGGTCCGACGGGCCGCTTCACGAGCCATCTGAACGGCGGGAAGTAAAAGGCCAACGAGCATACCAATGATCGCGATAACGACCAGAAGCTCAATAAGAGTGAAACCGGTTTTTTTCATTGTGTTTTCTCCTTAACGAAAATTAACGGACATATCCGTTTCCTTCCTCACCGACAAACTTTCAATGATTGGACTTTTGAAATAAAACCGATTTCAGGTCTTTTCAGGAACCTGTCGACACTTCATTTGTCTTGAACGGAAAGCTCGCGCGGATTACCAAACCAGGAATGAATTCGGGAAAGCGGATAATACTGGATTTGGGGACAATCCCTTTTTTTTAATTTAACTCAATTTAACGATTAACAAAGCAAAGAGAACAGGGAAATGTTTAACGGACAGTAAACGAGCATAAACTTCCCGGTTTTTAACAGAAGGGGCATTGCCTGCCCCTTCTTGCGGAAAGATTCAAGATCAGTCGGACAGTTTCGAAATATCGAGAACTCCGGAATTGATGTCTGTCCAATAGCATTTTTTGTCGTTGGGGGTCATTGCGCGGACGTAAACATTCTGATCGACCTGATCGCTCAGAACCCGGACACTGCCGTCAACCATGGCGGCAACAACGGTACCGGGGTGATAAGAAGCGGGTCGAGCGGTCATCCAGGCGCGGTCGCCTTCCAGATCCATCGCGCAGCGATTGATCGGCATCGGGCCGTTCAAAGCGGAATAAGTCGCTGTCGCCGTCCAAGACCAAGTAGGCTCACTGCTCAAACCGGCAGTGGTAATGCTTGATCCGCTCCAGACGGACGCGCAAGGAAGCGTGTTAAGATAATTAACAAAGGTGCCGGTTCCGGTAAAGGTGACCTGATGGTTCGCAGCAGTTGGGAAGGACCAGCAGAAACCGACTTGATACTCGTAAAGCGGCCACCCATCAGCTACCGTGAAACTTGCGGCCTGCGGGTTTTCCGAAAGAAGGAGGGTATTGGTCGAACCGTCAACGATATCGTCGATGGAAACGGCGCCATCCGCTTTCGCATTGGACCAGGAATTGGCGGCATAATATCCGCCGGCTCCATTATTCAGTACACCATTATACCGGGAAGAGTCCCCGCAAAGATACTGCTGATCAACAGTGATTCCTGTTCCTGTACCCACAAAACGTGTTCCCATTAAACCATCATTGTATCCGCAGTTGGCGACATAGCAGACTTGACCGGTGCTTTGGGTTCCAATGCTTTTGCAGTGCATGAAGGGGAGGGTAACATCGGAAACACCGATTCGGGTAAAGTTGTCCCAAAGCTGGACACTGTCCAGATAGGGGAAAAGAACGGGAAGCCAGCTGGTCGCGGTCGAAGTACTGATATTGTTTCTGTCGACACGGACACTGTTGACGAACTGGGGGAACTTGTTTCGGGCACTTTGATAGTTGTTGAAAGCAAGGGCGATGTTTTTCTGGTTGTTAATACAAACCGCACGACGACCGGCTTCACGGGCGGATTGAACCGCGGGAAGAAGAAGACCGGCGAGCATACCGATGATGGACACGACCACCAGGAGCTCGATGAGCGTAAAAGCCAACTTAATGTTCTTTTTCATAATACGTTCCTTTTCAATAATGGGCGCGGAAACGAACTTGCCCGTTCTTTTACCGCGCAAAAAACCTTGCCCTTGTGTATTCTTGTCCCGTTGTGTACTTTCGTATCGGTTCGTTTTTCGTATTTTCGGCGAATGCCGAGGATATAAATTAAGGAACAAAACGGATAAAAACGAATCGCATTTTAAAACGATCTTCTGAAAAACGGCTGGTTTTCGCTTTTCAGAGGAACGGCACCCGGACTTTATCTTTTTAACGCCGAAAACCGGCGATCTGTAAGAATCCTTGCCTTTTTGATTCATTCAGATCGGATAAAGTTTCCTGCTTTTGGAATTTCGTTAAAAAACTTTCCTTTTTTTAAAAATCGGGAAGAGATTTTTATCAAAACGCCAAAAGCCGCCGAACGAGACTTAAAATTTCTTTAAAATTGCAGTTCTCCAAAAAACCACAACTTTTCTATAATAAGATTACACTGATGGGGCCAGAAAATCAAGTAGGGGAAATAAAAAAATCCCCAATTTTTTCAAATATTTTCAAATATTTTTTCAATCGACGTTAAAACAGTGAAATCGGGAGACGATGGAGGAGTAGTGTTTAGTGTTTAGGGCTGGGTGGGGGAGTGGGAGAGAGGAGATTGCGTTG
>JAUNSU010000157.1 GCA_030539035.1 Planctomycetia bacterium
TTCACGGATTTTCACGGATACTTTTTTGGTAAAAACACGTTTTCATCAAAAATATAAGTCCCGAATCTTGTATGGATTTCATCCGTGTTTATCCGTGTCATCCGTGGTTCCAAACAAAAATATTTTTACAGTATGTGTTCTTTCAAAAACGTTTTTCCGCAAGCCGCAGCTTTTATGGGTACATTATCCCCCATATTATGATCATGAGGAGTGCCCGGCACGACACGATCTGTCATAAGGTTCAAACAGGAGAATTGTATCGTTTCTTTTCCTGTTTTTCCGCCGAATTTGTACGCGGTGAATAATCAAACCTTTCTGTCCCTTCACGAATTCTCTTGCGTGAATATACTCGACTCCCGGCACTTTGTCAAGTTAAAATAGGGGGGGGAGAAAATACGATATTTTTAAGAAAAATATTGAAAATAAGTGTCAGATTACACTATCCAATTTTGTCCATATTTACCATATTGTGTATATACACATAATTCTTAACATCTGTCCGGTTCCCTTTTCCGGACACTTCCCGGCCGATACCCATAGACAGATATGCCGTGTTCATGGTATAATAATGAATCACCTTGACACGGTCAAATATCTGCTTGATAAAGGCGCGAAAATAGAGGCCCAAAACGATTTTGGCGAGACCGCTCTCATGAATGCGTGTTCGATGGGGCGTTCTGAAACAGTCAAACTCCTGCTTGATCGAGGCGCAAATACAAATGCAAAAGACAATGATGGAGAAACTCCGCTGATGTTTGCGTGCGAAAATGGCGAACTTGAAGTTGTTAAACTTCTGCTTGATAAAGGCGCGTATATAAACGCAAAGGACGAGAAAGGAAAGACCCCTTTAATGAGAGCGTGCTATGCAGGTCATTTCAAAGCTGCCAAACTTCTTCTTGATCGGGGCGCGGACAAAAATATCAAAGACGATGATAATAAGACCGCATCGGATTATGCCCGGAGTAAAAGCCATTGGGATATTTCTTATCTTCTGCAATGAGGAAAATAGGAGAGTTAAACTCGAACTGTAAATAACCGATTTTGAAACCACGGATAACACGGATTTTCACGGATAATTTTTTGCTAACAAATACATTTTCTTGCAAAATTATGATTTTGGATATTGATGAAATTCATCCGTGTTTATCAGTGTAATCCGCGGTTTCAAACAAAAATCTGTTTACAGTTTAAATATTAAAGGAATCCGCTTCCTTTTTTCCGTCTTAAAATATTTTCAGCAAAGAAGGAGTGCTTAGGCTTGCGGGATACGGGTTCTGCTGTTATAATGATATATGGAACTCTTGAGCGCTTTACGCGTTCTATTGCTCCTGTCGAGGCCCCCTTTCGCGGGAAAAAGTGTATTAACAAACGTATTGTATTTATATCGACCCGGGATCTGCAAGATGGATTTTTCGGGTTCCCTTTCCAACCTGGATGGTAAAAAATAATGAGTGATCTCTCACCGGACGAAAAAGAAATTTCGGAAGTAAAAAACGAATCCGCCGAACAGCCTGAAAGCCCTTCGGCGACGGCAAATGATAATCCGCAAGAATTGGAACATCATCATGGAGAACCGCTTCCCGCCGCCAATGATTCCTACACGGCCTCGGACTTGGAACATTTATCCGATCAGGAACATGTTCGAAAACGTCCGGCCATGTATATTGGCGATACAGGAGCGCGGGGTCTCCATCATTTGGTGACCGAGGTCGTCGATAATTCCATCGATGAAGCATTGGCGGGATTCGCGACGGCGATTTCCATTACCATCAACGTGGACGGATCGATTACGGTCGAAGACAACGGCCGCGGAATTCCGATCGAAGAACATCCGGATCTGAAAAAATCGACGTTGGAAGGCGTAATGACCGTCCTGAAATTCGGAGGCAAGTTCAGCAAAGGAGCTTATCAGACGTCCGGCGGACTTCATGGAGTCGGCGTTACCGTGGTCAATTTCCTTTCCGAATGGTGCGAAGTCGAGGTCCGCAGAGACGGGCTTTCCTGGAGACAGGATTACGAACGGGGAGTTCCTACCGGTCCGGTCACCAAGATCGGGAAAGCGGAAGGACATGGAACGAAAACGACATTCAAGCCGGATCCGCAGATCTTTCCGGACACGAAATTCGACTACAATAATCTCTATCGGCGGTTGCAGGATCTCGCCTTTTTGAATCATGGAGTTAAAATCATATTCCGTGATCTTCGTTCGAATCAGAGCGATATTTTCGAGTACAAGGACGGTTTGATCGATTTTGTAAAGAATCTGAACCGGACCACCGACGCGGCTCATCCGGACATCATTTATATTGAAGATTCCGCGGACGGCGTTCTGGTCGAAATCGCGCTCCAGTATACGGTGGAATATACGGAAAATGTCCGGTCTTATGTTAATAATATCCATACGATCGAAGGGGGAACGCACGTCTCCGGCTTCCGGACCGCGTTGACCCGAACGTTGAACAATTACGGCAAAAAAGAGAATATGTTCAAGGATCAGGCCCCGGTCGGAGACGACTTCCGCGAAGGATTAACCGCCGTGATCTCGATCCGGGTCCCCAATCCCCGCTTTGAAGGACAGACGAAAACCAAGCTGGGGAACAGTGAAGTCGAAGGAATTGTCAACTCCATTTTCGGAGAAGCTCTCGCGAAATACATGGAAGAGAATCCGAAAACGGCGCGAATCATCGTACAAAAGGGAATTGTCGCTGCGGAAGCTCGGGAAAGTGCCCGAAAGGCGCGGCAGCTTGTCCGATCCCGAAAGAATGTCCTTTCCCATGGAGGAATGCCGGGCAAATTGCGCGACTGCTCCAGTAAAGAAGTGGATAAATGTGAACTGTTCCTCGTGGAAGGGGACTCCGCGGGCGGAAGCGCCGAAGGAGGACGGATCCGTGAATATCAGGCGATTCTTCCTCTTCGCGGAAAGGTGATCAACGCCTATAAGTCCCGTGAAGATAAAGTCCTTGCCAACGAAGAAGTTCGAAGTATGATCGTTGCACTTGGCAGCGGAATTGGTGAAGATGTCGATCTTACCAAGCGCCGATACGGGAAAGTGATCATAATGACCGATGCCGACGTCGACGGATCCCATATTCGAACGCTTTTATTGACCTTTTTCTATCGGCAAATGTATGATCTCGTCAAGGCGGGGCATGTCTACATTGCACAGCCGCCGCTTTTCCGTGTTCGGAAAAAAGGAGGGAAGGGCAGTGCGGCCCGATATGTTCAAACGGATGAGGAGATGCGGCGCGAGTTGCTGGAAAACGGGATCTCCGATGCTGTCTTTGATCCGCAGGACGGTCGAATCATTGACGGGGAAAAGATCCAGAAATTGTGCAAGACCCTCAGTTCGATTGAAGATTCCATTATAGCGCTGGAGCGGCGGGGGATCAGTCTGCGGGATCACGCGCAGCGGCAGGATCCGGAAACAGCGCGTCTTCCGATCTATCATGTCTTCTGGAAACGGGAAGAGTACTGGTTCCTTGGAAGAACAGATCTGGATCAGTTCCTTGCGAAAATCGAGGAAGAAACGGGAGAATCGGTTGCCGTACTCAGCGGATCGGATACGATTTCCGCGAGTCTTCAACAGGCGGAAGAAGAAAAGATCACCGATCTGGAAAACGACAAGGCGGCCGAAAATACGCTCCATATTCTGGAACTTCATGAAGTCCGGTCGTTGAACCGCCAGCTTCTGGATCTTCGGGAACAGGGATTCGAGATTGAGTCCCTTATTCCGATCCAGCGAACAGGACAGGAAGGCTCCCGTTATCTTCTGCGCCGGGGCGATTCGGAAGTCGGAATTGATGATCTTCGCGGACTCCTCAGTGCGATTCGCAAAGCGGGAGAAAAAGGATGGATCATTACCCGATTTAAAGGGCTGGGAGAAATGGACCCGGAAGAACTTCGGGAAACCACGCTTGATCCGACTCGCCGGGTCCTCGTCCAGGTTACCATGGAAGATGCGTCGGCCGCCGATGATCTTTTCCGCGTTTTGATGGGAGACCGCGTCGAACCGCGCCGCGAATTTATCGAAAAATACGCGCTGGATGTCAAATATCTGGATGTTTAGTTCCTCCAAACAGCGCTTTCGATTCTTAAAATCGGGAGCGTTTTTTGTTCCTGAACATTCCCTTTTTACTTTTAAATTTGGACCCTGAACTTTAAAGACGTTAAAAATGAAAATCAAAACACGAAGTACAACCATATTGACCGTTCGAAAGGACGGGATCGTTGCAATCGGCGGCGATGGGCAGGTAACCTTGGGCAGTTCGATCATGAAATCGGACGCGATGAAGATCCGTAAAATGCTGGACGGTCGAGTCATTACCGGCTTTGCGGGATCGGCCGCCGACGCGTTTGCCCTTCTGGAACGCTTTGAGATGAAATTGAAAGATTATCCGTCGAATACACTTCGCGCGGCGACAGAACTTGCCAAAGATTGGCGAATCGACCGTGCTCTTCGCAAACTGGAAGCGATGATGATCGTAGTGGATTCCCAGATTACCCTTCTTTTATCGGGAAACGGCGATGTGATTCAGCCGACGGACGGTATTCTTGCGATCGGGTCGGGCGGAAATTACGCGATGGCAGCGGCCAACGCGCTCAAGAAATTCAGTACCCTTTCCGCGGGAGAAATTGTCCGGGAATCCCTGAAGATCGCATCGGAAATCGATATCTATACCAATTCGAATATCGTTGTGGAGGAATTAAAGTGCTCGAACTAACACCTCGTAAAATTGTCGCCGAACTTGATAAATATATTGTTGGTCAAAATGATGCGAAAAGGGCGGTTGCCATTGCGATTCGGAATCGCTGGCGGCGGCATCAGGTTGAGCCGGAAATGAAAAAAGAGATCGGTCCGAAAAACATGATGATGATCGGTCCGACGGGAGTTGGAAAAACGGAGATTGCCCGACGGCTTGCGGCGCTTACCGGAGCTCCTTTCATTAAAGTGGAAGCGACGAAATACACGGAAGTCGGATATTATGGACGCGATGTCGAAAGCATGGTCCGCGATCTTGTAGAAAACGCGCTCGGAATTGTCCGAACGGAAGAACGCAAGAAAATTGAGGATCAGGCGCGAAAAGCCGCCGAGGAGCGAATTGCTTCTATTCTGGAAGAGGTCCTTCGCGCCAAGCTCCGCAAGGATTCCGCCGCGGTCCCGGGTGAGGACGAGGAGGACGAAGAAGCATTGCATTTATCTTCTTCCGAGGGGGAGGATTCCGATCATTCCGGACATATGGAGAATTCACCGAACTCCTTTATAAACATGATCAACTCGATCGGCAAGGCGGTTGTGAATGTAAAAGATTCATCCGATCCGGATTTGCCCAACAAGAACCCCGCTCTGTTTATTGAAAAGATGATGGATGAATTGAAGAAAAAGAATCCGGATATTTTTGAGCCCGGTGCTTCTTCTCCCGATTCACAAAAGGAACCGGAAAAGCCGGAAGAATCTGAGCTGATCGCAGATCGGGAAGAGATCCTTCGCCGGCTTCGCGCCGGAGAGTATGAGGAGACCCTGATCCCGGTCGTTTACGAGCAAAAAACGGCCCCGCCGGTCATCATGGGAGGAATCGGACTCGACAATATGGACACCGAATTTCAAAGCATGTTCGAGAATATTTTTCCGAAGCGGAGCAATCAGCGGGAACTTCCGGTAAAAGAAGCGCGTGATCTGATCTTTGAACAGGAATGCGACCGTCTTCTCAACAAGGAGAATCTGAACAGCAAGGCGATTGATCTTGCGGAAAATCTCGGAATAATCTTTATTGACGAGATCGACAAGATCGTTGCGAGCGATCAGCAGCATGGAGCGGATGTTTCCCGGCAGGGAGTTCAGCGCGATATGCTTCCGATCGTGGAAGGAACAACGATCCAGACGAAATACGGACTTGTATCGACAGAACATATCCTTTTCATTGCCGCAGGCGCCTTTCATCGTTCGAAGCCGACGGATCTCATGCCGGAACTTCAGGGCCGTTTTCCGATTCGTGTGGAACTGTCCGATCTTTCGAAAGACGATTTTATTTGCATTTTAAAAGATCCGCACGGAGCGTTGACAAAGCAGTACACCGCACTGATGAAGACGGAAGGAGTCGATCTTTCCTTTACGGATGATGCGATTGCGGGGCTCGCCCAATATGCGCACGATGTCAATCAAACGACGCAAAATATCGGTGCGCGGCGCCTTTATACGATTATGGAGCGCCTTTTGGAAGAACTCAGTTTTGAAGCGCCCGACATGAAGATGGGGAAAGTCGTTGTCAACGGTCCTTATGTTGCCGAACGGCTGGGGAAACTCGTTCAGGATGAGGATCTCAGTAAATTCATTCTTTAAGATTCCTTAAATGAAAAAAATCGTTGAACTGGACGCGGTCTCTTTTGCGTATAATACGGAAAGCATCCTGGAAGATGTTCATTTGTCCGTATTGGAAGGGGAGTTTGCGTCGATCGTTGGCCCCAACGGAGGAGGAAAAACGACCCTTGTTCGACTGATTCTCGGGCTTTTACATCCGCAGACGGGAACGATCCGTCTGTTCGGCGGATCCCCGAAAAAGAACCGTCTGCGCGTTGGATACACCCCTCAGCATCAGATCGTCGATTACCGATTTCCCATTACCGCGCTGGACGTCGTATTAACCGGACGAATCAACGCGGGATCTTCCAAAGGACTTTGGGAATCGCTGCTTCCCTTCCGGTTTTCGGCGCTTGACCGGGAAGAGGCGCTGGCCGCGCTTGATCTGATGGGAATCGCCGATAAAAAGGATCTTTCTTTCGGATCGCTTTCCGGAGGAGAACGGCAGCGAGTCCTCCTTGCCCGCGCACTCTGTTCCCGTCCGGAGCTCCTGATCCTGGATGAACCAACCAATAATATTGATCCGACCGGGATCGAAATTCTTTATGAACTTCTGAGTAAATTGAATGAAAAGATCGCGATTCTTCTCGTTTCCCATGATCTCGGCGTTGTATCCCAATTCGTTCAGAGCGTGATCTGCGTCAACCGCAAAGTGGTCGTTCATCCGACCTCGGCTTTCAACGGAACCATGATTCGTGAAATCTACGGAGCCGATATTCGTTTGGTTCGGCATGATCACCGCTGCAGTGAACACGGACA
>JAUNSU010000158.1 GCA_030539035.1 Planctomycetia bacterium
GCGGCGAAGCCGCATACGGAGGGCGGTCATCTTGGCCGCCCCGAGCGATGTAAATTCCCTAAAATCGCGGTGGAGCTTCCTTGGATACACACAAACGAATACGTCAATATATACCATAAAACGCAAATGTCCATTAACCTTGTTGGAAGAGACCATATTACTTAACCCGGTTGGAATTACCAATAATCAGCGCCCCCGATAGGGGCAGTGCCTTGCCGCCGACCGGAATTAGGGAATGAACATCATCCAAGGGATCGTAATTCAACCCATAATCGAATCACAACGCTTTTTAGAGATTCCAACTCTTCGACCACGGCGGCTTCGCCGCCGGGTGCCCGGGACGGGCACCGTCCCAGCGCTCGGGTTCCCGCCATTTTCGGTATCTCTATTTCTCGCCGCTTCCCCGGGTTAATGGGAGATTGTGTTTTTTGTAAACTCTACGTCTATTGCGGAGAGCGGCGGCGTTGCCGCCGTGGATAAGCGAGGACGCTTATCCCTCCCAGCGCTCGGGTTCGAACCGTGTTCGGAAAACAACGTTTTTTTCTTCTTCCCCGGGTTAATGGGAGATTGTGTTTTTTATAAACTCTACGTCTATCACGGAGGCAAGACGGGAACACCCCTCAAACGCATTGAAGCCCACGGACTTCAAGCCTTCAGGAAACACCAGCGATGTCACATCGGGTTGTCCGACGTCCATAAAGTCCATTAAGACTCGACTTTCGAGACCGGAAAACCCAGCAAAATCGTTTTTACCAAAAATTTGCGTTACGACAGAAGATGTCGATGTCATACTTCTACAATGTGCGAACGCAAGGTCTCCGATTGTTTCTAACCCTTTGGGGAATACAATCGAACAAACATTGTTGTTCCTTTTTGTTAAGTTACTCTTTTGACGTCAAATTCTTAAAGTATTCCACTACCGCCTTAAAACCACCCGCACGAGCGATAACTTGAGGCGTTTCACCATTGTTGTCTTTTGCGTTTGCATCTGCGCCCGCTTCGACGAGCAGACGGACCGATTCCAACGCTCCGTTCGCAGCGGCAAAGTGCATGGCGGTTCCCTTGACGTTGTTTCGCAAAGAAACATCGGCGCCGTGTTTCAGCATCATTTTCAAAATTTCCGGCTTGCCGCAACTGTAAAAATACGCAGGCGTGTTGTTTGTTCCACGCATATTGGGGTTAAGTCCTTTTTCCAACAGGAATTGGACGATTTCCCGATTTCCTTTGAAACACGCGTACTGAAGCAGGTTCATTCCGTCGATGGCGGTCGTCTGAAGGTTGGCCCCTTTCTCGAGCAGCATTTTCAGAACTTCCAAGTTTCCCATTTTGACGGCTGTGAACGCAGGTGTCCAACCATTGGACATGACGAATTTGGCGTTCGATCCATCATCATGTTCAAGAATCAACCGAACTTTGTCCGCTTCGTTCTTTTCGATTAAAAGCATGATAAGGGCAACGACGCTTTTCTTTTAATGTAATCGAGAAGTCAATGGTTGTCAAGTAAAAATGGGAGAATTGAATAAAAGACAGGCAAGAATATTGTTTATAAAATACCGTGTCCTAAGACACGTATGGATTATTATTCCATTAAATGCAAATATTCATTAACCAAAAGACAACAAAAAAATCTGCGGTTTCAAAAAGACGGGATCGGAAAAGGAGTTTTCAAAAACAAAATATTTTCAAAAAAAGGTCGTTTTACTTGCGTAAAACGGCCCTTTTCTATGTTTAAGAAGGCAGAGTCAACTACTTGAGAGAGACAGTCGCACCAGCTTCTTCGAGTTCCTTTTTCAGCTTTTCCGCTTCGTCCTTGGAAATACCCTGCTTGACCGGCTTGGGTGCTCCGTCAACGAGGGCCTTCGCATCACCAAGGCTGGCGCCGGTAGCGGCTTTGACAACCTTAATAACGTTGAGCTTGCTGGCACCGAAGTTTTCGAGAATAACATCGAATTCGGTTTTCTCTTCGGCCGGAGCGGCATCAGCGCCGCCGGCAGCCGGACCAGCTACCATGACAGCTCCGCCAGCGGCGGGTTCAACACCATGGACGTCCTTCAGGTAATCGCTCAGCTCTTTGGCTTCCTTCAGGGTAAGACCCATGATCTTTTCGCCCAGCTCTTTGGTCGCTTCGGAATAAACTTTTTCTTGATCTTCAGACATTGGAAATTTCCTTTCTTCTTTTGCGTTTCAGCTCCCACCTCTCCGGAATTTTACTCCAATTCCTGTGGTCAACGGCCGTTGCGCAATGTAAAATAAACGTAAACTATTCTTTATATTCTTCAGCGTGTCCGCCGATTCCGGCGTTTATAAAACGATCAGAGACGGACAATCGCCATTCCAAATTTTGATAACGTGAAAACGGATCAGACAGCGGTTTCCTCTTTGGGGGCGTCCGCGTCCTCTTTCTCCGACAACTGCTCGAACTGGCTCGCCAGATTGGCTCCGCAAGCAAGCAGCTGGGACGACAGCTTCGATCCAACACCAACGATTTGACCGAGCAGAATGGAGATCTGTTCCTCTCTGGAAGGCCACTTGCTGATATCGATCACCTTATCGGCGGCGAAGGCTTCACCATCCATCACACCGCCGCGAAGCTGGAACTTCGCATAAGCCTTGTCCTTCGAAATCCGGACAAGCTCTTTCGCCAGGGCAACAATGTCCTGTGCACCATAGCAGACCGATGCGGTTCCTCGCAAACCTTTGAACAAAGATTCAAGGGGAGTTCCGATCGCGGCCCGATGAGCAAGGCTGTTCTTGATCACCAGGATATTGATATTTTTAGAAAGAAGATCTGTTCTAAGACGGTTCATCGTGTTCACGTCCAAACCGATCACATTGACCAGAAGAGCGTTTTCCACACCGTTGAGTCTCTTTTTAAGATCTTCGATAATGTAATTCTTTACGGTTTTACTCATTTTATCACAATCGATATTTGTTTAAGGGTTGTTTGGTTTTGCCCAACCGGCACTCTTGAATTCGTTCTGCGTGTCAAGATTCATTTGAACTGATCACACGAAAAAGAACGAAAGACAAATCAGCCGACGACACGAATACCGGGACTCATCGTTGCGGAAATGGCAACGGATTTCACGTAAACGCCCTTGATGGAAGCGGGCTTAAGTGTATTGACATACTGGATAAACGCCTGAATGTTTTCCAGGAGCTTATCGGCATCGAAGCTGATCTTTCCGACGACACCGTGGACGATTCCGCCCTTATCGTTTCGGAACTCAACTTTACCGGCTTTGTATTCGTGAACGGTCTTGGTAAGATCCATGGTAACCGTACCGGCTTTTGGACTTGGCATGAGCCCGCGGGGACCGAGGGTTCTTCCGAGAGGTCCAACAAACCCCATCATATCGGGAGTGGCAATACAGACATCGAAATCGGTCCATCCGCCTTTGATTTTTTCGGCGAGATCGGCGGCACCGACGAATTCCGCGCCGGCCGCTTTGGCTTCTTCGGCCTTTTCGCCCTTGGCGAAGACGGCAACGCGAAGACTTTTACCGATTCCATGAGGAAGGACGACAGATCCGCGTACGATCTGATCGGTCATCTTGGGATCCACTCCCAACCGCATCGAGATCTCGACAGATTGATCGAACTTCGTTGTATTGAACTGCTTGAGAATAGCGATTGCATCCGCGAGCGGGACCGGGTCCTTCGTCTTCGGAAGCAGCGCTTTCATTGCTTTCATTCTTTTTGTTTCTTTGGCCATAATATTATTCCCACATTTTCGTTAATCCTGATTGCCGCCGTTCTGAAGAAGCCAGATTCCTTTTTGGATGATACTTTTTATCTGATTTCAGACGGTGAAAGGAAATTTCACAAGAGCTCGGAAACTTCCGGACAACCTGAATGATTTCGCATTAAAAACCTGTTAAAAATCGACTAAAGCCGAATGTGCAGGGACGGATCTTTTCCAGATCAGTCGGTGACATCGATTCCCATACTTCGGGCGGTTCCCATCAGGACGTTTACGGCCATTTCCACCTCGCGAGCGTTCAAGTCTTTTTGCTTGATCTTCACGATATCACGGAGCTGTGCCTTGCTAACGACACCGACTTTTTCTTTCGGAACGTGTGTCGATCCTTTAACAATGCCGGCGGCCTGTTTGATCAGGTCGACGGAATGCGGGCTTTTGGTTTCCAAATCGAAAGAACGATCATTGTAAACTCTCACGACCACGGGAATGCGCATCCCCATGCTGTCCTGGGTACGATCATTGAACTGCTTTACAAACTGTCCAAGATTTAAGCCGTACTTACCGAGAGCGGTACCGACAGGGGGTGCTGCGGTTGCCTTTCCTCCGGTGGCGTGAAACTTCACGACTGCTGTTAATTGCTTTGCCATTTTAAATCCTTATAAAATCGAGTCAAACTTCCACTTTTTCCGCTTGCCAATACTCCAGATCAACCGGGGTACTTCGTGCGAAAATCGTGATACTAACGGTAACGCGACCAGTCATATCGTCGACTGCCGTTACCTCCCCCTCAACATCTCTGAATGCACCGTCTGTAATTTTAACGCGATCGCCCTTACTGTAAGGGATCTTCAGCTTCGGTGCCTCATCTGTATCTTTTTTGTCCGCCTGAAGAATTTTTTGCACTTCGATCGGGGACATCGGAACCGGCTTTCCGCCCGCTCCTGTAAAATCGCCGATGCCCGGTGTTTCGCGAACAAGATACCAGGTATCGTCGTTAATTTCCATATAGACCATTAAATATCCGGGATAAAGTTTCCGTTTGGTAACCTTTTTCTGCCCGTTTTTAACGACACTGACTTTTTCCGTCGGAACGAGAACTTCGTCAAAGTATTTTTCAAGACCGGCAAGTTGCACTCTTCGCAGCAGATTATTTCGGATCGTATCTTCCCGATTAACCTGAACCTTGAGGATATACCAGTCTTTTTTCTTTTCCGGCATCAGGGATTCTTCTTCGACCTGCTGCTGTTCCGCTTGTTTACTCATTTTTTATTCCGTTCAATGCGAGTGGATTTTCCGGCGCAATTATATGATCGAACTGAGGACTTTGTCTACAAAGCTGATCACAACGCTTAAAGTAACGTCATAGAAATAAATAATCGCGATAAACAGGCCCATGAATACGAGGACAACTTTAGTCGTTGTGAACAATTCCGCTTTGGCGGGCCAGGAAACTTTTGTCATTTCCGCTTCGACAGAGATCAGAAAATCAGCAAAGGGGGCGAAATTGATCAGACGATAAGCAAACCAGCAGCCGACGATTGTGTTAATCACGGCGGCGATCATGGAATTATCGACTGTACCAAAAAGATGATCTGCCCAAATGCGCCAGGAACCTGTAATGAAAACGATTGCGATACCGAGGAATGTCAATCTGCGGCATACTTTACCCTGGGAAGGTTTATACAATCCGCCGCGGAACAGTTCCTTGAAGAATGAGGAAATCATTTTTAATACCCTGCTTGAATATGATGATCTTTATCGTTTTTTGCACCGACTCAATGTCGAGCGATTTTAAAAACGGGAGCACGCCTTGAAGCGTCCTCCCGGCAGCAGGGGCGGAGTGACTCGAACACTCAACCGCTGGTTTTGGAAACCAGTGCTCTACCACTTGAGCTACACCCCTAAAAAAAGCAATAAACGGCTTACGGTTCGGATGATCCCGACATTATTGCGTTAGCCATTTATTGCCGGATTATATTAAGTCAATACTTACTTCAGGATCTTGGTAACAACGCCGGATCCAACGGTTTTTCCGCCTTCACGAATCGCGAAACGGACGTTTTCCATCATGGCGATCGGCTGACCAAGTTCGACCTGGAGCTTGACATTATCGCCAGGCATGCACATTTCAGCGCCGCCGAGAAGGGTAACACCGCCGGTAACGTCGGTTGTACGGAAGTAGAACTGCGGACGATATCCGGATCGGAACGGAGTGGATCGGCCGCCTTCTTCCTTCGACAGAACGTAAACTTCAGCTTCGAATTCGGTATGGGGGGTAATGGATCCCGGCTTGGCCAGGCACTGACCGCGCTGGATTTCATCTCGTTTGACACCGCGGAGGAGAAGACCAACGTTATCGCCGGCCATTCCGCTGTCGAGTGTCTTCTTGAACATTTCAACTCCGGTGCAGACGGTCTTGACCGGTTTCTCGGCAAGTCCGACGATTTCGACTTCGTCGCCGACTTTAACGACACCGCGTTCGATACGACCGGTCGCAACAGTTCCGCGTCCTTCGATGGAGAAGACGTCTTCAACGGCCATCAGGAAGGGCTTATCCTGTTCGCGCTGCGGTTCGGGAATATAAGCGTCGACAGCGTCGAGCAGTTCACCGATGCACTTATTGGCTTCCGGATCGGAAGGATTCTGGTAAGCCGGAAGAGCGGCGCCGCGGATAACGGGGACTTCATCGCCGGGGAAATTGTACTTTGTGAGCAGATCGCGAATTTCCATTTCGACGAGTTCGAGCAATTCGGGATCGTCGACGAGATCGCACTTGTTCATGAAGACGACCAAGCGGGGAACGTTCACCTGACGAGCAAGCAGAACGTGTTCGGCAGTTTGGGGCATCGGGCCATCGACGGCGGAGACGACGAGGATCGCGCCATCCATCTGAGCGGCACCGGTGATCATGTTCTTAATGAAGTCGGCGTGGCCCGGGCAATCGATATGGGCATAGTGCCGATTGGCGGTTTCATACTCGGTATGAGCAACCGCGATGGTAACGGTTTTGCTGGCGTCGCGGACGGTACCGCCCTTGGCGATATCGGCATAAGACTTGAACTGAGCAAGTCCTTTCGCGGCCTGAACAGCAAGAATGGCGCCGGTCAATGTGGTCTTACCATGGTCGATGTGTCCGATCGTACCAACATTAACATGCGGCTTTGTTCTCTGAAATACTTCCTTTGCCATGTTTCAAATTTCTCCCTACATAAGGTACGGGGTAAATGAAAGATGCCGCGCGGAAGCGAAGATTCCATAATGGACTCATCCGCCTTTGGATTGATCCGCACAGGCACAAATGACCTGTTTACGGTATACAAGTCCGACTCCGAAAAAAGCTGCTGATGAGATTTGAACTCATGACCTCGTCCTTACCAAGGACGCGCTCTACCGACTGAGCTACAGCAGCA
>JAUNSU010000159.1 GCA_030539035.1 Planctomycetia bacterium
GAATTCCTTGAATAACCAAGTGTGTCCAGTTTAACGTAAAATCAAGGCTACTCCCTTAATTATTAAAAGTTCGAAAGAGAACTTCGAACGGACAGAAGCCGCGAGAAATGGAAATCCCGATTATATGCGATTTTTAAAACAGAATCTCAAAAAACGAAGACTATCGGGAATTCAGTTTTCTTCAAAAATAAGGCCGATCATTCGTAAGTTCGGCCGTTTACTCCGTGATCGTAATTTTCCTTTGCGATTCGGGCAAGTTTGCAGCCCCATTCCGTGGGATAATCTGCGTTAATACAGGCTTGGCAAAGATTCAATGCGGGAATGCCGATCGCCTTGGAGATCGATTTGACCGGAAGGAATCGAAGGGAATCCGCCCCGATATCTTTCGACATCTCTTCCTCGATCTCGGAATCCAGGATCCAGTCGCCAAACTGTTTTCCCCGTTTCTCAAAGAACGGGGTCGCAAACAGCTCTTTATAAGTTGACATGTCTATCCCGTAAAAGCAGGGACCGGTAATCGGTGGACAGGCAACGCGAACATGGATCTCTTTCGCTTTTCCAACATTGCGGATCCGATCGATCAGCACGCGCATTGTTGTCGAACGAACAATGGAATCTTCCACCAGAAAGATCCGTTTTCCTTCAAGAACTTCCAGAAGCGGGGTGTATTTGGTTTCCGCTTTTCGTTTTCGGTATTCTCCCCCTTCGATAAAGGTTCGACCGCTGTATCGATTTCGGATCAATCCTTCCAGACAGGGGATATTCAGGGCGTAGGCCATTCCGTCCGCGGCCGCTTTACTTGTATCGGGAACAGGAACGACAATGGAATCCTTATCCAACGGGACCTTTTCCTGGTGCGCAAGTTCCTCTCCCAGCCGTTTTCGGGCAAGATAAACACTTTTTCCGTCGAGTGTGCTTGCGACGTTGGCGAAATAGACCCATTCGAAGAAACAGTGAGAAGTTCGGGGACTCTCCATGAACTGTTCGATTCGAATTCCGTTTTTATTGACAATGATCATTTGGCCTGGAACAACGCTTTTGATCGCATCGGCGGTAAAACCGAGATTGAACAGGGCAACGCTTTCACTTGCGGCCGCGAAAAGCGATCCGTCGAACGCATAGCAAAGCGGCTTGATCCCCAGCGGATCCCGAGCGACAAACATCTCTCCCCGTGCGTTCAAAAAAACAAGACTGTAAGCCCCGTCAAACGAAGCGCCAAGTTTTTGACAGACCGGAAGAAGATCGGATCCATTATCGGATTCCTTCAGGGCCGCGCAAAGAAAGTGCATGATGATTTCTGTATCGGTTTCACGGGCAAGATAAGTATTATTATCACAGAGAAGTTTGTTTTTCAATTCATCGTAATTGGCGATTTGGCCGTTGAACGCAAAGCTGAACCATTTGTATTTTTTGATATGGTGCCGTTCAAAAGGCTGCGCATAGCTTCGATCGTCCTGCCCGCAGGTCGCGTATCGAACATGCCCGATCGCCGCTTGACCCGAATACTCGTCCATGAGTCTGTTGTACTTCTCGCGGTGATTCAGATGAAAAACCTCGGTTACCGTTCCCACTTCCTTATGGGTATCGATCAATTGCTTTCTCTTGGGCGACCAACTGGTAATTCCTGCCGAAAGCTGGCCGCGATTCTGAAGATCCAAAAGCATTCGCGGTACCAATCGGGAAACCTCTTCTCGTCCTTGAGGAGGGCAAAGAGGCGATTCTTCCCCTGTTGAAAGATGATATATTGCGACAACACCGCATTCATCATGTAATTCGCTCATTTTTTTCCTGTTCGCTGTTGATAATAAACATCAAATATCAAAAAAGAACTCATTTTTCGAACACGGGAATCCATTATAAACCCCCTGTTCAAATATGAGGAAATTTTAACACAAAGAAGGGATGTTGTCAATCATTGACTAAAAAGGAAAAATCCCGATTCGCATTTATCCGAACCGGGATTTCCTTCTTTTAAATTCAGACGCAAGGATCGCTTATTCCGCTTTGGCAATTTCCGGTTGAGTGCTGTCCGCTTTCAGACCGGTATTTCTTTTGCGGCTTCCCTGTCTCCGCTTAACATAGTATCGTCCAAGAGGTCCGGTTAAAAGGGAAGGAAGGAAAATCAGATCGCCGAATTCCGCGACAAAAAGGATCGCAAGCATCAGAACACCGAACCGTTGAGTCGGGACAAACGTACTGAACGCAAACGCGAAGAGTCCGAGTCCGGAAATCAAGCTCGATTGAAGCATTGCGGTTGCGCAGCGCCGGTAAGCGGCCCTTGCGGCATCGTTAATACTGAGTCCGCGGTCAAGTCCGTCCGTATACCAAGTCAAATAGTGGATCGTATCGTCGACTGCAACACCAAGAGCAACGCTCGCGGTCATCATGGTCCCGACATCGACCAGAATTCCGCGCCAGCCCATGTATCCGAAGACAACAACAACCGGAAAGATGTTCGGGAACATTGCGATCATGCTCAACGTGAAATTGCGATACAGGAAGAGGATCACAAGCGCGATCAGAACGAACGCCCACATCAGGCTTTGCGCAAGTCCATTGATCAGTTCATGCTGGGTCTTATAAACAAGGGGAACCATTCCCGTGTATTTCGCGGAGATCCCCACCGGATAAATAATATCCGATTTATGGCCCGGCCCCATACTGTTCTGATTCTCATCCGCGGAAACGGAAAGTCCGGAAGCAAGGGCCGTTTGGTCCTGGAATTTTTTATCCTCCGCCTTTTTCTTCGCCTGGGGATCGGTATTTCCGCTCCTTACGAGTATCTCTTCGAGTTTTGCAGAGGCTTCCGCAAGAATCGGTTCGGTTACCTGCTTCACGTCGTCGATAAACCGCGAATAATCGATATCCTTTTTAAGGGCCCATACGCGAATACTGATTCGCCAAAGATCAATTCCCTTGTCTCTTTGCCAAACCTCCATGCACTCGGTCAATTGCATGGTTTTTTCGAGAGAAAGATTCCGGAAAGCCCGATCTTTCGGAACGACTTCCAGAAGATCTTTCAAATTTTTAATGCCGGACGCGATCAGCGATTCCTTTTCCGATGCGAGCGTTTCCCGCATGGATTCAAGCTCTTTCCAATCATTTTTCAACTGGAGACAGTTTTGAATCTCTTTTGCAAAAGAACTGTTCGCGGCTTGAGTACGTCCCAGATTTTTCGTTTTTACGTCTGTCGATTTTTGGGCTTCCGCGAAAAGAAGATCGGGGTCTCCTCCTTTTTCGCGAATTTTTGCGGAAAGATCCTTCTGATTTTTCTCAAAGACTGCCTTTGCGGCATCCCCTTTTTCTTTCAGAAAGAGAAGAACTTCATCGAGCGAGGGATTTCCTTCAACGGTCAAATAATCTTTCAGATCTTTTCGGCTGTTGTTCACCGTTTTCCCGACGACCGTGCTTACCATATTGAAGTAGAAGCTGTCGGGATTGGCAACCGAGTCGATATCCGGAGCAAAAAGTCCAACGGACAGGGTTCCGCCGACATCTTCGTGTAATTTTTTTTTCAGTGCATCGCTGATTCGATTGACCAGACGGAGTCGTTCTGATGTTCCGAATACATTCGGACGCAGTTTATTATTATCAAAGGAAACGACCAATTCCATCGGAACCAAGGGTCCCAATTTTTCTTCAAGCCAGGTATAATTGGCGATAATATCCGCGTCGTCCGAGAAAAAGTTCATCATTTTCACAGACGTCTTGATATTCGGCAGCTGGAGTCCAAGGAAAATCATGATTCCCAGGCAGACAATGGAAACAATAATATTATGGTTGATCACAAATCCGCCAATGTATTTCCAAAGATTGGTGAACTTGTTCTCTTCTCCATCCAGTCCTTTATGAGCATGCTGCTCGGCAAACTTTCGGGAAGGATAAAAATAGAGAAGAGCAGGAAGATAGAGAAATAGCAAAATCAGGGTAATTAAAACCCCGATCGCGGAATAAAAGCCGAACTTCACAATCGGAACCAAATGGCTCGCGTAAAGGGATCCCAGCCCGATTGCGGTTGTAAACTGAGCAAAGAAGCTCGGGGTAAACGCGTGGTGAACGGCCCGTTCGGTCGCTCCCTGCAGCCCTCCTTCCAAAATGGCATCATGATAATAATTGACCAGGTGGATCGACCCGGACATCGCAATTACATAGACCAATGCGGGCATACTCAATAATATTGAGTCGCAGGTTCCTCCTGTAAAGGCGACCATGGCCATCGCGATTCCCGCGGAGATAATGGCGACCCAAAAGACGAACAGGGTCAACCGGATACTTCGCAGACAAAGGAACGCAACGGTTAATCCGATCATTGCGCAGATCCCGGCCAGCCGATAGAGAGTTCGTTCTCCTTCCTGGTCCAGAGCGACATTATCGGTAGGGGGGCCTCCCATGATGATCCCGTTCAGATTAGGCTGCCGCCCGTAAAGGGATTCGCGATAGAAGTCGTAAAGGGCTTTTCCAACTTTACTGGCAAAGCTGCCTGTTTGAATATCAATTGTATTGGGAAGACCGCACTCGATCGAGAGTTCCCGAATGCGATCGAGAATTTTTTTCAGTTCTTTTCCGTTTCGTTTCCCTTTTTGCAAGGTAATGATCATTGCGGTTCCATGTCCGTCGGGACCGACGAGAGTTCCCTTGAGGCGATCGATCAGATCGGCGCGGGTTTCTTCGGCCGTTTGTCCGGAGGAAGGCATTCGCGCATAGGACTGTTCCAGGAGGCGGAGCAGGCGCGGCCCGGTCATTACCGACTTGAACAGAGCGCTGTCGGGGAGATCGGCAACTCGGGACGTTGTTGTATCGGATCCGGAGAAATTACTGTTTTCATTATCTCCGTCGGAAACGCTGACGTGATCTTTTTGGCGTTGTTTATGGATATCCTCTTTTGGGATTCGATCTTGAACATTTTCGAGGTTCAGATCGGCGGCGATATCGGGAACAGGGGTCATCAGGGAAAAATTATCGATTGTCTGGCCCGGAACGAGTTTTTGGGCAAAGAATTCGATTTTATCCGCGTTATCAAGGGTACAATCGTTCCAGCTGACGACGACGAAGCTTTCGAACGGAAAATGGTTCAGAAACCACTTATAGTCTTGTGTTTCCTGATGATTTTCGGGGAGCCAGTCTTCGACGGAGTTGGAGTTGCTTTGGATGGTCGCACGGGTCCCCATCCAGATGAACGACAACAGAAAGATCACCACCGCGAGGATGGGGAGCGCATATTCTTTAAAGAATCCTATTTTCATATCTTAAAATCCGTTCCATGGTTTTAGAGAAAGCTGATACCTCAAAAATATCCTACAGCTTAATCTTATTATCGGGATCTGTCCAGTGGTTTCGTCAATTATTTTTCTTGATATAGACTCGCATGGAAATATTTTTATCGATACATTTTATGTATATTTTGTATTTTAAGAATTATCGGAATTTCATCTTCATTTTTGCCGATTCAATTTGTAAAATATATCTATTTTATGTATAATGTATATTTTATCTTTTCGTTTCCAAAAGAAAGCTCATAGGAAGGAGAAAAATACTGAAAATATGGAAAATACCGTAATATTGATCTAGATAAAGGAATCCAATTCTGGTAGAATAGGCGAACATTAATGATTTTGATATTGCTTGGAGCTGCAATACTTAACGGTTTTATGATGGCTTAGCGAAAGAAAAATGAACACGGACGATTCCATAAAGATATCAGTGATTATACCGGTCTTCAATGCGGAAGAATTTTTAGCGGAATGTTTGGAATCCGCTTTAAATCAAACGCTTTCCGATATTGAGATCCTTTGTATAGACGACGGATCAACAGATGGGAGCGCGAAAATTTTGGATGAATACGCGCTTCGGGATTCAAGAATTCACGTAATTCACAAGGAGAATCATGGAGCTTCGGCGGCTCGAAATGAGGGAATTAAAATCGCGAGGGGCAAGTATATCGCATTTCTTGACGCCGACGACACGATCACTCTGGACATGTGTGAAAAATCGTATATTCATGCGGAGTACACGAATGCGGATTTGACTGCCTTTTTTGCCAATTATGATCCGCGGCACAACTTTTTCGACCCGCTGTACCAAAAATTGGAATATGATGAATACTTTGGATACGACAAGTTTTCTGTTGTATTGAGTATGAATTGGACAATTTGGGGAAAACTTTGGAAAACCTCATTTTTGCAGGAAAACAACATCCTCTTTCCCCCGGAGATTCGAGCGGGACATGATCAGTATTTTTGTATTAAAGGTGCCTTTTTGGCCAATAAAATATCTGTTTTTTACAAAAGACTGTACAATTACCGTTGTAATCCAAAGTCTCTTGTTTATATCCAGGAAGGTAAAAACTGCATTACAAGAATTGAACCGTTTTTTATGGCGCTTCGGGAATTGCCCAAATTGGGGGCAGATTCGGATATGCTCCAAAAGCTTTCAAAAGTTTTGATTGTGTTTATCAGCGGCGTAGGTTTAAGGTGTAATTCCTCTTATTGGAAGGAATACGATGATCGATTCCTTTATTTCATTCATCGGGATCACATGGAGGATACTCTTAAGCAAGTCGCAAATGAAAAAAAACATCTTAGAAAATATCTGGAGTATCTTCTGCGCGGCGTCGCAATCGGAAAGCGCCCCAAGATGGAAAACAATGGAAAGAGTTCAATACAAAATTTTGGGAAGTGTCTTGAAAAAATCTTTCTGTTTCCGCTGCAGCCTTTTATTTCAATCCGCAAATATCGGAAAGCGAAAAAGAGATTGCTGGAAGAGCAAAAAAAACAGGAACAAAAAATAGAACAGCTGATCGAACAGAAGGAGAACATCATTTTGGATCTTGAACAGGAAATTATACAACTGCGCCGCGATCCAAAAATTTGAGTTTAAACACTAGTATCGTCTTGACAATCATTTTGCTAATCGATATAATGAGACCATTGAGCCGGAAATTCGCATTCTGCAGGCTTTTGCTGATTCTTGAGACCCCTTTGGTTATCGTTTTGTCAGTGCATGCACACAATAACAAAAGGGTCTTGTTTTCAAGCCTCTCTACCAAAATCTATGGGTAATCTCTGGCTCAGGCAAATCGCCA
>JAUNSU010000030.1:0-15740 GCA_030539035.1 Planctomycetia bacterium
TGGAATTCATCCGTGTTTATCAGTGTAATCCGTGGTTTCAAACAAAAATCTGTTTACAACTTAAGTAAATAAAGGAACGATAAAAGAATATTATTTTATTTATGAATAATGTATTATAAAAGAGATCCCTTCCGGAATTTGAGTTGTTGACAAAGGAGATTCCATTGTGTAAAATGGCGTTTAATTTCCCGTTGACGAGGAAAAGGATGCGGAAAATTTCCTCATTCGGAATTTAATCTTCGATGATTCAAGCGAATATTGTATTTTCCTTTCCGAATTGCCAAAAAGACAAGGATAGAAAAATGAAAGAAAAAATGAAAAAAGTGATGCGAATGTTCTCTTTTCTGCTGGTTTGTACAATGTCCTGTTCCGTTCTCTTCGGAATGCGGGAACAGATCATGGGAGCGCAAGCGGCGGAAGAGCCGATCTTTAAGGCGCGGCATGATTCCAAAAAGTATGGAGAATTTCTGGTTCCTCAAAAGATCCCGGGCTCGCTCCCTTCCAATGATGTTTGCGTTGAAGGAAATTATCTTTATGCGACAGGTATGAATCATTTAACGGTTTACGATATTTCGAATCCGGGAACGCCTGAACAGATTGCCCGCATCGGCGGACTTGGAGAATGCCGGCAGGTCGATTTTTATAAGGATTGCCTTTATATTACGGCCCGTAAGGACGGCATGTATATTGTCGATGTTCTTAATCCGCGGTCTCCTTATCTGCGTGCGCACTATGATACCGTCGAACTTGCGACGGGGATCAAATGCGATAAAGGAATCGCTTACATCGCCCAGCGTCAGTTCGGAACGGAATTTGTCGATATTTCCGATCCTTCCCATCCCCGGCATTTGGGATTTGCCGTTTCCGGCGAAGCGCAATCGGTCGATGCCGCCAACGGAATCATTTATGTCGGCGATTGGGGAACACGTGAACTTTCGATCTTCGATGTTCGAAATCCGAAAAACCCGCAATGTCTTTCCCGATCTCCTCTTGACGGATTGGGAGACGGAGTCTTTATCAAGGATGAGATCTGCTATGCGGCAACCGGTCTTTTTGTTCCCAAGCGTCCGAATAAAAAGCCGAATCCCCTTGATCCGCGCAATCAGGGCGGACATGGCCTCGACATCTATTCCGTTTCCGATTTGAAAAAGCCTGTTCTGATGAGCCGGCTTAAATTCCCGGTTCAAACGGTGGAGTACACTCCCGATTATTGGGCGGTTTCCGTCAACGATGAAAATGTCGCCTATGTTGCCGATGCTTACAACGGATTTTTCTGCATTGATGTTTCCGATCCCAAAAATCCCAAAGGGATCGCGCATTCCGTTTTGCCTTATTTGCCCAAAAAAACAATTACCGATCCGGTCGGCGGATCCGCTTCTGTCGACGGATATTTCTATCTCGCCGGCTGCCGGAATTCCGTTTATGTTGTTCCTTCCAAATACGCGAAGAGAATGAATCCGGAAAGGAAAGCGCCGTCCCTGAAGTCGGAACCGATCCCGCCTGATCCGAAAATGTCCGAAGAACTTCGGAAAACGTTCAAAATTTATGATCCTGAAGGACAGGTCCTTGCCGCTTCGGTTCACGATGAAAATTCCGTGTGGATCGCGGCGGGTACATCCGGGATTCAGCTGCTGGATATTAAAGCCGATCCGCCGGTTCCGATTCTCATTTACCCGACTCGGGGATTCGCTTATGATGTCAAAAAAGTCGGTAATCGTCTTTATACCGCCGAAGGGTTCAACGGAGTCGGTATTTATTTGATCAGTTCCGACAAGACTCTTCATTATTTAGGCCGATACGATTGCGGCAAGACGGTTCGGCAGATCATGATTCCGCCCCAAGGTTCGGTGATCCTTGCCAAAGCCGCCAATAATCAGATCCATTTTATCGATATTTCCGATCCTTCGCTGCCGCGCAAAGTTCTGATGGACGCGAAAATTGCGGGGATCCTTTACGGACGCGATCTTGTCGACGGTCTGGTCGATGGAAAGTACGCTGTCTGCACTGCTCAGGGAACAGGAATTCTCTGGTTCGATCTCTCCGGAAAAGTTCCTGTCCGAAAACATCTCTCGTTCCAGAGTGAAGTTTCTTTCTTCAACGGAGCCGCCATTATGAACGGTAAACTCCTCTTCTTCAGGAGCCGTACTTTCTGCATCTGCGACCCGTTGGAATCAAGGGGACTGCGGGAAATGAAGTATTATCCCGTTAAAGGATTATCCGATTACGGAAAACCTTCAACCGACGGAACCATCGTTTCTTATACCGATCGAAGAAATGGATCCATCATGGAATTCGACCTGAAAGATCCCAAAAATCCGAAAATCATGAAGTATTTCGACATCAAGGGCCATCCCGAACTTACCGTTTTCAATAAAGGAAAAATGATCATTCCCTGCGGATATGCCGGATTGTATGTTGAAAGATAATTTTTTTTGATTGCCCGGGATTTAAAAAAACAAGTACTGCCTGTTCCTTATTGCAAGGAGGATAAAATGCGCTTTCTTTATACCCTGATTATGATCCTGTCTGTATGCTCCGTTTATGGAAAAGAAGATCCGAATCTGAACGCGGAAAAAATCACGGACCGCGATGGAAACACCTTCTACAAAAGATTGAGCTTTGCAGAATATGGAGCTTACCTTGCTCCGATTTTTGTTAAAGATTCTTTACCGACTTGCGGTCTTGCGCAAAGAGATCATTATCTCTATACTTGCGGAAAACGGCATTTTACGATCTACGATATTTCCAATCCCCTTAAACCAAAGTTCGTTTCCCGGGTCAACGATCTTTCGAATGATTGCCGGCAGATCTGCGTTTACAAAAATCTCGCCTGTATTACCGCACGATCCGATGGATTGTATATATTCGATATTGCCAATCCGAAGAACCCGACCCTTTTGAGCCATTACGATACAATCGAACTGGCGACCGGAATCGCTTGCGATAATGATACCGCTTATGTCTGTCAACGGCAGTTCGGAACAGAATTCGTCGATATCTCCGCTCCAAAGCAGCCGCGGCACCTCGGCTTCGTCCTTTCGGGGGAAGCCCAGTCGGTCGATACCGCGAACGGAATTCTCTATGCAGGAGATTGGGGATCGCGCAAGCTCTCCCTTTTCGATGTCCGTAATCCGAAAAATCCCCAGTTTATCGGTGATGCTCCTCTCGACGGACTCGGCGACGGTGTTTATGTAAGAGATCATATCGCTTACGCCGGGACCGGACTTGTGCGGCATAAAAGAGGCAATAAGGGCAAAAATGAGCATGAAGGAAACGGTCTGGATATCTTTTCTCTTGAAGATCTTAAAGCGCCCCGTCTGCTCGGACGGATCAAAATGCCCGTTCTCGCCTTTCCGATCTATCCCGATCTCTGGTCCGTTCAGGTAAACGAAGAAAAAATGGCCTATGTCAACAATACATACAACGGTGTCTTTTGCATCGATGTTTCCGATCCCGCTCATCCCAAGTCGGTCGCCTATTCGATCCCCTGGAACGATAAAATGGAACGCCCTGATTTCATGGCCTCAATGGCCGTCGTCGATGATGTGATCTATGCCGCCGGATATCATCGGGGCCTTTGGCTTATTCCCGCTCATGGATTCGCGAAAAAACCGGGCGAAAGAAAAAACCTTCCTGTTCCGCCGGGACCTGTTGCCAAAAATCTTCCCTCGAACGAACAGCTTCTGAAAGATTTCTCCTTTTATAAACCGAACGGACAGGTCTGCGCAGTCTGTAAAGACAGCCGCGGAAAAAGCCTTTGGGTCGCAGCGGGAATGGATGGTCTCCATCAAATTGAGATCCGCGGCGGAAAGCCGATCCTTCTTCAAAAGATCGCGGCTCAGGGAATCGTTTACGATGTAAAATGTGTCGGCGATTTCGTTTACACGGCCGAGTGCGATAAAGGATTCGGGATCTATAAAATCGGAAAAGACGGAATTGCCAAATTCTTCCGCCGATTCAATACGGATCAGGCTGTTCGGCAAATCGTCGTTTCCGAGGATGGGCGTTGGGCCATTCTGAAAGTCGGAAACGGGGTGCTCTTCTTCCTCAATATCTCCAATCCGGAAGCTCCCTGTCTGGTCTTTAAAGATTCCGTTTCTCACGGGATCATGTATGGAAGAGAAGTGGTCGGAACGATTACGAAAAAGGGAATTGCCGCAGCGCTCTTCTGGTCGTTCGGATTCGCCTGGTATGATCTTTCCGGCGATATCCCGCAGAAAGTCGGTCTGAAAGAATTCCGCGGAAGTTTCTTTGAAGGAGGAGCTTTCCATAATGATAAACTCTATTATTCCAAAAAAGCCTGTTTTTATATTTTCGATCTCCTTGATACCAAACCCATTAAGGAAGACCGCTATTATAAAGTCCAGGGCCTTGATCATACTGGAAAGATCTTTATTGACGGAACAACGTCTGTCGTTGCCGACCGGAGAAACGGATTCTTCTCCAAAATCGATATTTCCGACCCGGAAAAGGCGAAAGTCCTGAAAAGGTATGAGATCAAAGGACATCCCGATCTCGGTATCTTCTTTGAAGGACGAATCATTATCCCCTGCGGATACGCCGGGCTCCTGATCGAAAAAATTCAATAATCACCTGCTTCCGGCGGACGGGCCGCCCCGCGTTTGCGGCCCTCATCCGCCCTTAATCTCTTAATCCTAATCACTCACCACTAATTTTTTTCTCCTCTCTTGACGCTTTTCGAAAAAAGATAATAATAAAACGAGTGAATAATAAAGTCGTTTTACTATATTTTTCTGGAGGAGCAGTAATGTCTGATCGCACGGCGGGAGTTCGCGGAATACGGCGAATCCTTTTCGAAATGATCTTTTTTTCGGTGATATTTCTGATCATGGGCGTGTTCGAAGGATGCGATTTTCAAAAGAAATCGAATTCCGTTCCGAATCCCGATTCCCTGGTTCCGGAAGTGGAAGTCTATACAGTAAAACCGGAAGCGGTTCCCCTGATCAGTGAACAGCCGGGCCGAACCGCCGCGTTCAATATCGCCGAAGTCCGCCCTCAGGTCAACGGAATTGTTCTCAAGCGCAAATTCGCCGAAGGGACCTTTGTCAACGAAGGAGATGAACTGTATGAAATCGATTCCTCCGTCTATCAGGCGAACTACGAAAAAGTGAACGCGAATCTTCATAATCTCGAAAAAACGATGGAAAGGGCCAAGGAACTTCAGGAGACCCGTGCGATGAGCGTTCAGGAATATGAAGACGCTCTTTACGGATGGCAGCGCGCCAAAGCGGATCTCGAACTGGCCCGTCTGGATCTCGTCTACTGCAAGGTCAAGGCCCCCCTTTCCGGCAAGATCGGTTTCTCCAATATCACCGTCGGCGCTCTCGTTACCAACGGACAACCGCAAGCCCTTGCCGTGATCGAACAGATCGATCCGATCTATGTCGATCTGAATCCCTCCATTCCGCTCCTTCTCGGCAAAGATTCGAAGTCCGGCAAAGATCCGAAAAAAGCGTCTGGAGATCAGAAGTCTCTTCCCTTTTGGCAAAACGCAAAGGTTAATCTCGTTCTTGAAAACGGATCGAAATACAAACATTCGGGAACGATCAAGGTTCTGGATAATCATGTCAATGAAGACACCGGAACGATCACTCTTCGCGCGGAATTTCCGAATCCGGAAGGAACCCTGCTTCCGGGAATGTTCGTTCGCGCTTTTGTCGAAGAGGGAATCCGCCCGGACGGATGCCTCATTCCGCAGCAGGCGGTTTGCCGGAACATGAAGGGAGAACCTTACGTCTGGATCATCGATAAAGAGAACAAAGCGGAGATGAGAATGATCCGCACAGAGCGGAGTATCGGTAATTTTCTCCTGATCGGAGACGGTGTCGCCGCAGGGGATCGGATCGTCGTCGAAGGATTGCAGTATGTTGTCAAAGGGAAATCGGTTGAACCCTTGCCCGCAAAGAACATTGTCCGAAAAAATTCTTTTGAGTAATAGAGGCGATTATGTCCGCATTTTTTATTGAACGACCGGTTTTTGCCTGGGTTATTGCCATTCTGATCATGTTGGCCGGATCGCTTGCGCTCTTAAAGCTGCCGATCTCCCAGTATCCGGATGTTGCTCCGCCCGCAATCGCGATTTACGGAACCTATCCCGGCGCATCCGCGCAGACTGTTCAGGATACCGTTGTTCAGATCATTGAACAAAATATGAACGGACTCGATGGCTATGAATACATGACCTCTTCGAGCACCGCAGACGGTTCATTCAATATTGTCGTTACTTTTCAACAGGGAACGAATCCCGATATTGCTCAGGTTCAGGTCCAGAATAAATTGCAGCTGGCCATGCCGCTTCTTCCGGCGGAAGTCCAGGCGCAGGGAATGAGTGTGATCAAATATCAGATCAATTATATGATGCAGGTCGCCCTTTATTGCGACGACGGCAGCCTTTCCGAAGGGGATCTCGCCGATCTGATGAACTCCAAAATCAAGGATACTGTTGCGCGTGTCAACGGAGTCGGATACGTCGAAGTCTGGGGAATGCAGTACGCGATGAGGATCTGGATCAAACCGGACAAACTCTATGAATTCAATCTGATCCCGCAGGATATTGCCGCTGCGATTCAGGAGCAGAATGTTCAGGTCGCGGCCGGCCAGATCGGCGGATTGCCCGCTCCCGACGGTGTTCAGTTCAGCGCGACCGCTGTTGCCAAAAGCCGATTGACAACGGCCGATCAGTTTCGTGAGATCCTTTTGAAGGTCAATGAAGACGGATCACAGGTCCGCCTTAAAGATGCCGCAAAGGTCGAGATCGGAAGCGAAATCTATTCCTTTTCGACGGAATTGAACGGACACCCCGGTGTCGGTATGGGGATCCGGCTCGCAACGGGAGCGAATGTTCTGGAAACGACCAAGGCTGTGCACGCGGCCGTCGACGATCTGAAATCGCTTCTTCCACCAGGTGCGAAAGTCGCTTATATCGCCGAGATCGCCCCTACGGTTTACGCGTCGATCAAATCGGTTTTGCGGACTCTTGCGGAAGCGGTGATCCTTGTTTTCTGCGTGATGTGGTTGTTCCTTCAGCGGTTTCGAATTACCCTGATCCCGACGTTGACCGTTCCGGTCGTTCTGCTCGGAACCTGCGCCGTCCTATGGATCTTTCATTTCTCCGTCAACGTGATCACGATGTTCGCGATGATCCTTGCGATCGGACTTCTGGTCGATGATGCGATTGTTGTTGTCGAAAATGTCGAACGGCTTATGGAGGAAGAAAAACTGGACGCGAAGGCGGCAACGATGAAATCGATGCGGCAGATCCAGGGGGCGCTGGTCGGAATCGCTCTTGTGATCAGTGCCGTCTTTCTGCCAATGGCCTTTTTCGGAGGATCGACCGGAGTGATCTACCGTCAATTTTCGGTTGCGATCATCTCGGCAATGTCCCTTTCCGCTTTTATCGCGTTGACTTTTACTCCGGCCCTGTGCGCCGCAATGCTCGGAGGCGGACGTAAACACAGAGTCCTGTTCCTGTTCCGATGGTTCAACGCGTTTTTTTCCTTTGGAACCCGATGCTATGCGGGCTGTGTCGGATATTCCGTTCGGCGGCGTTTTCGGTTTCTTGTGATCTATGGAGCTCTGATCTTTCTGATCGTCTCTCTGTATCCGAAAATGCCGACAACCTTTCTTCCGACAGAGGATCAGGGCCAGCTCTTTGTGATTATCGATCTTCCCCCGAATACAAGTATGGAACGGACAAAAAGGGTCTTGACCCGGGTCTCCGATTATTTCGTCAACAAGGAATCCGATACCGTAGAAACGATCATGTGCATCGGCGGTTTCAGCTTTTCCGGGATGAGCCAAAATTCCGGAATGGCCTTTATTACTTTAAAGCCGTTTGAAGATCGGACCAAACCGGGAATGGATGTCTTCGGAATCGTCGATCGGGCCAACCGGGAGTTTTCCAAGATCTATGAGGCGAAATTGACGCCGATCATTCCTCCGTCGATCTCCGAGCTGGGAAACGTGTCCGGACTCGACTTTTTTCTTCAGGACCGCGCCGGACTCGGACATAATAAAATGATCGAGATCCAGAATCAGTTTTTGGCGAAAGCGTATGAAAGCGGGGTGTTTTCCGCGATTTGGCCGAGTACTTTGCCCGATGAACCGCAGTATCGTATTACAATCGATGAAGAGAAAGCGCGAACACTTTCAACCGCGATTTCCGATGTCAATAATACGATGTCCATTGTCTGGGGCTCCTCGTATGTCAACGACTTTGTCGATCGCGGACGAGTCAAAAAAGTCTATGTTCAGGGCGAAGCGAAGTCCCGTGCGATTAAGGAAGATATTGATAAATGGTATGTCCGCAATAAACTCGGTAAAATGGTTCCCTTTTCGTCCTTTTCCTCGGGCGAATGGATCACCGGCCCATCGAAGCTGGCGCGTTTCAACGGATTTGAAGGAATCGAATTTCTTGGGATCTGCAATGCGGGCGTCAGTTCGGGAACGGCAATGAACGAAGCGGCCCGAATCGTCAAGGATCTTCCCGCTGGTGTTGGTTTAAGCTATACAGGTCTTTCTTTTGAGGAACGAAAGGCGGGGAATCAGGCTCTGTATCTGTACGCGCTTTCTTTGGTGATCGTTTTCCTCTGTTTGGCCGCTCTGTATGAAAGCTGGACGATCCCAATGGCCGTTTTAATGGTCGTTCCGTTTGGCGTGCTGGGGGCGATCCTTGCCGTATTGGGACGGAATCTTTCCAACGATGTCTATTTTCAGGTCGGTATGCTGACCGTAATGGGACTGTCGGCGAAAAACGCAATTCTGATTATTGAGTTCGCGCGAAATCTTCACGAACAGGACGGAAAGCCGCTTCTGGAAGCGGTCGCGGAAGCGGCGCGAATTCGGCTTCGCCCAATCATAATGACCTCTATGGCGTTTGTTCTCGGCGTTCTGCCAATGAGCTTTGCGCACGGGGCGAGCAGCATCAGCCAGCATTCACTCGGAACAAGTGTGATCGGCGGAACGCTTGCCGCAACGTTTTTGGCCATTTTCTTCGTTCCCCTCTTTTATGTCGCCGTCGTTCGTATTTTTTCCCGCGCCGAAAGGAATGTCCATGAAAAAGCCTGAAAAAGCGATTCGAAATCCCAATCGAAAGAGATCCCTGTCCGATCCCTTGCTGTCCGACGGTAAAGGAACTGCCGAAAATGATCCCGCGATTGGGAAATTCCTGAAAAAACTGATGAAACTCGATAAACAGATCGAAGCTGTTTATATGAAAGTCCTTAAAGGATGGAATTTGACAATGAACGCGTTTTTGGCTCTGGAATCCTTTTTGAATCATCCGGAAGGGATCGAACCCGCCTGTCTTGCCGATGATCTCGGAGTTCAGCGTCAGTTGATCACCATTTTACTTAATGATTTTGATAAACGGGGATACATTCGAAAAAAGGAGGACCGATCCGATCATCGAAGAAAGCGGATTACCTTATCCAAACGGGGCAAAGTTTTTGCCCGGGATGTTCACGATCGTATTAAGGAGATGGACCTTCGCGCCATGTCAATCTTTTCCAAAGACGAACTCGAACGGATGATCGATCTTTATTCCCGATTTTACGAAAATCTCTGCAAAACAGAAATCACAGAGATAAGATAAAACAGGGAATACGAATATCAGAAGTGGACGGGCAAAAGAAAAATTCACTTTTTTTGCGTATTTTTTCACGCGTATGTTGTTTTCGATCTCGAATTTCTGTAAAATGGGAGACGGTCTTGGTGCTGTTAAGAATTAAGATCAGGAGGAACGAATTCGATCCTCATGATCTATAAACCATTTACCCGCCTTTCAGGAAAGGAAAACAATGCGCAAACTGTTATTGCTCTTTCTGTTTTTGATCAGTTGCCTCTCCGCGTCCGCCGCGGATCTCTATGTGGGGATGAAAACTTGTAATATTACGCCGGACAAACCGATGTTCCTCGCCGGACAGTTCTATACGCGGTTCGGACCTGTCGGCAAATATCCGATCCAGGCGAATATCCTCGCGATTGAAAGCCGATCCGGCGATAAACAGGAGGATTCGGCCTTGGTTATTGGAATCGATATCGCTTCTTCTCGCGCCGATTTCTTCCTCCCTTTGCGGGAAGCAATAAAAAAAGAGATCCCCGATTTCGATCTGAAAAAATTGATCGTTGGAGCGACCCATACGCATTCAAGTGCCGTGGTATACGATTATAAATGGGAAATGCCGAAAGAAGTGATCAAGCCGTCCGAATGGGTCGCATGGTCCACTGTAAAAATCGCCAAGGCCGCGAAAGAAGCCTGGGATTCCCGTTGTAAAGCGAAGTTCTCCTACGGATTGGGACATGCTGTCGTCGGATACAATCGCCGCGCGGTCTATTCCAATGGATCCGCCGTGATGTACGGTGCAACCAATAAGAGCGATTTTCGGGCCGTGGAAGGATTCGAAGATCATGATGTCAATTCCATGTTCTTCTGGAACGAAAAAGACAAACTGATCGGAATGCTCGTTAATGTAAGCTGCCCTTCCCAGGAAGTGGAACACAGTAAAGAGATCTCCAGCGATTATTGGGGGCCGACTCGGGAAAACCTGAAAAAGAAATTCGGACAAGATACCGTCGTCGTTCCTCTTTGCGGCGCTGCCGGTGATCTTTCACCTCATCTGCGCTATATGCAGAAAGCAACGATCCGTATGGATCATCTGCGGGAACTCAATCGCCTTCAGGAAATCGGACGCCGGGTCTCCGCCGCTGTGGAAGATACCTATCAGGCCGTCGTCAACGACAAACAGGATTCCCCTGAAGTCCGAAATCTCTTCCAATTTGTTGAACTCCCCCAGCGAGTTCCGACCAAAGAAGAATATGAACACAGTAAACGGGAAGTGGAAAAACGGAAAGCCAATCCGAAAGACGGACAGCTTGGATGGAACAGACGGATCATTGAGCGATTCGAAAATCTGAAAAAGAATCCTCATCCGACTTTGTGGACAACCGTAAATGTTCTTCGGATCGGGGATGCCGTTCTTTGTACGAATCAGTTCGAACTCTATACGGACTTTGCAATTCAGATCAAGGCGCGTTCAAAAGCGGTTCAGACCTTTGTCGTTCAGCTGAGCAACGGATCCGGCGAACTTCTCCGCAAAGGGAAGACGCATATGGATCCCGATGAGAGTGCCTACGGGTCCAGCGGAACGTATCTCCCGTCGGAACGCGCGGTCCAGGGCGGCGGATACGGAGCGGTGATTCAGAGTAATGTTGTCGGTCCGGAAGGGGGACAGGTTCTCGTTGAAAAGACCTTGAACATGATCGATCAGGCTTACAGTAATTCTGCTGCCGGACAAAAAGCGCTGAAAAAACTCGATTGGCATCTTGCTGTTGCCGCCTATTCCTATCGGAAATTTACCTTTTTTGAAGCGGTTGATAAAATCGCGGCTTTAGGCGTCAAGGAAGTGGAAGGGTTTAATTTTCAGAAGATCGACAGCAAGATCCCGCAAACGCTGGATCCGGCCAAATTGAGCGATGAAATATTGAATCAGGTGAACGCGAAACTGCGATCCGCCGGAGTGGAATTGACGGCATTGTATTACGGAAACTTTCCCGCCGATGAAAAGGCTTGCCGCAAGATCTTTGAGAACAGCAAGAAGCTTGGAATCAAGTATTTTGTGAGTGAGCCGGATCCGAAGTTGATTCCGATGCTTGACAAGCTCGCGAATGAGTACAAGATCATCGTCGGACTTCATGGGCATTCCAAAGAATCATCGCCGAACACCTGGCATCCGGAACTTGTCTTGAAGCATTGTGAGAAATATTCTCCTATGATCGGCGCGTTCAGCGATACCGGGCACTGGATCCGATCGGAGCTTCATCCGGCCGAAGGAGTCAAGATTCTGAAAAACCGTCTTGTCGGAACGGAGATCCATGATTGTGTTCCGTTCGACAGAACGGCAACCGATGTTCCATTGGGAACCGGAACCGGTAAAATGGATCTTTTCTTCCAGAACGTTAAACAGTATCGGCAAGGCCCTGTTCTGATCAGTATTGAGTACAATACGAACCCGGAGGAACCTTCCGCTGATATCCACAAGTGCATCGATTTTATCTGGAGCACAGCGGAAAAACTCGTAAAATAAGCAGTCCTTATTAGTGAGGAGTGAGGAGTGAGGATCCCGGCAGCTCCGCCGCATACGGAGAGCGGTCGTCCCGGCCGCCCCGAGCGATGTGAATTTCCTAAAAGCGCGGATTTTGGAACCACGGATAAACACGGATAACCACGGATGGATTTTTGAGACGACTGAGACAGCTGCGACAGCTGACCGATAGAATCCGTGTTTATCCGTGGTTTTAAAAATCGCGCGGATTCGAACCGTGTTCCGGAATCAATGTTTTTCACCGCTTCCCCGGGTTAATGGGTGATTATCTCTATTGGAGATTCAAACCGCATTACAGAGCGGCGACGCTGCCGCCGGGGATCACGAATCACGATATTACTTCACCCGATTGGAACTGCTGATCACCGGCGCCCCGAAGGGGCAGCGCATTCCAGCCCGGGGCAAGGGAGCGAAGCGACCGGCACCCCGGGTTTGCGAACAACCAAAAAGCAGCGCGCTGTAAGCGCAGTGCAAAAAGAATAAAGAGCACCGAACGGGGGTCGGACCCGAACACGGGAGCGGCGCCTCGCCGTCGAACGGAATTAGGGAATCAACATCGCCCTGAGAATCGTATTTCAATCCTTAATCGAATCACAACGTTTTTTTATAAATTCAACTCTTTCACAGATCAGCGGCGTTGCCGCCGGGGATAAGCGAGGACGCTTACCCCTCCCAGCGCGCGGATTCGAATCTTGCACGAGATCTTTGGTTTTTAAACGAAAAGGGCGGGTTTAAAACCCGCCCTTCTGCTTAAATTCGAATCCGCAGAATCGGAAAAAGATTATTCTTCCTCTTCCTGAAGATCGGCACTGGCAATGATCTGAGCCTGGACGTTGCCCGGGACCACATCGTATCGGTTAAACTCGATCGAATAGCTTCCCTGGCCCCCGGTCATACTGGCCAAGTTCCGGCTGTACGTCATCACTTCCGCGAGCGGAACTTCCGCCTTGACCGTTTGCATTCCGCCGCCGGCAGATTCCATTCCGATCGGACGACCGCGGCGGCCCGCAAGATCCGAGTTCACATCTCCAACCTTGTCCGTCGGTACCGTTACTTCAAGATCGACGATCGGTTCCAGAAGAGACGGCTTCGATTCCGAAAAGACCTTCTTAAACGCCATTGACGCCGCGGTCTTAAACGCCTGTTCATTACTGTCAACCGGATGATGCTTCCCAAAATAAACTTCAATGCAAAGATCCTGAATGTGATAGCCCGCGATAACACCGCGTTCCATTCGGTCTTTGAAGCCCTTTTCGATCGCGGGCATAAAGTTCGCCGGAATCGTTCCGCCGACAACCGAGTCGATCCAAAGGAAATTGTTTTCCGGGAAATGCTTAAAACTCTTCAAGGACGGAAAACGATTCTTGTCCATCGCAAATTCTTCCGGATCCGTTCCGCCGGGGAACGGGTACATGCGGATATGAACTTCGCCGAACTGGCCTGCACCGCCGGACTGCTTTTTGTGCCGGTACATTCCATCTCCTGTCGACTGAATGGTTTCCCGATAAGGAACCTTCGGCTCTTTGGTATCGAGTTCCACCTTATCGCGCCGCTTCAATCGTTCCTGAAGAACCTGAAGATGAAGTTCGCTCATTCCGGTAATAACCAGCTGCTTGGTCTGATCGTTTCTTTCGACCTGGAACGTGGAATCTTCTTCGGCCAACTTGGAAAGAGCACCGGAAACTTTTGCTTCATCACCGCGGCTCTTCGGCGAGGCGGCCAATCCAACCATGGGAGTCGGGAAAAGGAAGTTCGGCAGAACATAATCGCCTAAAGTCGTACAGGTTTTCAGGTCTTCGCACTTGGTAACCGCGACAATGGATCCCGGTCCGGCATCTTCGGCAGGGATCATTTCACTTGCCTGCATTTCAAAGATCTGAGCGAGCTTCAAACCGCGTCGGACAGACGAAGCACCGATCTGAACTCCTGCCTTGAGGACTCCGGAATAAACGCGAATATAGCTGATCTTCTGAACAAAGGGGTCAATTCGTGTCTTAAAGACCTGGGCAACCAGTGGTCCTTCGGGATCGGCGGCAACATCGATCTCTTCTCCTTCGGCATTGGTTGCTTTTCGTATAATATAGTTGGCGGGAAGAGCGTAAGCGGCCAGCGCGTCCATCAGTTCGGGAAGTCCGACCTTTGATTTTCCGGAAACACAGAACATCGGGATCAGGGTCCCTTCGTGCATTCCCTTTGCGATCAGTTGGGCGATCTCTTTTTCGTCCGGAAGCTGACCTTCGAAGAACCGTTCCAGAGCGGCATCGTCGACGGTAACGATCGTTTCGATCAAAGAATCATGAATTTCTTTCGGATCGACCAGAGCGCCGGCGGTATCTTCAGGCGGATTCAATGTACTCATAACGCCCTTGAAATCGTGTCCATGTCCGACCGGAACGTTGAACAGAACCGCTTCTGAACCGAAAACGTCCTGGATCATCGCGATCAGGGATTCGAAATCGATATTATCGCCGTCCATTTTATTGATAATGATCATACGACCGAGTCCGGCTTTTTTGGCTTCGGCAAAGACGCGGCGGGTATTGACTTCGATTCCGGACTGAGCATTGATCACAATCGCGGCAGTATCAACGGCCCAAAGAGCGCCGATCGTTCCGCCGATGAAGTCCGGATAGCCCGGGGTGTCGATCATATTGAAACGACGGCCGGCATGTTCGAAATTGATAATACTGGTTTCGATCGTATATTTATGGCTTTTTTCCTCTTCGTCGAAATCGCAGATACTGGTTCCGTCATCGACGCTGGCTGGTCTTTTGACTTTACCCGTCGTATTTAACAGAGTGTCCGCCAAGGTGGTTTTCCCGGATCCTCCGTGTCCGCACAAAGCAATATTCCGAATGTTTTCCGCGCTGAATTTCGACATATCTGGTCTTTCCCCTCATTAGTTTTAGTACATTTACATCTCACCTGTCTATTACGAAAACAAGGCGGAATTGCCCCGCAGCCCGGAACAATATCCGCCGATCCTATATATATACAATGTTTTGAGGTTTTATACAAGGACCGCTCCGCAAAAAAAACATACGATTTCACAAAAAAGCCTTTTTTTCGTCCAATTTTTCCTCAAACGGAACGATACTCGGGAGAAATGCCGAATCGAAACCCTTGCCTGTTGCAATAAAAGAGGATATAATAAGGAAAAATGAGACCGATCAGAAGACGCAGAGAAACGGTCTGAAGCGGTGAAAACGGGAATTTTCGAAATAAAAATCGTAAAACGCCGGATTTTCCGCGAATCGGATCCTTTTGCATCAATGCTTTCAATTATTCGATCGGGCCAAGATCAACAGGGAGTGAGCAGTGGAATTTAAACGGATCAAACTGGACAACGGGCTTGAAATTATCGGGGAGATGAACAAGGAATCCTATTCTCTTTCGCTGGGGACCTTTGTGCGAACCGGGGCCCGGGACGAAAACGACGCAATTTCCGGGTGCAGTCATTTTCTGGAACACATGATCTTTAAAGGGACCGAAAAGCGGACTGCGGCCGAAGTCAATCGGGAACTGGACGAGCTTGGCGGGCGATCGAACGCGTATACAAGCGATGAATCGACTGTTTTTTACGCGTCTGTTCTCCCGGAACTTCGTCCGCGAATAACC
>JAUNSU010000030.1:15750-36571 GCA_030539035.1 Planctomycetia bacterium
CGGAAGATTTTGAGATGGAAAAACAGGTGATTCTTGAAGAGATCAGCATGTATCAGGATCAGCCGCCGTTCGGGATTGACGATAAATCGAAAGAGCTTTTCTTCGGCGATCATCCTCTTTCGCGAAGTGTGCTGGGAACGCTTGAGAGCGTCAAGGATCTTACCGTCGATCAAATGCGATCTTATTTTGACCGTCAATACAGTCCCGGCAATATTGTTTTTGCCGCGGCGGGCAATTTTGATTTCGATCGATTGGCCGAAGAAGTCGAGAAATACGCGGGATCCTGGGCGGCGCAGCCTCTTACGAGATCGCGCGTTGTTCCGGCCGCGCATCAAGGAACCTGGCGATATACGAAAGAGTCGTCGACTCAGGATTATGTCTTTCAGATTTTTTCGGCCCCGTCGGCTCAATGCGGCGATCAGAAACGCTATTCGGCGGTTGCCGCGGCGAACATGATCGGAGATGATGTCGGAAGCCGGATGTTTTGGGATCTGATCGATAACGGCGCCGCCGATACGGCCAGTCTTTCTTACTGTGATTACAGCGACGCGGGAACCTTTACCGCGGTTCTTTGCTGCGATCCGGGAGATACATCCGGGAATCTTGAGATCATGAACAAGATCTTTCAGCAGGTTCAGAAGGAGGGATTCAGCCGGGAAGAACTCGAACGGGCAAGGAACAAGATCCTTTCGCACATCGTTCTTGCGAGTGAACGACCGATCGGCCGTTTTTTTTCGATCGGATCGGAATGGCTTCAGACGCAAACTTACACCCCGATCCATGAGGAGATCGAGCATTTTAAAAAGATTACCCTGGATCAGATCCATGCACTTCTCGGCGAATATCCTCTCAACGATCCGCTTCAGGCAAGTATCGGGCCGGAAAACAAGGAATAATGGATTATGTTAAAACAGTTAGAAACATACAATATTGGTCCAGCCTCAATGAAGATGGACTTTTCGGAAAGATTGAATATCTTTACCGGGGACAATGGACTTGGAAAGAGCTTTCTTTTGGATGTTGTCTGGTATGCTTTGACGCATAAGTGGCCGTCGGAAGTTAATCCCAATCTTGCGGGCAATCTTGTCGCCTTGCCTTCCAATCCATCCCAAAAAGCGAAAATTACATTTGGAATAAAGGGAAAGACAGGCCGGCTTATCGATTATTCCAGCGAATTTGATCGAAAAAGTCAATCGTGGAAAGGACAGGCGGGGCGTCCTGTTAATCCGGGGCTTGTTCTTTATGCCCTTGCCGACGGCAGTTTTGCTGTTTGGGATCCCGCGCGTAATTATTGGAAAAAGAAGGGAAATATCGATATTCAGGATCGGCTTCCCTCTTATGTTTTTACAATGAAGGAAATCTGGGACGGTTTAAAGTCGGGGGATAAATATCTCTGCAACGGTTTGATCGCCGATTGGGCTTCCTGGCAACGGGAACAAAGTAAAGAATACAAAATGCTTTGCGGTACTTTGGAAACGTTATCCAACCGGGAGGAGAAGATTACGCCGGGCCCGCTGAAACGGATCAGCCTGGACGATGCCCGTGATATTCCGACTCTTGAAACCTCTTACGGACAGGTTTTCGTTCTGCACGCATCTTCCGGTGTAAGACGAATTCTCGGTTTGGCCTATCTTTTGACCTGGGCATGGAAAGAACATACCGTCGCGTGTGATCTTTTAGGTGAAGAAAAGACTCCGCAGATAACTTTTCTGTTCGATGAAGTCGAAGCCCATTTGCATCCGAAATGGCAGCGAACCATTGTTCCGGCACTTCTGAAAGTAATGGAACATATTTCGGAAGGAACGGACGTTCAGTTAATTACCGCAACACATTCTCCTCTTGTTCTGGCTTCATTGGAACCATTCTTCGATTCAAGACAGGACACATGGTTCGATCTGAATTTTTCCGATTCAAAAGTAACCCTGGAAAAAATGGTCTTCGAAAAACACGGTGATGTCTCTTCCTGGCTGACCAGTCCTGCCTTTGATCTTCAAAATGCAGGATCTGTTGAGTTGGAGAACGCATTTCGTGATTTTGAAAACGCAATCACCCGGGACTGTATTACTCCGGAATCCGCAAAGGAATTTGAAAAACGCTTTGCATCGCTCCTTGATGAAGCGGATCCTTTCTGGATTCGATGGCGATATATTGCCGAAAAGAAGGGATGGTCAAAATGATTCCAGTTGTTTTTGAAAATGAACCTTCTTTGTTTGATGTTCGGATTCGGCAAAAAGGAATTGCCTGGTGTCAACGCAACAATATTTCATTAAACTGTCCGCTTCCGGAAGGGAAAAAGCTGAAGGAGTATTGGCGGATATGTTTACCGGCGATGAGAAAAATCTATCATTGTTTTTGTGCTTATACAAACATTCTGATCAATCCAGGCGAAGGGACAATCGATCATTTTCTTCCGAAAAACAAATATCCCAAGTTTGCCTATGAATGGACAAATTATCGGTTAGCATTACCGAGAATTAATTCCCGCAAAAAGGATTGCGAGGACGTTCTTGATCCGTTTGATATCAAAGATGGCTGGTTTCAACTTGATCTTATTACAGGATTTCTTTACGCTGATCCGGAGCTGCCTTTCCAAAAACGAACACAAATTCTGCAAACAATCAATCGGCTTCAGCTCAATGATTCCATGTATAAACAGTATCGATTAAGGTACATTGACGATTACATTCATGGAAAGATCTCCATACAGCTTTTGGAACGTGATGCTCCTTACATATTCAGAGAAATGCGGCGCCAAAATATGTTTTAAAGAACGGGAACAAGTTTCTCGGCCCGGGATCGTAAGACCAGGCAAGGATCGGGCCGATACCGATGAAAGGATGAACGGTCTTCAAAAAAACGGGCCGGGATAAAAAGATCCTGTTCTCGATGAACTGCCGGTGTTCTTTCCGTTCTGATTATTCTTGCCGTTCCGGTTGTTCGATTGACCGGAAGTATTTTTGGATCGATTATAGATTCCGCTGTAAGGGGGAGCAAAGGCGTTTCCCCGTCCGGTTCCGACTCGTGAGCCTTGCGCGTTGTACCATGATGTCCGGCCGGAACTGTCCTGCCGGGCCGTTCCCTGCTTCGATCCCTGGGCATTATAATAGCTGCGATTATTATTGTTCCCCGATGAAAATCCCGTTTTGGATCCTTGACGATTGTAATAATCTGTTCGCCCGGAAGAATTCGTTCGCGACGAACCGACTTTGGCTCCCGATGCGTCGTAATAGTTGTAATTCCCGTTTCCCGCGGATCGGGAACTGCCGACTTTTTTCCCAGTGCGATCATAATAATCGAAACCGCCGGTAGAATTCTTTCGTGCGGATCCTTGCCGCGAACCGGACGAATCGAAAAAATCACTGCTCTGAGCCCAAGCGGAAACACAAAACGAGATTACAAAGAGAAAACTAAAACAGAATAGTAATTTTTTCATGGCAAACGGCTCCCCTTTTGTCTGTCTGTTTCGATTCGAAGAACGAAAAACGATTCTGCGCGGCGATCTTGCCGTCTACTCTCTATTATAATAGAGAAAAAGTAAAACGGCAACAGAAAATTTTTGAAATTTCTCAGTTTTTTCACTTTTTGGACAAAAACAGTGCAGGTTTTCCCTCCCATTTTAACTTGACAAAGCATTATGAATTGAGTATATTCGTATAAGAAAGTAAGGGGAAGTGCTGGAAAGGCCGATTATCCGAATCGCGTTAATTCGGTGAAAAAATCAGCAGTAAAAATTGACTTTGCAATTCTCCTGTCGGAAATCAGAGGTTTTTATGTTCAAGTCGTTTTCTTTGTGTTTCGTTTTTTTAACTCTTTCCGCCCTTTACTTGACCGCACCAGTAAAAGGTGAGGTGCCGGATGCGCCGGTGAAGTTTACTTCCATGGCTCATCGCGGCGATCCTGGCAACGCTCCGGAGAATACTATTCCCTCCTTTAAACTTGCCATTGCCACCGGAGTCGAATCGTGTGAGTTTGATGTTTACTCGACTAAAGACGGCGTTCTTGTCCTGTCCCATGATCCCGATTTTACACGGGCAACCGAAGGGAAATGCAAAGAAAAAGTCAATAATTTGACTTGGGATGTTGTGAAAACCCTCGATGTCGGCCGGCCGTCCAAATGGAATGGAAAATATAAAGGAACTCCTGTTCCTACTCTCGATGAAACGCTCGATCTTTTTAAAGACAGCGGCTGTATTCCGGTTATCGAACTCAAACAGGGCGGTATTGAAGAAAAAGTCGTTGCCGCACTGAAAAAACGGAATATGATCCGCCAGTGCTGTATTGTATCGTTCAACAGCAAGGCCCTTCGCAAAATGGTCGAACTTGCTCCCGATATCTACGTCATTCGTAATGGCGGAAACCGGAAAGATATGTCTGATGACCAGTACGTTCAGTGGTTTGCGGACAGTTTTGAAGACGGTGAATTTAAAGTCGCCAATCCTCACTATTCCCAACTTAATGAGAATACGGTCAAAAAACTGCACGAGGCCGGATTCCGTGTTGGAGCCTGGGTCATCAACGACGAAAAGACCCTTCATCAATATCTCGACTGGGGGGTGAATTCCATTACAACCGATAAACCCGCCCTGCTGGTGAAAGTTTTGAAAGAGCGAAAGAAATAGCGCTCCCTCTCCGTTTTAACAGGTTCCCATGTTTCTATCCTGAGAAAAGGATTTATCCCAAAGAAAAAAACGGTTGGTTTTTCGTTTTGACCGCGTTTTTGTGCCGCATCTCCGATGCTCTTGGATCTCGGTGTACTTACCCCACGCTTACGCGTGGGGTTATGCATGGTGCCGCATCTTCGATGCTGGTCCAATCAGAGCGGCGGCGTTGCCGCCGGGGATCACGAATCACGATATTACTTCACCCGACTGGAACTGCTGATCATCGGCGCCCCGAAGGGGCTCTACTTCCAACGACGAGAGCGACCAACGGGAGCGGATCTCCGGCAACCGCGCGGCAGCGCGTACTGGGAGCGGCGCCTCGCCGCCAGCCCGGGGCAAGGGAGCGAAGCGACCGGCACCCCGGGTTTGCGAACAACCAAAAAGCAGCGCGCTGTAAGCGCAGTGCAAAAAGAACTTATAAATAGCGATTAGCGAGGGATCAGCGCCTCCGGCGCATACGGAGGGCGGGTCATCTTGGCCGACCCGAGCGATGTAAATTCCCGAAAACCGTTACGGAGTCTATCGGATAAACACAAATAATCACGGAATTAGGGAATCAACATTGCCCGGGGACTTGCGGTTCAACCCTTAATCGAATCACAACGTTTTTATAACCTCCACGCACATTACAGAGCGGCGGCGTTGCCGCCGTGGATAAGCGAGGACGCTTATCCCTCCCAGCGCTCGGGTTCGAACCGTGTTCCGGGATCAATGTTTTTCACCGCTTCCCCGGGTTAATGGGTGATTATCTCTATTGGAGATTTAAACCGCATTACAAAGCGGTGTTGCCGCTGATCCCCCACTAATCACTAATCCTGGTGTCTTGATCTGCTGATCGAAATGCGGTATAATAAACTCGAAACAGGAATAAGATTTGATCTTTTTTAAAATCCAAACTCCTGTTTTGCCCGAATTGTCTGTTTTATTGGCAAGCCCCTTTTCGGAAAGGATGAACATGTTGAAGAAATATATTATCGCACTGGACCAGGGAACAACGAGTTCTCGTGCTGTTATCTTCGATCATAGCCAAAATATCATCGCGATGTGTCAGCGGGAATTTACCCAAATTTATCCCAAAGAAGGCTGGGTAGAACACGATCCGCTGGAAATATGGAGTACTCAATACAGCGTATTCCAGGAAGTTTTGGTGAAATCGGGGATTTCAATGGAAGAAATCGCCGCGATCGGCATTACAAATCAACGTGAGACCATTGTTGTCTGGGATCGCGAGTCGGGCCGTCCGATTTACAACGCCATTGTCTGGCAGTGTCGCCGAACCGCGGACTATTGCGAAGATCTCAAAAAGGAAGGCTGGAGTGATTATGTCCGCGAAAACACCGGTCTTGTCCTCGATCCTTATTTCTCCGGGTCCAAGATCAAATGGATTCTGGATCACGTTGAAGGGGCCCGTGAAAAAGCGGAACGCGGAGAGCTTCTCCTCGGAACAATCGATACCTGGCTCGTTTGGAATTTGACCGGAAAAAAAGTGCATGTTACCGATCAGACCAACGCGTCCCGAACCATGTTCTACAATATCAAGGAACTGCGCTGGGACGAAAAAATCCTCGACAAGTTCGATATTCCGCGATCCATGCTGCCGCAGGTATGCGATTCTTCTCATGTTTACGGGGAAGTCTCCGGGGTTCCGATTGCCGGTATCGCAGGCGATCAGCAGGCAGCGCTTTTCGGACAAACCGCCTTCGATTTCGGCGACGTGAAGAATACCTACGGCACCGGCTGCTTTCTCTTAATGAATACGAAAGACCAATTCGTTTCGAGTAAAAACGGTCTCCTCACAACGATCGGAATCGGTCTGAACGGCAAGGTTGATTATGCGCTGGAAGGTTCCGTTTTCGTCGGCGGCGCCGTTGTGCAATGGCTTCGTGATGAATTGAAAATCCTTGACGACTCCGCCGATACCGATTACTTCGCGTCAAAGGCAGCAAACAGCGGCGGCGTCTTTGTTGTGCCTGCGTTTGTCGGATTGGGGGCTCCTTATTGGGATTCGTATGCCCGCGGGGCGATACTCGGTATTACACGGGGAACAAATCGGAATCATATCATTCGCGCTTCTCTGGAATCCATTGCCTTCCAGACACGGGACGTTCTCGGCGCCATGATGGAAGATACCGGACGCGATATTCGCTCCATGAAAGTCGATGGCGGTGCCTGCCGAAATAATTTTCTTATGCAGTTCCAGGCCGATCTGCTCGGAAAAAAAGTCATTCGCCCTCGTGTTACAGAAACAACCGCGTTGGGAGCGGCCTGTCTGGCTGGACTGACTGTCGGTTTCTGGAAAGATCTGGACGAAATCCGGCAGGCTTGGACCATTGACTCTGAATTTGCTCCATGTATGGGAGAAGAACAGCGAAACAAGTGTTATGCCGGCTGGAAAAAGGCGGTTTCCCGTGTTCGTGATTGGGAAAGGGAATAAAAGAACAGGAAACGATCTTTAATCAAAAGAGAGTTTCCTGCTGTCTTCATTCATCCATGCTCCGCGAGGCGATGATGTCGGATCCGCTTCCGCAGACATCGGCAAGAATCGTCTGTCCCATCTGAACAGGGAGCTCAACGCATATCCGGTTCGTTTCCGCGATGATCTCAAACAGCATTTTTCGCGGAACCGGTTTGTTTGATCGAACCGCAAGCATTGCTTCGGGATACGCTGAATTTGTCCGGACCGTTGTCGTTACAATTCGTTTCGGATCGTGAACCTCGTCCAGAGCGTACGTTTTTCCGCGCGGACAGCCGTTTCCGGAAACATCGCCCGTTGCCGGATCAACGCTTATATTGCACCCTTTGGGGCAGATAACACAGGTGATATTGACACGTTCCGGTTTCTTTATGGTTTCGCCGCAGTTCATTGTGCCCCTCCGGATTTTTCTGTTCTTTCAGATTCAGTGCCGGGATCTGTATCCGCAAGGACAACGCGGATTTCGCCCGAAATACTTTTCAATTCTTTATTCGACAAAACAAGCCGCTCCATTTCCGCGGGCGCAACGCGTTCTCTGCGAAATATTTTGATTAAACGATCACCGTTCCAAACCTGGATCTCTTTATCTTTACCGGGACGGGAAACGCGCAATAAGAGAGCGATGGGGTCCTCGTCAAGAGGAAGCGTCAACTTCTGCGGAACAACATAATTGATGTTCTTGCCCGGCCGGACAAAAACAGTTTGCTCTGAATTCGGCGCAGAGGAAACATCGCGTCCGGCGGTGCGGCGTGCTTGCAAATACCGGGCAGCGCCGTCCCCTGCAAGCCGGGCTTCGCGTGTTACAAAATCGACAAGATCATGGACATGAAGCACGTTCCCGCAGGCAAAGACACCCGGCTGCGATGTTTGACAGTCCTGATTGACTGCCGGACCGGACGTTTTCGGATCGATCTCAATTCCCGCCTGAAGACTCAATTCGTTTTCCGGGATCAATCCGACGGAAAGCAGAAGCGTATCACACTCAAATTCCTTGCGTGTTTCCGGGATCGGTTTTAAGTGCTCATCCACTTCGGCAAGGACAACCTTTTCGACCCGACTTTTGCCGGCAATGTCAACAACAGTATGCGAAAGGAGGAGCGGAATATCGAAATCACGAAGACACTGAACGATATTGCGAACAAGTCCATTGGAGTACGGCATAAGTTCAGCGACCGCGAGGACCTTTGCTCCTTCGAGAGTTAATCGACGGGCCATGATCAGACCAATATCGCCGGATCCGAGAATGATGACACGGCGTCCGACCATAAATCCTTCACGATTAAGGAGCCGTTGAGCCGTTCCTGCCGTAAAGATGCCGCTGGGTCTTGCGCCCGGAATGGAAATTGCTCCCCGTGTCCGCTCGCGGCATCCCATCGCAAGTATGATTGCTTCGGTTTCAATTTGCCGCCATCCTTCCGCCGGACTTACGGTCTGTATTCGTTTGCAGTCCGAGTCCGTTGTCCAGGCCAGAACCATGGTATCGGAGACAACCTCAATTTGCGTTTCGCGCAATGTGTCGATAAACCGCTGCGCGTACTCCGGCCCGGTCAGTTCCTCTTTGAATATTTGCAGTCCGAAGCCGGGATGAATGCACTGATTCAGAATACCGCCCAACTCACGATCCCGTTCAAGAATAGCGATTTTTCGAACACCCTGATCCCACGCTTCCAGCGCCGCGGCCAATCCGGCCGGTCCGCCGCCCAAAACGACAAGCTCATACATCGGTTTTTCCTCCTGCGTTTTTCTCAGTTTGTTCAGCAGTACGCTTATTTGAGGGACAGACGATCCAGGATCCGGTGCGATCCTGCTGAATTTGTTCGACGGGAACGCCGAGTTCACGGGCAAGAATCGCCATTACTTTCGGAAGGCAGAAACCGCCTTGACACCGTCCGCTTCCGGGCCGGCACCGTCGCTTCACGCCGTCAACCGTTCGAGCACCAAGCGGCCGCCGGATCGATTCCAGTATTTCTCCCTCGGTGATACTTTCGCATCGACAGATAATTCGTCCGTATGCCGCGTCTTTTTGAATCAATTTGCATTTCTCTTCAGGGGAAAGCGCCATGAAATAAACCTGTTCGCGGCGGGAGAGAAACGTTGTTTTTTCTTTCAGTTCCAGACCCGCGTGTTCAAGCAGTTCCAGGGCCGCAAGCGCGATGGCCGGAGCTGACGTCAATCCGGGCGATTTGATTCCCGCCAGATCGATCATGCCGGGAACATCGGGAACTTCTTCCACGATGAAATCGCTGCGGCTTGAGCGTGCGCGAACTCCGGCGAAATTGCGGATATTCTTGCGGAAGTTCAGGCCTGGGACCGTTTCAAGTGCGCCTTGTTTGACCGATTCGAGTCCGGATCCTGTCGTTGCGGTATCGTCCGGATCGTCTGTTTGAATCGAGTTGGGACCCACGAGAAGATTGCCGTGAACCGTCGGAGAGACGAGTACGCCTTTTCCCACGCGGGAGGGAACGCGGAACAATGTATGGTTGACACAGTTCCCTTCCGAATGATCGAAAAGAAAGTATTCCCCTTTATTGGGATGAATTGTGTAGTTTACCGGAGCGATCAGAGCATGGATTTTGTCCGCGAACAGACCGGCCGCGTTGACCAGAAAACGGCTTAAAATTGTACGTCCGCCGCGCAGAGTGATTTTGAAATAATCGGGATTTCCCGCGATTTTTTCGATTCCCGTTACTTCACTTTCGAGCAAAATGTCTCCGCCGTTTACCAAACCGTTTTCGGCCAGAGCGGTTGTCAGTTCATAGACACCGACGATACCGCCGGTGGGTGCGAACAAGGCTTGACGGCATTTTGCCAAATTCGGCTCTTTCAACGCAACCTGTTCCGAAGTCCAGAGTTCGAGGCCGGGCACGCCGTTCTTTTTTCCGTTCTCCAGAAGAAATTCAAGCTGTTTTTCTTCCTCTTCGGTGAAGGCAAGCACAAGGGAACCGTTTCTTTTGAACGGGACGGCGAGATCTTCGCACAGCGTGTCGAACAGGCGATTTCCCTCCACGTTGAACTTTGCCATAAGGGACCCGTTGGGCGGATCATATCCCGCGTGCACTATCGCGGAGTTGGCCCGCGACGAACCGAGGGCAACATCGTTTTCCCTTTCGATCAGGACCGCCTTCTGCTGAAAACGTCCCAACTGATGAAACAGGGACGCGCCAACAATTCCCGCTCCAATAATCGCGACATCATAGGTTGGTGAAATCACTTGTTCTTCTTTCGTATAATAAAATGGACTTTCCCCGAATTTTGATAAATGAGAGGAAAATGGTTAAATTGCGTCTGAAGGAGTCCCGGAATAAGCGGCAAAACGCGGAAAGTGAATCCTCGGATCCCTTGCTGATGATAAACGCCGAATCATAATTTAAAATCCTTTACTCAAACTGTCAATAACCGATTTTGAAACCACGGATTTCACGGATTTTCACGGATCATTTTTTGGTAAAAACACGTCTTCATCAAAATGATCAGTTCCGAATCTTATATTGATTTCATCCGTGTTTATCCGTGTCATCCGTGGTTCCAAACAAAAAATTTTTACAGTTTAAAATCCTTAAAAATGAGGAGCCAAACTTCAACACCGGCAATACCGCCGAGGATTGGAGCAACGATTGGAATCCAGGCGTATCCCCAATCGGAATCTCTTTTTTTTCCGATCGGCATAAGAAAATGTGCGATTCGAGGTCCGAGATCCCGCACGGGATTGATCGCGAATCCGGTGGGGCCGCCAAGACTGTATCCAATCGCGAGAATGAGCATTCCAATCGTAAAAGCGGCGAATCCATCTCCGATTTTTCCGCTGTACGGACTGAGTCCCATACAGACAAAAGCGAGTACAAACGTTCCGATAAATTCGGTCATAAAATTACAAAACCCGTTTCGAATTGCGGGAAAAGTACAGAAGACCCCCAATTTTCCCTGTAAATCGTCTGTTTCCTGAAAATGTTTGAAGTAGGTGAGGATAACGATGATGGCCCCGCAAAAAGCCCCGGCAAATTGAGCGATAAGATAGCCGGGGACATCCGCCCAAGTTGTTCCTCCAATTTCATGGAACGCAAACGCGACAGTGAGTGCGGGATTGAAATGCGCGCCGCTTACAAGCCGGAACATGAAAACGGCAAGAGCAACGCCAACGGCCCAGCCCATCACGACAGTACCGAATCCCGCGTTAAATCCTTTGCTTTTGACAAGAGTTGCGTTGGCACAGACGCCGCAGCCGAAAATGATAAGAAACATTGTTCCGACGAATTCCGCGATACATTTTTGCATCAAGGTATATGTTACCGGATCCTGAACAACATCGGCGACGGCAAAAAACATGAAAACACTCCTGCTGCTGAAAAATTATTCTACTGGGTTTACCCGAAAAACGGAAAGAAACAGAAAACGGGTCACACAGGTTTTTCGGACACTGCCAACCTCCCGTCTTGAGACTTCAGTCTATACCAATTCCATTCCGATGTCAATATCCTTTTAAAAAAATGTAAAAATATTTACTCAAACTGCAAATAACCGATTTTGAAACCGCGGATTTCACGGATTTTCACGGATACTTTTTTGGTAAGAACAACGTTTTCATTAAAAATCTCCGCCCCGAATCTTATTTTGATTTCATCCGTGTTTATCCGTGTCATCCGTGCTTCCAAACAAAAATACTCAAACTGTAAATAACTGATTTTGAAACCACGGATTTCACGGATTTTCACGGATATTTTTTTGGTAAAAACAACGTTTTCATTAAAAATCTCCGCCCCGAATCTTATTTTGATTTCATCCGTGTTTATCCGTGTCATCCGTGGTTCCAAACAAAAATCTGTTTACCGTTTAACAAAAATATTTTTACAATATGAGATATTTAAAAGCTGTTCAAAATGGATGTTTTCATAAAAAGTTTTGTACTTGTCCTGTAGATATTCGGCGCAAAATACGTTCTTTATATCAGGAAGAAGCCGGGAACGGTTGTTCCTGATCCGGAATTCAAAAAACATTATTTTTTAAACAAACCACTGTACTTTCCCCGATTTTATGCAGTTGGAACTTTCCTTATGGACGCTGGCATATCGGCAATATTTTTTGCACTGCCCTTACAGGGCGCCGGTTTTTGGTTGTTCCTGTCGAGTTAAGTAATACAGTTTTCGGACAAACACCAATGATTTGTGTTCGATATTGCACCCGAATCCTGCGGGCTGAAAGCCCAATGCCTTCCAGCCCGGGGCAAGGGAGCGAAGCGACCGGCACCCCGGGTTGGCGTTCCCCATATCCGCGCGCCCTGTAAGGGCAGTGCAAAAAGAACCCAAAACACCGTTTGAGCAACTGTCCCGTTTGGGATGATATTGAGCGCCGCCCCTCACATAAAGATTAACGGACAGCGCTGCAATTGGAACTCCGCTGGAAGGATTTTTCGCGGGTATATGCCAAAAGCATAAACCCCAAAATATTAAACGAACTAAAATATGCGCTGTTTAACCCGGCTTTGGCAACTTAACGTTCCGTGGAAAATGCAACAAACCAAGAAAAAGAAGAAATCTTTCAACTTTTCCCGGAACTTAATGGACGTTTCAATGTTTTAACGGAGACAGAAAAATTCAGACCTGAAAAGGGGAGAGATCATGTTTAAGAAAATTGAAAAAAATGAACTCGGAAAAGCGGTCTTTGCGGCCCTTTTGGCACCGATTCTGTTTGCTTTCCTTTGTCTGAACATTCACTACGGGAACATACTGGAATGTTCTGAAAGTACATTTTTGCTGGTTCTCTATTTTTTTCTCGCTCCTTTGGGGCTGGGATCTGTTTTGTTTTTGGTTCAATGTCCTTTTTTCGGCGGCAAGTATTTTAACGGGATCAATCTCGCGGTTTTTCTTTTCGGATGGCTGGTTTGGATTCAGGCAAATATCTTTAATTGGGGGTTTTCCGTATTTAACGGGTCTGTCGTCAACTGGGAAGTTTTTCGCCCATTCATATTTCTCGAAATTTTCTTTCAGATTATAATTGCGCTTCTGGTTTTTTTGGCCCGATCCTGGTTTTTCCGTAAAGCGGCCCTTGTTTCGACGATCGTTTTGACAGCTCAATTTGCAAGTTTTTTCTGGATCATGGTTCCCTGGATCATGGATTATCGGGCAGAAGAAAAAGAACTGGCGTCCTGGTTAAAATACGAAACCGACATGAGTGATGAATTTCGTTTTTCGAAAAAGAAGAACATTATTCTTTTGGTGATTGATTCTTTTCCCGGCTTTATGGGGGAACGGATCATGAACGATCACCCGGAAATTGCCGAAAATTTGAAAGATTTTACCTTTTACCGGAACTTCCGGTCGTATCCGGGAGGAACAACGGTGAACGTTCCGGCATTTCTCACCGGGCAGATTCTTCGGGAAGAAATTGGAACGACCACGGAATACTTCACCTGGTCCAACTACCCCAAGTTCATCCGATCGGCGTTTAATTCCCCGTTGTCCGTTCCCAAGGCCCTGAAGAAGCAGAACTGCCGCGTCGAACTTTATCCCGAAGTGCGCGGGGTGATTCATTGGGATGATCAAATGATCGACAACGCGGTTCCGTGTACATCCCAAAGAAAGGTTTTGTATCAGGACGGATCCGGGATGAACGATTCCTGTCTGAATCGTGTAATGGACGCGGCCGTTTTTCGAATTTGCCCCACATTTCTCAAAAAATATGCGTCTTCGATAAAGAAATACCTCTTTTGGAACGCGGAACAGACTTTTTGTCCTTTTGTTCCAGAAGATGTTCCCGCCTGTTTCCCGGACCGTAATATCAACGATCCCGATACCCGATTTACCCAAAGAATGCAATCGAAGATCCCCTTTGATCTGCGGGAAGAGCCCTGTTTCAAATATATCCATTTGTTCGGCGTTCACGTTCCGCATCAAAGAGACGCGCATGTTCTGGACAAGGTTCCTTATGATCCGGAAAACAAAAACGCCTGCGCCGAATTGACCCTGGAACTCGGATATCTGCGTCTTGCCGGGCAAGTGATTCAAAAGCTGAAGGATCAAAAACTTTACGACGATGCGACCATTATCGTAATGGGAGATCATGCCCAGCATTATTCGATGGTTGTTCCTTCGGCGCAGAATTATTATCCGACCTTTGATCCGGATCATACGTTTTTTAATAATCCGCTCTTTCTGGTCAAAAAGAGCGGGGATCATTCCGATCGAATGCGGATCCGGGAAGAGATCATTCGAATGGATGATATCGCGCCGTTTTTAATTCAGTGCGCGGGAGGCGATCTTCCGGCCGGGACTCATACCTTTGAGGATCTTCCGGAATCCGTATTAAAGGAACGTCGGGAACAGTACGATCAGACCCGACAGACCGCTCGTGATGATCTCGCGAAACTGATCGATACGGTTAAACTTCGAAAAGAAAAGGGAGCGATCCTTCCGAACAAAACAAGCCGATCCGGACGATCCTGGTTTCTCTTTAAAAACGAGGATTTTTCGGAACTTGTCCTTTTCGGGGATCGGGACAGGGATTATTCAAGATCGTTTTTCCTCCGATCCGAATCAGCGCCGGGATCTTCTTCGGAAAAAGATCAGTACGGATTCGATTTCAAGCCGGCGGTTCCTTTCAAAAAAGGGGATTACGACAGTAATTACATGTTCATCAAAGCGGTTTTCGACCGCGATGTCTGGTGCTATGCGTGTCTGCTCGATCTTTCGGAAGTTCCCGACGGAAAATATCGGATGGGAATTCTCGAAACAACTGCGGGAAAAGATCTTTGCCGGGAAACATTGTTCGATGTTCTTACCGTCAAAAATGGAAAAATTTTATAAAAGGAGTGCGGCTATGGAATCTTTGCTGTTCGGCTACTACGATCCGTTTACCGGAAGTTTGATCATTCAGGTCATTACGGTCGGACTTTTTTCTGTCTGTGCTTCGTTCCGATACTGGCGGAAGAAACTGACCAGCTTTTTCTGCGGACCATCCCAGAAGGATGAAAACAATCATGAATAGAATTCCCGGATCTTTCCGCGATCCCGCGGGATTCGTTTTTGAACAGAACGGAAAGTATTTTCGTCTGCTCACCGGAAAGGGAATCGATCAATGCGATCGACTTGTTCAGAGCGGTCTTTATGCTGATTTGCTCGAAAAGAATCAAATTCTTCCTTTTCGGGAAGAGGAGATCAATTCCGAAATGGAAAAGATCCTCTCTCTTGCAAACGGATCTTTCGATCCGCAATCGGTCCGGATCCTTGAGCTCGAAAAGCTCGATTTTGTCAGCTATCCCTGCGAATGGCCCTTCAGTCTGCTGAAGGACGCGGCTCTGCTGACATTAAAGATCCAGAAAAGGGCCTTGAAGTACAAGATGACCCTGAAAGACGCGGTCGGATACAATATCCAATTTCATCGGGGAACGCCGGTCTTTATCGATCATCCTTCCTTGGAAGAGTATCAGGAGGGAGAGCCCTGGAAGCCTTACCGGCAGTTCATTTCGCATTTTCTTGGTCCCCTGCTCCTGATGAGCCGAAGAGATCTCCGATTCCGGTTGGATCTTCAAAATCATATTGAGGGACTTCCGCTGGATTACATTTCCAAAAATCTTCCGATCTCAAGCTGGTTTTCTCCGTCCTGTCTTCTTCACATACATGGACACGCGAAGATGGTTGCCCGATACGCGGACAGACCGATGAAGAACGAACCGGACTATCGAAAAGGATCGTTTTCGCGGCGTAATCTGGAAAATCTGATCGATTCCCTTTTGAATTATGTCGAAAGCATACGTCCGCCGAAGATCAAAACGGAATGGGCCGATTATTACAGTAATACGAACTACACTGAGGGATCTTTTCGGGAAAAAAAACGGATCGTGTCGGAGATCAGTGCGCGTCTTCATCCGGATACAACGATTGATCTCGGAGCGAATCGGGGCGAATTTTCCCGTGCGGCGATGAATGATTCCCGAATCGTTTTATCGCCGGATATTGATCCGAACGCGGCGGAAGAGAATTATCGCGCTGTGCGCAAAAACGGGGAGAAGAACATTTATCCCTTTTTACTTGATCTGTGCAATCCAACGCCCGGCTTCGGCTGGGCCAATGAAGAACGGACCGGGATACTGGATCGGCTTCACGGCGATCTTGTTCTGGCCCTTGCCCTGATCCATCATCTTTGTATTGGAAACAATGTGCCGCTTGTGAGCGTTGCGAAATTGTTCCGCAAAATGGCGCCTGCCCTTCTGCTGGAATTCGTTCCGAAAACGGACAGTCAAACGAAGAAACTTTTGCGCGCAAGGGAAGATATCTTTCCGGACTATCAGCTGGATTATTGTGTCAAAGTTTTCGGAAAATACTATCGCGACTGTCAAATCATTCCTCTCAGCGAATCAGATCGAACGCTTGTATTCTTTCAGGACAGCGGATACTGAAATATCGATCCCTTTTAAGTAAAATGTTCTTTAACGAAGAGAATAAAAGCAAATTCGTTCAAAGTTCCTGTTATCCGATATTTCTCATAATAGTCCTGCGGGTTGATGTAATCGAATCCGGATCAGGTTTTCTCTCCTCCAGGCCCCAATCGGCGGAATTTTCAATAAATTATCTAAAATATTCCAGAAAAAGTCAAAAAATCGGTAAAATTCGGCTCCGATCTGTTAAAATCTCCCTTTCTTTTTTGTATAATATGATCGTTAAATGGAATTGTATATTTCAAATATGGTTTAAGGAGAGATTTATGAAAGTTGCCGAAGCGTTAATTTTAAAAAGCGATTTGCGCAAGCGGATCGAACAGATTCGGGATCGTTTGGTTAAAAACGCGAAAGTTCAGGAAGGAGATGCCCCGGGCGAAAAACCGGAAGATCTCCTCATGGAACTCGATCGCCTTTTAACTGATTACGAATCGCTGATCCGTCGGATCACCGCCGCAAATCAGACCGCGGCCGCCGGATCCGGGACATTGGCCGATCTGATCGTTCAAAAAAAACTGCTCACCATAAAACAGAATTATTACGAAAAAATGTCCATAAGAGCAGGATACGAAAAATCGCTTTTCGGCGGATGGAAACAGTCAAGTCCCGCAAAATTGTACGCGGAACTGGAGCGAATCAAGGAAGAAGTCCATAAACTTGATACGGCCATTCAGCAGCTCAACTGGCAAATCGAATTGCAATAATCCAAGAGACGGGAGATGATATTCATGAAACTCGCAGAAGCATTGATCCGAAAAGCCGCCGTGGATAAATTGATCCCCGCCCGGTTTAATACATGGTTTTCCTGTCCGAGGTCGATCTCGTCCTTTAAGGATCCGGACGTTCTCCTCAAGGAATTCAACGATTTACTGATCGAACAGGAAGATCTGATCAAAAGAATCAACAGAACAAATTGCCGGCCCGGCCCGTCCGGGAAAAAACCGATGGATCTGATCGCCCGAAAAGAATCCCTTACCCTGAAGATCATGGTCCTGCGCGATTTATACAACGCCGCTCAAATTGATGCGTCCCGATATTCCAACAAGGAAATCCGCTTGATCAGTACAATAGATCCCAAATCGATTCAAAAACAGATCGATCATCTTTCAAGAGAACTTCGGGAAACAATCGTCGAACTTCAAAAACTGAACTGGGAAACGGATCTGCTTCCGTAATCCCTGAATGCAATATTAACTGGAATATATCTTGAATACATACCGAAAAGTCGGAACGGGCGAATGAACAAAAAACCTGGAGAGGTACCTCAAATTTTTAAGAATTGAGATCAGGGGCGGATCTCGAAATTTACAGATTACGCCAGTACAAATTACAAAATGTACAATTTACCGATTATTGTTTACGACCTGTTTGTTGACGTTCCGATCTTTTCGGTATTTTTTTAAACTTTAAACCATGAATACGAACATCTGGAATCGAATTGCAATGAAAAGAACAATTTATTTTTTGGGGGCATTACTGTTTTGTCTGATGATTTTTCGGGGGTCCGCGCTTTTCGCGCTTGATACATGGGAAATAAAGGATCATCGCGGAGCTCCCTGTCTCTTCTGCAACGGAAAAGCGATCACGCCGCTTTGGTTCTGGCAATGGGAACCGATGGAGGCCGATATCAAGGCGATGGCCGGACAAAAAATCGATCTCTTCTCCTTCTTCGGATCGATCGGACATTACGAAAATCCATACTGGCGCGAAGACGGATCTTTCAATATGGATTATCAGGACAAACATATCCGCAATCTTCTTGATTGGGCTCCTTCGGCCCGGTTCTTCCCGCGGATCTTCGCGAACGCCCCGAACTGGTGGGAAATCGCTCATCCCGAAGAACAGATCCAATTCCACAACGGCATCAAGGCAAATACCTGGGGAACCAAAAAAGATTCGGCGAAATTCAACCGCGAATCGTTCGCCTCTCAAAAAGCTCTCGCCGAAAACGGCGTCTATTTCCGAAAAGCGATCCGGCATTTGATCGATACTTATGATTCCCATCTGATGGGGATTCACGTTACTCATGGTCCGTCCGGCGAAAATTTCTCCTGGGACGCCTATCTTACGCATCATCCAAAGATGTTTCCGACTTCCGCAGGGGATCTTTCCGAACCGATGCGGCAGGCGTTCATCAAATATCTCAAGAAAAAATACAAAGGAGATCTTGCCCTTCTGCGAAAAGCGTTTGCCGATCCCGATCTTACGTTTGATTCGGTTCAGATCCCGAATCGGGCCAAGCGGCTCGAACTGGTTGATGGTGCCTGGCGCGATCCGGCCCGATCCCGTCTTGTTCCCGATTACTTCGAGTGTCAAAACGAAATCACCGTCGATATGCTCGACTTCTACTGCAAAATCGTCAAACAGGAATCGAACAATAAGCTGCCAACCCTTGTCTTTTACGGATACACACAGGATGAGAATTGGCCGCTCGAATGCGATCAAAGGGCCGTTTCCAAGATCTATCAGCGCTCGTCCGTCGATATGTTCTCCGCGCCGCACACGTATTACCGCCGCGGACTCGGAGAGGACGGACTTGTGCGGCAGTATTTCTCCAGCGCCGCGCTCCATGGAAAGCTGTTTGTCGATGAAGGAGACGATCAGACCCATCTGGAGATGCTCAAGCCTCGTCCGGATCACAGGTGCCATGCGCGCAATCTTGATCAGTCGAAAGCGTTTCTCTACCGCGAATTCGGCAATATGGTGACACAGGGAACGGGCCTCTGGTACATGGATCTCGGAAAAGGATGGTTCCGCGATCGGGATCTGATCGATTGCGTCGGACGAATGAAAAAATGGGCCGATGTCTCCATGAATCATTCGCGAAAACGATGTTCTGAAGTCGCTCTGATCTCCGCGCCGGAGAGCGAGTATTATCTCGGGTATCGGCGAACGCCCGCCAATGAGATCTCTTACGGTCTTTATCATGATCAGCTCGGGGATTTCTTTCGAACCGGCGCTCCTTTCGACTGGTATCTGATCGATGATCTTGACGCTGTTAAAAAAGGAAATTATAAAGTCTGCGTTTTCCTCGACTGCTTCTTCCTTTCCGATCAGCAGCGAAAACAGATCGCCGATCTGAAAGCGGACAAGCGAACCCTGGTCTGGTTCTATGCGCCCGGATACGCCGCGGAGCACGATCTTTCTCTTAAACGGATGGAAGACCTTGCCGGATTTCATTTTCAAAAAAATCCGGTCGGGGTTCTTCAAAGTACATTAAACGATGGTAAGATATTCGGTGTTCCGAAAACGCAGAACGCGGTCTTTACCGTTCTTCCGGAAAAAGGAGTCCGTAAACGTACGGAAGGCATCGGCGATCTTAAAGGCAAGATTACCGCCGCGGAACGAAAGTTCGATAATTGGACCTCTTTTTTCTGTGCTGTTCCGGCTCTTCCGCGGGAAGAGCTGATCCGGATTTATAAAAACGCGGGCGTTCATCTTTACGCCGAATCGGATGATGTCGTCAGCGCATCCGAATCCTGGTTGATGATCCATACACGAAGCGCCGGAATCAAAAAATTCCAGCTGCGCGAAAAATATCGAAAGATCACCGAGATCACCGAGGAAAAGTTCACCGCGAAAAATACCGATCATTTCGAAATCGATCTTCCGCAGTACTCGACCTCCGTATTTCTGATGGAAAAGTAAATTTTCGCTCATTTAAAAGGAGAAAAAATGAAAATATCTTCAAGAATTCCCGTATTTCTGTTTCTTATTTTCGCGATCTGTCCTCTTCTTTCGGCAGAAGAGGAGGGGGGAGATGCGGTGATCGCGGAAAAATATGATATGCAGTATCGAATTGATCGATTTCACGATCAGGTCCGGTGGATCAAAGCGGTCGCACGCGATACCAAAAACTTTGATCTTGATATTATGTTTGTCGGCGATTCCATTACTCATCGTTGGGAAAAAGCGGGGAAAGATGTGTGGACCAAGTATTACGGCAATCGGCGCGCCTTCAATTTCGGAACAGGGGGCGATCGAACCGGCAATGTGATTTGGCGTTTGCAAAATGCACCGATGGACAAGATCCGACCGAAAATGATCGTCCTGATGATCGGTACCAATAATCGAACAAAACCGTCGGACACCGTACTCGGAATCAAAAAGATCGTCGGAATGCTTAAGAATTATTATCCCGCCGCGAAAATTCTTTTGCTCGAAGTTTTCTCGCGCGGTGAGAAAGCGGACAGCGGAGGCCGCCGAACGGTCAATGCGATCAATGAAGGACTCCGTAAAGAATATGCGAATTCGGATCAG
>JAUNSU010000031.1 GCA_030539035.1 Planctomycetia bacterium
GGCAGGATCTTCTGCATCATGGATCGAGCGTCCTCTTCCGGCATTTCCGGATGGGCTGCAACGATGTGCGGAACACAGATCGCGATCATCTCTTCCATACTGCCGTTAAAAGTAAACTGACCGTCTTTATAGCAGTAGACACAATAATCTTCACATCGGCTTCCGTCCGCTTCCGTCCCAAAAAGATCACTGTTTTCTTCAAGCGGCATTCCGCAGGATTGACAAAATTTCTGGCTCATGATTTTCCTTTTCAAAAGTAAGTGTCCGTAAAAATGTAAATAACTGATTTTGAAACCACGGATTTCACGGATTTACACGGATACTTTTTTGGAAAAACACGTTTTCATCAAAAATATCAGGACCCGAATCTTATATGGATTTCATCCGTGGTTCCAAACAAAAATATTTTTACAGCATGAGTAAGTGTCCGTAAAAATGATTCTTTCCGAATCGAAAAAATCGTCTTTTTGTATTATACCTGAAAGTCCTCAATGTCAAGTAATACAAACCGTTTTTTATTCAAAAGAATAAACGGAAGCCATTCCATGCTTTCCGCCGCGATCTCTTCTGTCTTGTCTGAAAACGGAGTGATCCCGACTTCTTCTTGCCTTTCCTCCTCGATAATCGAAAGATCCGGATATTGCGATGCGGTCGGAAGGTCTGCCGGTACCGTGTGCGTTCCGAGATAAAAGGCAGTTTTTGATTTACTGGCGGTATTATCCGTGATCGTCAGTGTGATTGTATAGACCTTCGATTCCGAAGCCGGTTTGTAATAGTGTGCGCATTTGTACGAAAAAGACAAATAATCCGAGTTCGTGTTTTTCGAATTATCTCCCCAATCGATCGTCCAGTTCTGAATCGCACGTCCGAAATTATTCACGGTAATCGCAAGACGCAGGACTTGATCGTTTGCGAAAGACTGCATTTCGGACAGGACGGCCGGCGTTCCTTTTTCGATAATGATCGGTACAAGGCGCGTTTCGCTTCTTTCTCCGAGTATGTTCTCGGCGGAAAGGACGATTGATCCCCCGTTTTTCTGCTGATTCACGATCTGATCCCAAGTGAACAGAAGATTCGGTCCTGAGATTTCGAAAACACCGTCGTGATCAAGATCGGCATAGTAGGATGTAATTGCGTTTCCGTTCAAATCCTGTCTGTTGGATACGAGAGAATAGCAGCAGCCCTCCTGAACCGTGATTCGCAACGGAAAGGCCGAATCAAAATTCGAAGCATGATATTCGTAAGCGCCGAGATCGACATTGCTCCCGTAAACGCGTTCGTTTCCGTCAAAATCATAAGGATAGCTGTTCAGATTCAAAAAGGAGTTATTTCCCTTTTCAATTGCAGGGTGATTTTCTGCCGGCACAAGGGAATAATCGAGGTGATAATCTCCCTGGACTTTTGTTTCGAAATTATAATCCCGAAGAAAAGGGGAAACGGCGGGATCATAGACCGGATTCATCTGTTTACTTTTCCATCCTGTAAAAGATGTCAGCGTATTGTATCCGAAAGAATAATCCGTTCCTGGGTTTTTCAGTGCAAGATTCGGATCATTTGACGAGGCGGATACAGTTACATCCTTATTCATGATAAGAATGGAATTCTTCAGATAGAGTTTTGCGGAATCATTGGACACATCAGGTCCGGAAAAATAAATTCCTGCGCCTGATCCGGAGGAGATCGTCCCGGAGCGGTTTCCCGTAATGGTACAGTTAATGATTTCGATCTTCATCAAGGCGGAAGCGGCCGCATGGGATCCGTCGAAACAGCATCCTCCGCCGTTGATTCCGGCATCGTTTCCGCTGATAATCGAATTCGATACGTTCAAAGCGGTTCGGGTAAAAATTGCGCCGCCTGTGTTGTTCGCGGTATTTCCGAGAAATTCACATCGATCAAAAGAGGAGACGACATTCGACGAGTTTTGACCCTGGATCAAGACCGCGCCGCCGCTGCTTTCCGCCGAATTCTGTTCGAACCGCACATTATGAGAACAGATCAGAACGGTTCTTTCGGTAAGGAGTCCGCCGCCGTTCCATGCCCTGTTTTCGCGGAAAGATCCGCCGGTAATGGAAATTGATCCTCCGTTGGAATAAAGGGCCCCGCCGATTCCTTCCTGTTGAACGAACCCGGTTTCAAGATTATCACCCAAATAAAATTGATAGGGCACAAGTTCGGCCTGCGCCGTGTTGGCACGGAACTCGGTATTGCGAATTACAATTGTTCCGCCTTCATTGTAAACAGCGCCGCCCATTCCGTAAGCTGTTGTTTTGGAATTATTGGATTCACTGGATAAAGCTGTATTGCTGGAGAGAACGGAATCCGCAAGAGTCAGGGATCCGGAGTTGTAAATTCCGCCGCCCATGGAAAAGCTGGAAGCGTAATTGCTGTTGGATTCGAATAAACCTCCTGCGGAACAATTTTCAACGGATACATGTGAAAGCGAAAGATTCCCTGTGTTGACAAGGCCTCCGCCGATGCCGCAGCTGGAGATCGTTCCATTCAGATCTGTATTTGTACATCCTCCGGTAAGAATCAGTCCTCCGAGCTGCAAAGTCTCTCCCTGAAAGTTGAAAATACGGGAATGCCCCTGTGCGTCAATGGTCAAAGGCATTGTTCCCATGGAAACGATTGTGATTGTTCCCTTGGTCCCTTCAGCGATCCTGAACTCTTCATCGATGGAAAGGGAATGATGATCCTGTGCGGTACGCAGAATAATTAGATCATCTTCGGACGAATTTACGGCCTCGTTCAGTGCGGCACGCAGATTATTCGCTGAAAGATCGGATGCCTCAATTTCATAAATGTTCGCATTATTGGAAACAGAAAAATCGGACCAGACGGAACGAACCTCATCAAGCAGACCGAATCCGTCAAGCATTTCTCGTGATTCGAGCAACTCAAAAGTTGCCCTTCGCGAGAAACACCTGGAGCTGTTTTTGTAAAAACGAAAGGACATGATCGATCTCCTTAGATTCTGATATACAACTTTTACGAACTGATCCGTTCGAAGTTCCGTGCTGTATGGTTGAAACTAATCGAAAATACGGTCTCCGCTCAAGGCATTGGAGAGTGTATCGCCGTCGGCGAGATTGCGGAAGAAGACATCGATTCCGTTCTCGCTTTGACGGGTAAGGACGTCCTTTTCCCCGTCGGACAGAGAGGATGTTCCCAAGACCGCAAGAGCATCGTCGAGGTTGTTCCACCACGGCTTTGCATCAAAAATCTGATCGCGGACAGCCAAAAGCTCTTCGATGGATTTTTTCTCCAATTTGGAAGAGGTATTGGCGAGCATGATATCGCGGCCGGTCCCCCCGATAATAATGTCGGCACCTTTGCCTCCCGCGAGGAGAGAAAATCCGGCTCCGCCGAAAATGCGGTCGATGCCGTCTCCGCCGATTATGAAGTCGTTTCCGCCGTCCGTATAGATCGTATTTCCGCCGGTCGAGGTTGAAATGACGATATCGTCCCCTTCTCCAGTAGAGATGGTGTTCCCGCTGGCATTATCTTCAAGATAGATGATGTCGTTCCCTTCTCCGCTGGAAATAATTGAATTATTCCCCTTGACATGAATGACGTCGTTCCCTTTCCCGGTTTTGATAATCGCATTGCTGCCCGATATGTTGACGATCATATCGTTTGTACAGTTGACCGAGTTCACAATCGCATAGTTGCCCGTCAGGTTAAGTACATTTTTTCCGGATCCGCCGGTAATGCTGGTGTAGTTGCCTTTGACGGTCATATCGCACGATCCGGTTGCCTTCGAGAGATTGAGCGTTGTATTGCTGGAGTTTTCAATGATAATATTGTTACTCCCATCACCATTGACAATAATCGTTGCACCGGCATTGAGATTGACGATATTTTCCGCATCGGGATCGGCTCCGTTAAGGATAATGGTATTTCGAGTATCCGAAGTGTCCGTGATAATGCTTCCTTTACTGCTTCCCGTTACAATATCATTTCCTTGGGAGAGGATGATCTCGCCGGGCGTATTATTCAGGGTCAGGATTCCCGATTGTCCGGTGAAAACCGATTGTCCGTATTCTGCATTGTCCAGATTCAGAACGATACCGGCCTGAGATTGTCCTCCGGCAAAACTGATCTTGTCGGAAGAATCGTCATTGCTGTTGATCTGAATGTTGGTCGAAAGTGTATTGATGTCGTATTGCGTTTCTCTGCCAGGCGTACTTGAAATGATAATACTTTTCGTCCCCGATGAAATCGTTTTTGCGATTTGTGTTTCATTCTTCGATTCATTCGCGGTAATGGAAACGGCGGTTGGACTGTCCGCATAGATATCGGCCGCACTGTCGATAATGAAATGATCGGCAACAGGGACATCCGGTTCAGGATCCTCTGCTTTTTCAATAATAATATTGTTCTCAATGAGCGTATCAATATGTATGGCATCGAGATTTTTCATTGCCTCTTGCGTAATCGTGATGATGGGAGTTGTGTTTGCCGATTGAATCTCAACGATCAGAACATTCGCTTGTCCTTCACTGATGATATTTTCAGGATCTTTCGTTTCTTTGACTTCAAACCCTTCAAAGTCTTCATTCTGAACGAAGTCGATGGTAATTTCCGTATAGTCCGTTTTGACAATTTCATCAAAAAGGGTAAGAATGAAATCGGAGGAAGCCTGCTGGATCACGGAATGTCCAAGACTGTATGTCGTTGCAGTTACTGTTACGGCATATTCCCCGGAGATGAGCTTTTGTGTCAAGGGCGATTGCGTAAGGAACAGCTTGCCGCCGGAAACAGAGAAACAGTCGGAGTAATCTTTTTTGACGGCTTCATCGCTCTCGCCTTTTGCGGTTGTGTTCCACGCCTGAACCGTGATCGCCGGAACATCTTCGAAGGCACGGAGTTCCACAGAAGCAAGTTGAAGTCCATCAACTGCCTCATTGACTTTCATCTGCCGATTCGTCGGATCAAGTACAACGGAGGCCTTTACCCCGGGATTGGTAACCGTCAACTGATAATACGAATTGACATCCACTTTGCCGTCATCAGGATTCGATGCCGTGCATTTGGCGTTGACAGTAATATCGAAGATCCCGACAGGAAGTCCGGATTTGTAACGGATAAAGGAATTTCCGTCATTCCCGTTCGTTACTTCAAAATAGTCGCCGATATTGACAATATCCGCACAGGAAAGTGTATACTGAATATTGCCCGTCGGGAAATTCTTCGGATTAAGCCGGGCAACATTCAGATCGTGCGTATTCGTCGTAATCGACGAGAAGAGAGAAACGACTTCCAGTGTGCAGTCCTTAATCGTGAGTTTGTATTCGAAATCGGCGGAATCGATCCCGTTATCGGCCGTGATGATAAGCGAATAATTTCCATGCTGAAGGTCATCAAGTCCTGTATAGATCAGCTTGTTATTCGCATCAATCTGAAAATGCGTTGTATCAATCGCTTCTTCCAGTTCAAATGTCCAGTTCGTCGGCGCCGGATCAAAATTCGTCAGGGTCATCACGGCAAGTTCGGCTCGCTTCGTTACGACCGTAATATCTCCCTGATCCGGTGTCAAGTTAATGCCCGGTGTGATTATAGTAAGAGTAAAATCGGCATTTGCGGATCTTCCGTTTGCCGCCGCAGTTACGCGAACTGTATAAGCTGTTTCCCGTCCTGATAATCCTCCTTTATACATAAGATTAAAAGATTTGGGATCGGAACTGTTTACATCGACACGGAAGTAATCGCTTACATTCAGGGATCCTTCCGAGGAGACCCAGGAAACGGTATAAGCCGGATTGTTCAGAAAATTATTGGCCGTTCCTGCTGTCAAAATAAGATCGGTAAGAGCACTGCTTCTCGGAGTTGTGGTTCCGGATGAATGATCGAGTGTTACAAAAGCGGGCAGCATGACCGAAAACTCAATCGACTTGACCAAATTGCCGTAATGGACAGAAACAGTATAAGCTCCGGAGGTAAGTGTAATTCCGTCTTTGACTTTGATCCCTTTAACCTCCGTATTCCCTGTTCCTTTATAAATCCATTCAAAAGAGTCGGTAACCGTGATAGGCGATGACCCGGCCTTCATTACGGTAAAAGCCGCGCCGTTTGTTCCGACTGGAAGCCGTTCATTTCCGAAGAACAGAATATCCGCAACCTGAATTCCCGGAGTTTCTTCCGGCAGAATCGAAATGAAGCCGGAATTGACGACAGACAAAAGATCGGTACTCACGGTTCCTCCGCTTCCGATCTTGTAAGATTCAATCGCACCTTCCTTACCGCTGATAAACAGCGAATCTCCTGTTATTTCCGTCCCCGAAAGCGTATCATGATGAATGAGATAAACGGATTCATTACCGGCAGAATCGAAATCCGAAAGAATCAGCTGACTGCCTTGTTCGACGGAAATTGTGCCTGATGTGTTTTCATCGGATCCGGCAAGATATCCAATTGTTACATCTCCGCTGATTTTGGTGTTTCCTTCCGCACTCATTACTTTAAGACCGGCAGGGAGATTGATATTCGATAATGTCAATGTTCCCTGATTCACGAGTCGAACTTCATCGGTAACGGATTGATCTTTGGCAATGGTAACGACCTTGCCGTCTTTGAGTGTTCCGTCAATCATGATATAAGGGGAGGATGCGACCAGATTCGAAAGCAGTTCGATCGTCGGCTTATCCGCGGTATCCGCGAGATCCGGATCGAATGTAATGGTGATTGGACTGCTGCCATGCGCGGCAATGTAAGCAATCGCTTCCCGGAGCGAAACCTCGCCGTCTGCCGGATCGGAAGTGTCGGCAAGTGTGCTGACGGTGGTATAGAACTTGTCCGTGATCTGTTTCATAGTCAGATCGGCGGCGGTTCCGTAATGATATCCGAGAACTGAGACGGTTTTTCCATCGTCGGAAGTTCCGAGCAGATTGATCGTTCGGCCATTGATCGTTGCGGTTGCCGCTTCGTAATATCCCGCAGCAGCCGGATCCGTTGTCTGAACGAAAGTAACAGATCCTGGTTCATGTTGTTCGACAATGGATGAGACAGTATTGACAGTGAGGTTGTTTTGATAGTCAACCAGCATTCCAATCATGGAATTATTGGCGTTAAGAACAACTCCGCCTGTTGTGTTATAGTTCCCGAAATCATTTATATTGCCGAGAACAAGTGTATCATTTAAGGTAATATTGATATCTTCCGAAGAACTGGAGGTGTAGATTGTTTCCCAATCACTCATCCCGGCATCTGTACATCCGGTCAAAGTGCAGTGATTAAATGCCGCATTAAGATCGTAATGATTGGATGTGGCATAAAGTCCCAAGCCGACATAAAAGTTATTAAAAAGACAATTCTCAAAGGTGATGTCCGTAGTGATGGGCTGTCCGCCATACACCGTAACGGAAGCGGCGCTTAAGTATTGAGGATAACTTTTATAGATATCCGAATACGTATAATCGGAGTTGTCGAAAACGGTATTCTGGATATTGATAATACCGGTCGTAAACCAGAGAGCTCCGTATCCAAAATTGTTTTCGAAAAGGGAGCCGGTAATGGTATAGTTGGTATTGACGCTCCCTCCGTCGCCATGGAACAGATTTCCTTCATTGTCGTGAACATAGGCATTATGAATGACAATTTCGCCGCCGTTAATATAGGATTCGATAAAGCAGCCGTTGCCCACGGAATTGTTCTGAACGGAGACTCCGTCAAAATAGAGCGATTCTTCATTGGAGGAGACAGTTCCGACATTAATGGAACCGCGTCCGGTACTTGCGTTTCCTTCAATACTTCCGCCGTACATTCGAAGAGTGCCGTTGGTCATATTAAGTGCAACGCCTGCCGCACCTGTCGCGCAATAATTTCCTTTGATATCGACGTGATCGAGAGTAAGATTTGCGGCACTGCTGATTCCAGTTCCCGGTCCTCCGTTATAACCGCCCTGAATGGTCATATTCGCGAGAGCGACCGGCACAACGTATGGTATCCTCATGACACGGCCGGTTTCCGTAGGTTTTCCGTCTGAATCCACTGCCCCTTTATAGACCCAAACGGCGTTATAATCGAAGTCAGGTGTGCCGTAGATCTTGGTAATGTCCCATTTGTCCGCGTGATATTCGACCAAACAGCGATCGATAATGACACCTTGTCCTGAAGCGAGCATTCCGTTAATGACGACGGTATCGGAAATGACCAATTCGGACTGAATTGTAATTGTGTCTCCGGTAAGGGACTGATCAAAAACGATCATGGCACTTTCAATACTGGATCTTGATCCGTCATACCCGTCCGGTTTATAATAGGACTTGCCAGCGATCATATCTTTGGCGGCAACAATGGACGAGGCGCTGAAATCATAACCGAAAGATCCCGCCGCAAACTCTTCTTTGGTTCCTGCCGTCCAGGTAATATATTGGGAAGCATATGCAATCGCTTCCCGCAGCGAGATCAATCCGTCTGTTGGATCGGAAATATCGGCAAGCGTGGTAACGGTGGTGTAGAAATTATTTTTGGCAGGCTGTATGTTCCAGACTTCCCATTGCTCCGCAAGTTCGGCCATGCTGAGATCGGAAGCGGATCCGCCATGATATCCGACGATGGAAACCTGCTTGTCCGGATCCATGGCCGACGTGCCTCGTAAATCGAACCTGCGGTCATTGATGTAAGCCGTTTTCGCTTCATAATAGCCGTTTGAAGCCGGGTCTTCCGAAATCATTTCAATAAAACCGTTGACGACGGAGTAATTTTCCGTTCCGATCACTGAATCGTTATTGATCAGAGTAACGTTATTATCAGAACAGGTAAAGTATCCGATTATACTTCTGTTGGCGGTTATGGAAACACTTCCGTTTTCGGCTGAAAGATCGATTAAAATATCGGCGGCGTTTCCAAGAATGAGTGTATCGTTCAGATTAATGTTAAGAGTATAATTATAGTTGCCGAATGTGCCGATTCCGTATTGATTCAATCCGGCTTCGCATCCGAATACGGTACAATTGTTCAGATTGATCTGAATATTATGATCAATGCCCGCGGAATATTTTCCAGACACAATATTGAATTCACGGAAGACGCAGTTGTTAAATGTACTTATGCACTGATCTGGCAAGGTCGACATAAGATAGATTGACGAATAACTGAAAGAGTTAATTCTGTTATCATATCCGGAATTGTCAAATACACAATCTGTAAATTGTGCCAACGAGTTGGAGAGCTGAAAATGACCCGTTTTGAAATTATTGATAAACCGTGATCCGGAAATAAAGAAGTGCCCGTTGAGTTCAGCAGGGGCATATTCGATATGGATCAAATTACCGTTGTTCTCCTCGAAAACACTGTCCACAATTTTAACGGTAATATCCCTTTCGTAAACTTCAATAAAGGAACTGTTTGAGGCGTAATTGTGCCGAACAGCAATATCTTCGAAATAGAACTCTTTATTGTAATCGTCCGTGTGGATCGTATAAATGGTTCCGTTATATGCTGTATAATTTCCTTCGAGGACACCGCCGATCATTCTGACAGTTCCCGCATTGTTGTAAATTGTACCTCCATGCCAAGCCAATGCAACGTTTCCAATCAGTGAAGTATCCACGAGTGTAAGGGTACCGGAATTGCGGATTCCTGCCCCGTTGTCTGTTGACTCACGTGCAGGATTAACGGCTCCGCCTGTAAGAGTCAAGCCTTTTAAAACAACAGAGGTGTTTGATGAAATACTGAGAACCCGTCCATAGATTGTTGTATCTGATCGTAAATCCGTCCAGATTTCATTGAAGACGGAGTTTGGTTTATTATAAACGGTATTACTGATAAAACGTTCGAAATTTCCTTCAGTTTCGAAGAAATCGCTGTTGTAACGAAACAGGTGCCGGTCCATCGTGATATTCTTTGTGCCGACCGCTCCATTGATAACAACATTTCCTGTGTTAATGGTCAGTTCGCTGTCGAGTATAATTGTCGGAGAATCGGATCCGTCGTCCAGCGAGGAATCGAATCGGATCGTTGCGCATTCGACGGAAAGTCTTGATCCGTCATATTCGGTCGGTTTGTAATAGGATTTGCCGGATTCCATATCTTCGGCGGCAATAATGGACGCGGTACTGAAGTCATATCCGAAAGATCCCGCCGCAAACTCTTCTTTGGTTCCTGCTGTCCAGATGATATATTTGGATGCGTACGCAATCGCTTCCCGAAGCGAGATCACGCCGTCCGTAGGATCGGCAATATCGTCCAGCGTTGTAACAGTCGTATAAAAATTATTTTTGGCAGGCTGTGTGTTCCAGGCTTCCCATTGCGCCGCAATTTGAACCATGCTGAGATCGGACGCGGATCCGCCGTGATATCCGACGACGGAAACCTGTTTGTTCGGATCCAGGGAAGATGTGCCTCGTAATTCGAATTTACGCTCATTGATGTAAGCCGTTTTGACTTCATAAAATCCGTCCGCTGCCGGATCATAAGAAACCATTTCAACAGCACTGTTAACGACGGCACAGTTTTCCGTTCCGATTACGGAATTGTTGTTGATAAAGGAAACGACATTGCCTTTATTGACATAATACCCGATAATACTTCTGTTTGCTGTAATGTTGACTTGTCCGCTTGCGGCAGGAAGATCAACAAGAAGGTCAATTCCGTTTCCGAGAATGACAGTGTCGTTCAGTTCGAGATTAAGCGTATAAACATAACCGGGCGTTCTTGAATTATAATAAGTATCAATACCATAAGCGGAGCTTCCAGTATCGCATCCGAAAACCGTACAGTGATTAAGAGTTACATCAACGGAGTATCCTGCATTCGAAGAATATTGTCCGGCAACGATATTGAATTCGCGAAAAACACAGTTGGTAAAGATATTTCTGGTGCCGGATTCCGCGGTAACCGGCAGTTGAAACGAAGAGTAAACGGAAGAGTTCACGGTAACAGCATAACCGGAATTGTCGAAAACACAGTCGGTGAAATTCGCCGCGGAATTGACGATTTGAAAATTGCCCGATTTGTAATTATTGAAAAATCTTGATCCTGAAAAATTAATGTCCGCCGAAATACCTGTCAAATTCGCAGCCATGCGAATCAAATTGCCGCTGTTTTCCTCAAAGAGACTGTTACGGACAGAAATATTAATTCCTTTTTCATAAACGTCAAGGAAAACGCTGTTCGGACAGTAATTATGAATAACCGTAATACCATCAAATAAGAGTTCTTTTCCGGAATCATTGACACCGGAGGAATAAATACTTCCATAAGCCGCCGTATAGTTGCCTTCAAGGAAACCGCCGATCATCGAAACGGTTCCGCCGTTGTTATTAATGGCTCCGCCGTTGCCTGATAAAGCAATGTTACCCGTCAATGAGGTATTGACAAGAGTCAGGAAACCTTTGTTATCGACAGCGGCGCCGTAGGAGACGACTCTTCCCGGATTAATGGCTCCGCCGGTAAGAGTCAAGCCGTGTAAAACAACAGGAACTTTTGATGTAATACTGAGAACTCGTCCGTAGACTGTTTTATCCGTTCGCAAATCCGTCCAGATTTCATTGAAAACGGAATTTGCCGCATTATAAACGGTACTATTGATAAAACGCTCGAAATTTCCTTCTGTTTCGAAGAAGCTGCTGTTGTAACGGAACAGATGCCTGTCGATTGTGATATTCTTTGTTCCGACTGCTCCGTTGATCATGGCACCGTTTGCGCTTATGACCAATTCGCTATTTGTTATGATTGCCGGAGAATCGGATCCGTCGTCCAGCGAGGAATCGAATCGGATTACGGCATCGGAAATACTTTCCGCGGTTCCGTTATAATGTCCTGTTCGATAATAGGTTTTTCCTGCTGTCATGTTCTCTTTTGCGACGACCAGTAGTGTAACCGGATCCAGAGCATGAGTTCCTGCTTCGATCATATCACTTGTAACTGTCAGCCATGAAATATTTTCGCACGAGAAGGCAAGAGCTTCACGCAGTGTTACAACACCGTCTGCCGCGTCAATCGTATCCAGAAGAGATGTAACAGTGAGATTTGCGGAAATATCCGGCAGGGTAACATCGCCGGATACATATCCCCTCGAATTGATCAAAACGACGGCGTTGTCTTTAATTGCCGTATATTCCATTCCATTGACAGTGATTGTATCACCGGTCAATTCCAATGTAAAAGTCGATGAGCCGTCTGCCGCTGCTGATCCGGAAATATTTTTCGCCGCTGCTTTCACTGAATAGACCGGATCAGCTGCAAAGTCATTGGATCGATAGACTTTTACCGTTGCACCGCCTTTTGTTCCGGTATTCAATGTGAGATCAGTAATGGCCGAACCCTGCTGAAGGGCGAGATAAAGACCCGACTGCATGATCAGTGTATCAACCGTTGAAGTGTCTTTCAACTGGATATTTCCGGCGGCATTAACAGGATTAGCCGTACTCGTTGTGATCGTTCCGGCATGTCCTGTTCCTTCAATAGTCAGAATCGAAGCGGCATAAGAACTGTTTACGTTAACAGTTGTTACATTGCCGCCGGACAATATTCGAACAGGTGCTGTTACTTTATTCGGCATTGTCAATGTCGATACATTGGACGCAATGCAGAAATTGGCCGCAGATGCGGTTACGGAAGGAACATCAGCGGTTAATGTGACGTTGGGGGCAGAACAGACGATTCCGGTTTTACTGACGATTCCGTCGCCGGCAGGCGCAAGGACGGAATTGGCAAGTCCAGCGCCGATCGTCATGGTGTAAACCGTGCTGTTACGGTAAAGCTGCAGTAAATTCGTCGAACCTGTCCGAGGAGAGCCTGTTGTAAAGAGTAAACCGTCATAATAGATTTTTGATGCGAAATCCGTTCCTTCAATCGTTTCAAGGTCAGGATAAATGTAGTAATAGGCCTTATTTGCAATGGAACTGATATAGCAGCTGGATTGCGCATCAAGATAAACCGTTCCGTTGCCCGTAAGATCGGCCGCACCGGAAAGAATATCCATTCTTGCCTTTGTGTAAGAATAGGTAAACATCGCATTTTCAGATTCATGCGGTGCGATCGTCGCGGTAAAAAGTATGCCTTTTGCGCCGGGAGTCAATGTAATGGGAGTGATGTTTTCCCCGTAAAAACGGTAGGCGGTTCCATGACTGTCTTCCGTGCCGTCCCGGAATGTCCAAGTGTTCGAATCGACGTCCGCTGTCCCTTCATCCTGTAAAACGGCATACCACGCATTATCTGTTCCGATTCTGGTGATTTCCCGGGATGTTAAAGTGGATTCTTGCGGTGTTTTTGTGCCGACAGTCTTGGTTGTTTTATTAAAATAAACAACCCCTTGATGTGTATCAAGCAATGCCTGATTAATTCCGACATTATAGGTTGTATTATAACTTCCCTCGGTAAGAGGAAATGATTCCGGAAAGAGAACAGTACCGCCGCTCACTGTTACTGTAATAAGGGATACATCGCCTGTAATGGTCGTTGTTCCTGCATAAATCGTTAAAGTTCCTTTTACACTGGACGTATCGTTAAGGGTCAGTGAGCCGTAAGAAAATACTCCGGCAAAAGATGCATTATTGAACGCAAGTACGGCGGAACCAGAGTAGGCCGAAAGTGTCGAGGATAAAATTGCACTGTGATTAAGGGTCAGTGAACCGTAGATTTTAACTGCTCCGGCAACAGAGGAATTATCATTCATAATAATGGCAGAACCGGCGTTCCCTGTCATTGCTCCCGTAATACTGGATGTTCCATTGAGAGTAACAGTCCCGCCTTTGTTGACCGTCAGCGAGGGAAGCAATACAGCGCCGTTAAGTGTGACAGATCCTCCGGTAACCGCGGAAAGAGTGCAGGTCCCGTCCGCAAGAATGGCAGATCCCCCTGTAACATTAAATGATTTAATGAATCCCAGGCTGTCCGCTGCCGTGTTGTTTCCTGTCCAGTTGAGAGTACCTCCGCTGATATTGATTACGGTGGCTTTATTGCCAAAATTGGAGAACCCTGCCGCTGTTCCTCCCGCTTTTACGGTAATGGTTGTTGCGGCGTTGTAGTATTTCCCCGTTTCTGATGAGGCAACGCATCTGAACTCAGCATGGCCTCCGTTATTGACGTTGACTGTAATCGCCGTCCCGGTAAATCCTGCGCAGCTCTGAGAAATAACCGCCCCTTCGTTAATGTTAATCGTTCCGGAAACCTTTTTGAAATAATAGGGAAGGGCCGCAGTAATATCTGTTGCGATCGCAGTTTCGTCAATAATGTACCCTGTTCCCGTTGCGGAATAGGATCCGCTGACAAATATTTTGGTTACGGTACCGGTAGAGTTTTTGATAATGGATATGGCATTCTCTTCACCCACTGTGAGTGTGAGTGAGCCGGTATCTTTTTCGGCGATCGCATAGGTAACCCCGAAAACAGTCTGCGACTGGCTCTTGTCGACGACATAAGTTTCTCCGATTGCGGGTACCTCAGAGTTTGCGATCATTGAAGGGACAAAAGAATTTCCCTCTGAAAGCGGAGTAATTGATAAAAGCCGCCGATCCTCCAGGGATTCAAATCGAAGACGCCTTGGTTTTTCGAATTTGCGGCGGGAAGGATTATCAAGTTTGCGGGAACCAAAAAAACCGAAAAACAGCGTCATACCGTCACCTCATTAACATCAGACATTAGAATAATGTGTTATTTATCAATCCACCATTTTGTGAAAATGTGTCTCAAGTCCAGTTTAATTGGGGCAAATTAAAATGTCAAGCAATTTTTTGTCAAACTTGAAGAAAATTTTCAATTTTTCGTGAAATTTCCAAAAATATTGTCCTAAATTCGCAAATGGAACTTATTTTCGCTATTATTCCTCTATATGAAACTGGTTTTTGGACCTGTAGGGAATATAAATATCTGCAAAAATATAATATGTGTACACAATATAATTATTTGATTCGGTTATTTTACGGAAAGGGGAATAAAATCAGGAAATCTTTTCATATTATATGGATAAAATGTTCAATAATGCCGATCTATTAAAAGTGAGAACGGATTCTTAAGGAAATGGATTTTTATTATTTTAAAACGGATTTTAATAGTAATATTCTGGATTCTGGTTCAATTGGACTTTTACATTGGATGTAAATATTTTTGTCCTGAAGGAAAATCGTTATGAACTCACAATCTATCGCCAAAGCGTTTTTTGCTCTTTGTGTCAAAACTTCTTATATTAAATTTTTTATCTTTCTTGCCATTATTGCGGGATTTTTTGTTTGCGAGGCCCATTCGGTTTGTGCACAAACGCGACTAAATCTGAATATTGAACAGTCGTCAGGGGATGTTTCACTGAAATCCGGTATGACCGACTATCGGCTTGAGCAACTCGAAACGATTCTGAAAAACGATTCATCAACCGGGAATTTTACCTTTACAGAATCAGGCAAGTCGTTTACCAATAACGGCACGATTGGCATCGGCGGTGATGCGCCGGATCCTGTCGGCAATTTGAATATGTCCGGAATCGGTTCATTCATCAATAACGGCGAGGCAACATTCAGCGGAACCCTGTCTCTTTCCGCGGCAGGATTGAATAATACCGGAATCCTTAACGGAAACGATATCGGCGGAATCAGTTCGCTTGGTGATATTATCAATAATACCGGAGGGACACTGACCGGTTCGATCAGTACTTCAACAAAAATCAGCAATGACGGCGAAATCACCGGATTGTCTGCGGACAGCGAACTTGACGCAACAGGCGGATCCATTATAAACAGCAAGACCATTTCCGGATATGGCCTTGTTACATCATCGATCCTTACCAATAATGAAGGCGCCTTTCTTGAGACAAATACAATTCAGACTGCGTCCTTTACGAACAGGGGAATTGTCGATGCCGCAATTATCGAATCGGATACACTGGAAAACATTAACGGCGCCGATTCAATTGGAACAATTTCCAATGCAGCCAGTATGACAGTGAAAGATTCCCTGATTAACAGCGGCAAGATCGAAAATGTTATTACGATCAATGCGGAAAACGGTTTGACCAATACCGGCATCATTTCCGGATCCGATCTGATCAATGTTACCGGTACTGTGATCCGGGAAGAGGATAAACTTTTGAATTCCGGGACGTTGCAGGATATCAAAAGGATCACCGGAAACCTTGCTCTTGAAAATGCCGGACAAATCAAAATGACCGGAAACTTTTATGAAACGGAAATTACCGGGAAATTGACTTTGGTCAACGGGACTTTCGGTGTTCGCGTTGCGCCCCTTGGATCCGTAAACGAAAATGACAAGTATCTCGCGGACGGCAATGTAACGATCTCCGGCGGAACGGTAAAAGTTTCCGATATCGCAGGCTCGACGGGAACCTATCATCTGGGCGATAAGTGGACGTTCCTCGAAAGCCCGGAAACTTTGAATGTGATCGAAGGTCTCTCCGTTGTTCAGGATCCGAATATGAATCTTTCTCCGATTTTGAAATTCAAAACGTCTTACGACGATTCGAATTATTATCTTTATCTCGAACGCGCAAAAAATTACGAAGCAGGTGCCCAAACCTATAATCAGGAACAGCTTGGACGTTATCTGGATCAGACAGGGACACATTGCGTGCCGGGCAGCGATCTTGAAGACGTTCTGGCCAAACTCGACGCGTTAAGTCCCGGCGAAGGGATCTCTTCCAACGGACGGCTCGCAATGGCACAGCTCGACGGCGCTGTTTACGGATCCATGCTGACCATGGGGATTCAAAATCATACGATCGTTAATAATCAAATCGCATCGGTTCTTCGGCCCGGCACATGCTGTTCAAACTGCACCGCTTCTCCGGAAACCAATTTCTGGGGCAACTGGTATGGAATCGACGGATATAATAAATCGGACGGAAATACCTTTCGCGGTGATTATCGTACCTGCGGTGTGATTGTCGGAGGAGACCGGAATCTGAACTCCGATTTTCGAATCGGCGGTTTCTTCGCCTACGGAAATACGGAATATTACGTCAATACCCTTCTGGATCAGGCGAATGCCGACAGCTATAAAGCCGGTCTGTACTTCGTTCGATCCAAAGAATCCGGATACTTCCTCGGTAATATCAATTTCGGCTGGGATGATTATTCTGTCGATCGGAATATCCGTTTTCTTAATCGTGTCAACAACGGAGAGACATCCGGAAGAGAGTTCGCGATCCGACTGGAAAAAGGCTTCCATTATTCCGTAAGAAATTTTCTTTTCCAGCCGTTTGCCGCAATGCAGTACATTTATCTTGATACCGATGCTTTTCAGGAGAATGGAATCGGAACAACCGCTCTGAATATCGGCGCGGCGGATTATAATTCGTGGCGAACCGAGCTCGGCGCACGAGTTGTTCTGAATTGCATGGAAACTTCCGAATACAAAGGGAACATCTATCTTCAGTCGTCCTGGCTGCACGAGTTCAGTGATACTTGCGGATCGGTGTCGGGCAGTTTTCGAAATGATCGGTCGGGCAATTACTCCGGTACATACAGCTATACAGTCAACGGAAACGACTTGGGAACGGACTGGTTCAATATCGGATTAGGGGCCAACTGCACAAGAAATCAGCTTACACTTTTCGGTGAATGTGATTTTCTGGTTAATAATGCTCAAAACTTCCTTTACGGAAACATCGGCCTGGCCTATAAGTTCTAACCGGTATCCGGGGTCATTATACATCGCGCAGCGCCGCAGAGAACGCAGTGCAAAAAAGAACCAAGAGCACTGGGAACGGTTCGAACCCGAGGCCGAGAGAGATTCCCGGTAACCGACCGCAAGCCCGTAATTCCGTTCGCTTCGCTCACTTCATTACGGGTTTGCGGCGCCTGGGCCGGGTCCTCACTTCCCGCTCCTCACTAATTCGTTTCTTTTTGGCGGGCGGCGGAGTTCAAAAAATGAGCCGTGATCCAAAAGACGGTCCAGCTTTCCGCATAACCGCCGCGCAGCTTCAAAACGTCGGACATGTCGCCGTGCTGGGCAAAATTCGTCTCCTGAATCTGTTCGCCCTGGCTTCCCCGGGGATCAATGAGCTGACCGCAGCTTCGAAACATGACTTCAGATACTTTTCGATATGAATCAAGATCAAGATATTTTCCTAGCTTCCGAATTTCCGGTGCAAAAAGAACACCGTAGACGTCCAAATGCTGATTTTGCGCCGATACGGATGTCCAGCCGCGTGTCTTGAAATTGTGATCGGATAATCGGCCGGGCGGGAGCGGAATGTCCCAAACAACGAGGTAACTCAAACAGACATCGCCCGCATGTTTTGCCCAGTCAAGATACTTGCGCTCTTTGGTTGTTTCGTATAAAGTCAAAAATCCCTGAAAAGCGGCCCAGGCACCTTCTTTGTCTTCACAAGTTGCGTCAAGTGTTCCTCCCCAATAAGGTTCAGACATATCAAGATGACGGTCTGCGTAATGCTCCGCCGCTCGAACAGCCGCTTTTCGATAAGTCTCATTCTCAAACAGAACGGAAGCCAGCGTGAGAGGAGCGATGTAAAATCCTTCGGCCGTCGAGATCGGATGCCAGTTGTTATCGAGTATTCGCTTCGCCGCAAGATCGGCGCTTTTGCGCAGGAATGCTTCCCATTTCGCGGTCTTGTATCGATTATCGGTTCGTCCTTTCTCAATCGCTTTTGCGAAATTATACATTGCCTGGCCCATGGAGACATGATCGCCGAAGTTAAGCCATTTTTTTTGGGATACATCGTAAATTACAGCGAAACCGTTTTTATTGAACGGAGTATCCGACAAATGATCCAGTGATTTCTGAACGGCGGAAACAATCCATTGTTTTAATTTTACCCGATCTGCCGGGTCTTTTTCTTCATGGATCAGATCCGGTTCAAGGACCTGGAGCGCGTATCCCAATGAATCCGCTTGACCGCACCAGCCCATGACAATTCTTGGCGAACGCGTTTTCGGATAGAAATTGAATCCGGCGTAATTCGGACCCTCCAGCCAGCGATCTCTTGCGAAAGCGAACTTGCTTTGCAGGATCTCTTGCCGGGAAGGAAAATCGTCTGCGTAAAACGGCCTGAAAAGATCCAGTGATTTTTCAATGGGCCGTTGAAACGCGGTTCCTTTACGGTCGATCTGCCAAACATCAAGCCAAAATGTTTTTTCGATTACTGTGCCTGGAAGGATTGTCATATTTGATTCGGGATATTTCATGGACTGCCGCTGGAGCGCTTTTGCAACGCTGTTTTGGCCGTTGTAACCGATGAATCCGGAATAGAGAGCGATTTCCGATTCGTCGTCCGCCGTTGCGCGAACGCCCATCGACCACCATTGATCGGGAACAGATCCTCGAAGGACAGGGGAGGGGAGGGTATGAAGCGCAGTCCCTTTGCGATCTTGTGCGTCTTCAAGACATGCGAAAGGCATTGGGTACCGATGTTCTTCGAAAAAAGCGAATTCCCCTTTCCGGCCATGCCAGACGGCAACACGGTCCGCGCCGTTTTTCTCGCCGGAGGGATTGCCGTAACAGATCGTACCGGGCAAGAATGTCTGCTGCCGATGACCTTGTACTTTCCATCGAACGGAAAGCGTGATCTTTTTCAGGGGATCTTTTCCCTGATATTCGATGCGCCGGATACATTTGAGCATTCCGCAGTCGGGAATATACGCGTCGCGAAAACGGAGTTCGCCTGATCCCTGTTTTGTTTGACCGGAGACAAGAGTCCACGGGCCCGACTTTTCCACCTTTGAAATCGCAATATGCTTCCAGTCGGAAGGAGCGTTATCGGTCCAATCGGCCGCGAACGACCAGAGACCTTCCTTCGGCGATTCCATTGCGGTCTGATTTCGCAAAAGAAGCTGTATTGTGCCTGATCCCTGTTTGCCGTTTTCATGAACACGCCAGGCGAAATCCTGTGCCGGACACGTCTTTGAGAAAGAGGTTAAAATCAGTGTGATTGCAACCAGATAATAAATTTTAAACCGCATTGGATTTGATTCCTTTACCTTATTTGATACCGCTTCGATTTTGGGAGTTGACAATTCGTCCGGCGGTATCCAGAACATTCCAATCTCCCTTGTAATTATCATTGAACCTGTTTTTTCGAAAAATTCCGCGTCCTTTTTCTCCGATAAAAATACCCGTTTCGTTATCGAAGATTTTACATTCTTCCACGATTGGTTTTCCGCGATCGATCACCGCGATTGCCGCTTTGGAATTATCGGAGAATTCGCATTTTTCGAAGATCCCCTGTCCGGAGTCTGCAACGCCCAATCCGATATTGCAGTCGTGAATTTTGCATTGGATAAAGCGGGGATTCGCGTCCTTGCCCGATACGAGGATACCGGTTTCACGTCCGCGTATCAGACAATTTGTAAATTCCGGTTTGCCTGAAGTAACGTTGATGCATGATTTTGATGAACTGGAGCATAAGGAAACTCCCTTGATTTTGGCGGATCCGCCCGAAATGATAAACATCGGGACTTCGAATCCGTTAATTTCGACCTTATCGGGATCATTTTCTTCGCCGATGATCGTAATGGATTTGTTCAGAGTGATTCCCTTTGAATCATCGGAAAGAAAATAGATGCCCGGTTTTACGATTACGGTACCGCCGTCCGCGATTTCTTTACAGGCCTCTTCAAAACTGACCGATCCGTATTCATCGGTAACAATGATCTTATGCGGATCTGTGTTTTTGGTCGGTTTCGGCAATTCATTTGACTGCGGATTCGGATCTTTTTGAGGAACAGGCAATTGGACAGGCTTCGATTCTGTCTTCATTTTGGGAGCCGGAGGATTCGGAAGTCTTTCCAGGAGTTCACTGAGCGGCAATTTTCTTGCAACCGTTTTGGACTCTGAATTATAAACGAGGAATGAGATATTTTTGCCAGGAATATCCAATAGTTTGGAAATTCCCTCTTTTCCAGCGGAAACGAAAGTTCCGACAGTGGAATCTGTTTCGGACGGATCCATTTTATCATGATTGAAAACGGCCAGAAGTTTAAAGTCGGGGATATGATCCGGATCCTGTCCGATCGGCATCGAAAGGACAAAGGTGAAGTTCAGAAGCGTCGGCAGAAGAACTTTTTGAAGGGGGGGATATTCGATTTGCGAGGCAAGAATCCGGTATTCCCTGTAATGCAGTTCATTATTCTCTTCACTGTTTTCGGCCATTTTTTCCGAATGGGGAAATTCCCCTTTTTGAAGATCGATCGAACAGTATGAATCGTTGATCCGCCGGAACCTCAGATTCAGTGTCAAGGATAATTTTCTGGATTCCGGATCGTATTTCGCGGTGAGCTGATCCCGTGTGCCTTCATAATCTGAAATTGCCTCAACCGGGATTATAAACGTGGAATTCCGATCCAGTGTGCCGTACAATGTTTTCTTTTCCAACTCGGAGACACTTTTTTTGAAATCGTCGGATGTTTCGAACTCCTCTTTTTTTGTTTCCAGACCTTTCAGGGCATGAAACAGCTTTATGAAATCATGCGGCACAAGGTCCGGAGAAAAACTTGTTAATTCAGAATTGAAGGATTCGGCCAATGATCCCTCTTCGATCAGGGGGCCCTTTTCTTTTTCAGAAACGGACTCATCCGTTCTTTCCGGACTCGAAATCGGAAGCGCGGCGGTATTTTGCGGCGGATCAGGGGAAGGCGGCAAGGATGGACTTCGGGCAAAGAGCAAGACCAGAAGTGTTCCCCCGATCAGAAAGATCGCGGCCGATACGGAAATAAGGATCGCGAGCATTCGTTTTTGTGTCTCTGCCGATCCATCGTCGGGCAGGACAATTGTATCTCCTGTGAGAGAATTCCCGGAATCGGCGAAAGGATTCTGTACCTGTTCAGTAGGATCCTTCACAAACTCAAAGGGATCGGATCTTGAGTTCGAAGGATTTCCGAATACGATCCCTCGAATCAGTCCGCAGATCGTTTCCGTCTCTCCGATCCATAATTTCGTATCGGATTGAACCCGTCCGTCCGCGGCCAACTGCATGAGTTGTTCTTTCGTGACCGGATGTTTTATGCCGTCGTATTCAATAAACAGATTCTGCATTGCGGAATGATTCTTTCGTATTTCCGATTACTTTGATTTGAGGTCCGGCTTGGAGACGAATCTTTCTCTTCAGATCTTTCTCTTCTGATTGTTTTCGCGAAGCAGGATTTCTCCTTCGGTTAAAATTCGTGGATCATTGAATATTGCCGGAAGATTCTCTGAAAACGGAGGGAATCTTTATTCTATTATGATATATCCGGTTAAAAAATCAAGCAGTCTTTCCAAAAAACGTCAAAATAATTGCTGGATATATTTCCTGAACACGATCGCAAGCCCGTAATGAAGGAAGCGAAGCGATCGGAATTTATAAACAGGGATTAGGGATTAGTGATTAGCGGGGGACCGGCGCCTCCGGCACTTGGTTAATGGGAGATTGTATTTTTAGAGATTTAAACTCCTTCACAGAGCGGCGGCGCTGCCGCCGGGTGCCCGGGACGGGCACCATCCCAGCACTCGGATTCAAACCGCACACACAAATCTTTGTTTTTCTCTGATTCCCCGGGTTAATGGGTGATTGTGTTTTTTATAGATTTTTACTCTTTCACAGAGCGGCGGCGTTGCCGCCGGAAAAGGGCGTCCGGGACGACCGCCCTCCGTATGCGGACTTCACGGCTGTCTCCTCACTCCTCACTATTTTCGTTTCTCTTTGGTCTCAAGCGAAAAGAGCCAGGCGGCGGAAGGTTCGATATCAAGTATCGATTTATCGGTAATAAAGACCGGTGCATCATAAGCCGGTATTTTATCGAAAATCACAAATTTTCCATCGACCTTTACATTTTCTTTCGGAATAAGGTAAACACGGCCGGAGACCGTATCGACCCAAACCGGTTCCTTCAAAGGTTTCATTTCGATCTTGAGCCGGGCAGGCAATGTCGTATTTTCGTCCTTCGGCACATCCGTTTTGTCCCAAAAGACAGTGATCGGCGTTTGGGTCGCCTTGTCCCGATATCCGAAAATCGCCAGATCCTTGGCACATTTCGATTCACAGGAAAAATCGGATATCCATTCCACACTGTCGTTAAATACAGAAACGATGTTCTGAACGGTATAATAGGCCATTTTGACTTTAAGTACCCGATGAGCCCGATCCGCTCCCGCCGTTTTGATCAAACCGTATCGGACAAGTCCATTATGAAAAGATGTCGTTCGATAATCGAGATCGGCGGCCGTGAAAATGAGAGAATCGGATCCGTGTCCGATATCGCCGAGCATTCGACGGGCATCCCATTTCGCCTGCGTGAGTTCCGTCCAATTGTAACGCGAAAGAGCTCCGGAGATGCACCATTCGGATTCCACGCCGGATTCGCCCTGCCAAAGCCGGATCTTCGGATTGTACTTCTTAGCGAGTTCGCGGACTTCGAGAACCTGAGGATACGGCGTATCGGGATTTTTCGTATAATGATGATAAACGATCCATTGGAAAAGATCGGATTCGCCTGTTGCCTGCAATTTCTTTAAAAGCGTTTCGATGATTTCTTTTCGCGGCCAGCTGACGGCAAGAGCTGCGATTCGCGCATCGGGAATCTCTTTTCTGATAATACGGGCTGTTCGAATATTGAAGTCGCAGATCTGTTCGTTTGCGTTGGCACCGCGAATTTCCGGTTCGTTCCAGACACACCAATCGTGCACTTTGCCTTTATACCGCTGAGCAATCACGGTTACCCAGCGATCCCAGGCTTCGAGACCTTCTTTGGATGTCGGCATTCCCCCCGCGAGTGTTCTGCCTCCTCCGCCCGGATAGCCCGGATTGCCGTAACTCGTCTCAAGCCATACAGAAATGCCCCGTTCTGCGGCGTCGTTAATGATATTGTCCAGCCATCCGAAATCGTAGAGGCCGGGATCCTTTTCGCAGCGTGCCCATCCGGCCTGAAGACGAATGCGTGAAATGCCAAGAGCGGGAAGATACTCTTTGAAACTGTTGTAATCGGAATATTCCCGATCGATTGTCTCGCAGCCGAGTGTCCATTGCGAGGTCTTGATCTGCCGGACATTTTTCGGCTTCAGTGTTCCGATCTCAGTCATTCCAGGCTGAAGAGTCGTCTGGACTCGCGTCGGGGAATCGTCAATAACCTGGCCAAAACAAAAGGCCGCCGGCAGAATCGCAAAAATTGACAACAGCAGCAGTACATTTTTTTTCATAAAATTATCTCCTTTGGGTATTCGCATTTTATGCGGCATTAAAACGTGTCATTTTTTCGAACCGTTAGAATTCACTTTGCCATTATATCATAAGAATACAGGACACGCAAGTCTGATCTTGCGCGGGAAATTTTCAAGTTCAAAAATCGAGCCGCTTCGATCGAACGAATTTCATCATGTTCCTGTAAATAGACGATAAGAGCCTCCTTGTCATTTATCGCCGATTTCTCTATTTTTGCACTGCCCTTTCAGGGTGCTTTGTATGGTGGAACATTGACCCGGGGTGCCGGTCGCTTCGCTCCCTTGCCCCGGGCTGGAAGGTACTGGGCTTTCAGCCCGCAGGATTCGGGCACAGTATCTAAAATATATCATTGATATTTGGCCGAAAGACCATATTACTTAGTACGGTTGGAATATCCAGTAACCAGCGCCCCGACAGGGGCAGTGCCTTCCAGCCCGGGGCAAAGCACAAACATGAAATGTTTGTGCGGTACCCTGGGTCAACGTTCCCCCCAACAGCAGCGCGCTGTAAGCGCAGTGCAAAAAGAACCATGGACACAGAAAACAGTTTGAATCCGATGCCGAGAGCGATTCTCGGTAACCGCCCGCAAGCCCGTAATGAAGGGAGCGAAGCGAACGGAATTAGGGAAAGAACATCGCTCGGGGGATTGTGGGGCAACCCTTAATCGAATCACAACGTTTATTGGAGATTTTTACCCCCATCACAGAGCGGGGCGTTGCCGCCGTACAGGCTGGAAGCCTGCGTTCCCAGGCTCCTTTTTTCGGGGGAAATGGAATATTTTTCAAAAAATGGGGATCGGCCCGCATAATTTACTTGCGAAATCGGTAAAATCATGATATATTATTCAGAAGTGCGGTAAATTTATCGGGAATTTGCCGACCTGTGTACTGTCGGAACTGTTCGTTGACTATAATGAACGTATAAAATACAGTCCGAGTATGATATATATTACAATATTTTATTATAAGGTTTAAATTTCTTTCTGATAACAAGAATGCCCCTTCGAAAGATGTCGGTTTCCTTGTGCTTCCTTAATGGAACGGATGCAATCAAGACTTTTTTCGTCCTCATTTTTGCGATCGGAGAATCCCTTTGCGTTTTCACAAAAAAGACAGCTTTAATTTCACATAATCGCCCATTATAAATAGAACCATAAACACATAAAATAAAAACAATCTGCTTGCAGTATGAATATTGTCCAGTTGAGGTACTTTCCATGAACATCAGAAACATTGCGAAATGTCTGAGAAAACCCGGGAATCGTCTCCCGAGCTCGAACAGAAGTTTTTCTTATCGATCCTTTCTCATAACCGGGATCCTCCTTTTTTTCGCTGTGTTCTGTTTGGGAAGCCCTGAATCCTTTTCCCAACAGACCCAGCCTTCGGACCATTCTCCGCAAGCAGCCGGTGATCGTAAAACGATGCGGACCGTTCGAGTCGGTTTCTATCCGTTTGAAGGTTTCCATATGTACGATCAGCAGGGGAAACGGAGCGGATACGGATACGATTATCTTCAAAAGCTCCGCGATTATACGAATTGGAAATACGAATATTCCGATCCCAAGTTCGAATGGCCGGAAATGCTCAATATGCTTCGCGGCGGGAAAGTCGATCTGGTGCCCGGGGTCAGTAAAACCGCGGAAAGAGAAACCGAGTTTGCGTTTTCCAAAGATCCGATCTGCCAGACTGCCGCCGTTTTGACTGTAAAGGCGGGGAATTCCCGTTTTCGAACCAAAGATTACGCGAATTGGAACGGAATTCGGGTCGGATTGCTGAAAAACAGTACTCAAAACGATGCGTTTCTGAATTTTTCCAAGGAAAAAGGATTTACATTCCAGTCGGTCTGGTTCGATAAATTGACCGATTTAACGGACGCGCTTCAAAAAGGGAAAACGATTGACGCCGCGCTTACCAGCAGTTTGCGCGCGATCGGAGGAGATGAATGGATTCGGGCGCAGTTTAACGAATCTTTTATGTATATCGCCGTTCGAAAGAACGATCAATCGCTTCTGAACGAACTGGATCAGGGAATGGAGCAGCTAGATTCCTTTCTGCCGGACTTTCAGAAGCAGCTGCGAAGAACTTATTATATGCACGAAAAGAGCGGAATTGTTCCGTTCTCCCGGCCGGAATCCGATTTTATTGAAGAGATGAAAAAGTCGGATCGTCTCTTTACGGTCATCATGAATCCGGATCGAAAGCCTTTTTCCTGGTTTGAAAACGGAGAGTATCATGGAATCTTCAAGGACTATGCCGATGAGATCGCTCGCCGGTCCGGTTTGAAGTTTCGATTTCTTCCCGTTAAAACGAGAACGGAATACTACGAAAAACGGTTTTCTCCGGAAGTCGATATTGTTTTCGATCTGCTTTTGGATTATCAGAAAGCCGAAGCGAGCCGGGTAAAGCTGACTCAGCCTTATTTTTCCGCATCGGTTTCGAAATTGCGTGATAAAAGGGTCGGCAATATCATTAAAACTGTTTCGATTCTTGAATTCGGCGATTTGAAAGAGAGGGTCTGTCAAGTGTTGCCCGCCGATTTGAAGATCAATTACTGCGAATCGCTTTCGGAAATGGTGAATGAAGTCAAGAGCGCATCAAGCGACGCGGCTTATCTTTTTACCCGAAGTGCGGAATACGCCGTTTATGAAGATGAAGAGAACCGTCTGGTTTCGGAATACATTCCTTCTTTGGAAACGCGATTTACGATTGGCGTTCGGGAAGATCTTGATCCCCGTCTTTTATCCGCACTGAATCGGACAGTTTTGAGTTTTGACAGTACCTTTGCCGATCAAATGCGCATAAAATATGCTCCGAAGTTCAAGGAAGTCTTTTCTTTGAGAATGTTTTTGCAGCAATATCCGTTCTGGGCAATCGTTTTTCCATTTCTGTTTTTGCTTGCGATCTGCATTGTTCTGATCAGTCTGCTCATGGTGCGAAACCGCCATCGAAAAGAATTGCAGATTACCGCGATGAAATGGAAGGCGGCGTCTGAAATCGCCAAACTTCATCCATTTCAGATGCACATCGAGAGCCGTCGGCTCATTGGCGATCTTGATCAGTTCGACAATTTCTGGCCTGTCGAGAACGGAATCGCGGCTCATGCCCGGGATTGGGCCTGTCCGGAAGATGCTCCCAAGCTGGAAAAAGCACACAGCGATTTCGCAAGCGGAAAAAGCGATCACTTTTGGGTTACCTACCGCGCCGAAAAAGAGGGAAAGTCCCGTTACTTCGTCTGCTATGCCGTTCGCGATGCAAGTGATCCGGAGCTCATGGTCGGAATCATTCACGATATTACCGACATGAAAGCGGTCGAACTGCAAAGGGACGCCGTTCAGCGGCTCTGGGAAAAAGTGGTCGACAATGCTCCGGTAATGATGTTTATCAAATCGGAAGCCGATGATTTTCGTTATGTTCAGTGCAATAAAAATTTCGCGGAATTCCTTGGCAGAACGCCGAAAGAGGTTATCGGACATGCCGATCCGGAACTGTTTCAGCGGCCCCAGGATACAGAAGCTTTCCGGAAACGGGACTTTTTGGTGATGGAAAGCGATGAACCGCAAAAATTTCAGGAAACCGTCGAGAATTCGAAAGGGGAGCGTCGGCACATTCAAACGGTCAAAATGCCGCTTGAAGATGCGAACGGCCGATTTTTGATCGGATTGGCCACCGATGTTACCGATCTTCAGAACAGCCGGGACGAAGCGAGAAGACACGAAGAGATCTTCCGCTTGACCATTCAGTCCATTGGCGACGGCGTGATGACAACCGATGCCGAAGGGACGGTTCAGCTTCTCAATCCGGCGGCGGAACAGCTGATCGGACTGAAAAGCGGCGAGGCAAAAGGAAAGCCGCATGAAGAGATCTTTCGGATCGTCAGCGCGCTGGACGGGAAAACGGTCGTCTCTCCGCTCCGAAAGGCACTGGAAGCCGGAGAGGTCGTCGAACTCGGCAATCATACTGATCTGCTGTCTTTTGACGGCAGTCGTTATCATATCGCGGACTGTGCGGGTCCGATCCGCAATGCGAACGGAGAGATCATCGGAGCCGTTCTCATCTTCCGCAATGTTACCAATGAATACCGTCAGCGGGAAGAGCTCCGGGCCTCGGTCGCGCTCTGGGATGTTACCTCCGAGATCATGAAGCTCGCACCGTTCCGGATGCACATTCCAACGCGAGAGATCTTTGGGAACTTGGAAAGACTCAATTGTTACTGGCCGATCGTCAACGGACATGCGCTGCTTCCGAATGAATGCGTCTATTCGGAGGATCTTCCGCAGGTCAACGAGGAATACGTGAAGTTTACCGCAGGGGAAACGGACAGTTTCCTGATCACCTACCGCGTCCTTCATGAAGGACAGATCCGTTATTACCGCCGATACGCCATTCGCGATCCGCACGATCGGGATATCATGATCGGGATCGTTCAGGATATCACGGTCGATAAAGAATTGGAACTCGATCGGAACGCTTCTCACGCCCTTTGGGAACAGGTTGTTGAAGCCATGCCGATCCTGATGTTCGTGAAGTCTGCGGACGATGATTTTCAATATACTCAATGCAACAATAATTTCGCGGAATTCATCGGCCGGAAAAAAGAAGATATTATCGGACACACCGATCTGGAGTTCTTTCCTGATGTCAAGGAAAAGGAACATTTCCGAAATTGGGACAGTAAAATCATGGAAGAAGGACGTGTCCAGGAATTTTATGAGGAAGCCCAGGGTGCGAACAAGTATTATCATTTCCAGACGGTCAAAATGCCGTTTACCGATGCCAAGGGAAAACGGCTCCTGATCGGTCTTTCGGTCGATATTTCCGGATACAAAAAGGCCGAAGAGGAACGCAACGCGGCGCAGCTTCTTTTGAATAACGCGTTCGCGGCGATGCCTGTCATTCTGTATATCAAAGCGGCGGACAACGACTTCCGCTATGTGCAGTGCAATGAGAATTTTTGCAAACTGTTCGGAAAAACGGAAAAAGAGATCCTTGGCCGAACCGATGCGGAGATCTTTCCCAATAATCAGGAAGTGGCCTCCTTCCATGATACCGATCTTGAAGCCATGAACAGCGGGAAACCGCTTGAAATCGTTGAAACCCTTTCCGGGGCGGATGGAAAAACGTATCATTTTCGTGCGGTGAAAATGGCCGCGGCAGACATCGACGGGAAACCGATCCTCGTTGGAATGTCGGTCGATATTACCGAAATGGTCCAGCAGCGGGAACAGATGAACGCGTCCAAACTCCAGCTTGAGGCGGGATGTTTCATGAGCCGCAGTTTCACTTTTGAACTCGACAGAGATCACAATATTACTTCGACAAACGGCCTGTACAAGGAACTTGTTCCTCATGTGAACGGAAAACCTCTTCCGCCGGAACAATGGGTTTTAAGCGATGATCTGAAAAAGACACAGGGAAAAATTAAGACCTTCTTCGAAAAGGGATGGTCTGCGGTTACGATCAACTTCGCCACCGACTGGTTCGGAAAACGGCGCCATTACAAAAGTATTCTCAAAAACGAAAACGGCAGAGTGTTCGGCGTTACTTCCGATGTTACTGAGCTTCTCGAAACGGCCGAAGCAGTCAAATCCAATGCTCTGATGTGGAAACAGGTCATGGACGAACTTCCGGTGCGATTCTTTGTCAAAGATGCCGATAATGATTGCCGTTACATTATGTGCAATAAAGCCAACGCCGATTTTCTCGGTCTTACCGAAGAAGCGGTTATCGGGAGAACAACCGAAGAGATCAGCAAACCAAGCCCGGAAATTACCGCGTATCTGCGGGCAGAACGGCAGATCCTTGTCGATCTGCAAGTCAGCCGGACCCGGGTCAATATCCCCGATCCGCAAGGGGTCATCCGGGAAATGGAAAAGATCGAAATGCCGATTATCGGTGCTGGAAAACGGACCCTGCTCGTCAGTATCGCCTTTGATATTACTGAACGCGAACAGAGTCTCCGGCTGGCCGAGATCTCCGCTCGAATTCTGGCCGGGGTGGTCGGGGAGCCCGACTTCAGTAAAGTTCTCGATTATATCGGGAAAACCGCAATTGATGTGCTCCAGGCCCGGCGTGTGATCTTCGCGAAATGTGATGAAGAAGGAAAACTTCACTTTTTGCAGGATACAGGAATCGATCCGGATTATCATTTCGACAAGGAGGCTATTGCCCTTCATGAACACTATTGGAACTGTTATCTTGACCGTCTGATTCGAAATGAACTTGTCTTTTTCGAACGGATGGGCGATGACGTCAGCATGGAACCGCTGTTCAAAATTTATCCGGAATATCGGAATATGGCGCTCGTCGGGACTCCGGTCGTTTCCAACGGAAAACTGCACGGAATCATGATCATTACGTTCAGCAAGCCGCACGTTTTCACAGACGATGATATCCGTACTCTCCGCGCGATCGGAAACTGCATTATGATCGCGGAAAACCGATCCCAGCAGAATGAAGCACTCCTTCTCGCACAGCAGGAACAGGCGTATCGGCTGGCCGAAAGAACCGCGCTCAACGATTGTCTTTCCCTCTTTATGGGAAGCGGTTATATGGAGATCCCCTTCGAAGAAATTCTGGAAAAGATTCGGGTACATCTCGGGGCTTCCCGCTGCTATGTCCTTCGCGTTGATCCGGAAGCGCACCTTCAGCTCTGTCTCGCGGAAGCGAATTTGGACAAGAAACAAAGTTTCCTGAAAAATCGTCCGCCGTTCCCCTTCGAACATGATGTCCTCTGGTACACCGAACTCAAGGAAAAATCTCTTGTCGGATGGAAAGATCTTTCGGATCCGGAAGCCCGGGCAAGATTCGATGAGTCCTGGGCCCAAATGGCTTCTGATCATAATATTCGTTCTCTTTGGGTCGCAACAGTTGACGCAAATCAAGAAATCTGGGGGACGCTCGGCGTCGTTTATGATGATCAGTCGCCGAAAACGTTCAATGAAAAGGACGAGTCCTTTGTCCGATCTGCGGCCAAAGTCGTTTCCATGATCTTGACACGGGCCCAGCACCGCAATGATCTGATGAGTTCTCTCGATACTCAGCTCAACTTGACCAATTGCCTCCGCCATATGGTCGGTGATGAGGAAGAGTCGGCTGCGATGCGGAACCTGCTCAATATTGTCCGGAAGCATGCCAAATCGGACGCGGCCTTTATGACCGAACTGCATGAGCTGCCCGACAGTGATCTGTTCTCGGGAACTTTGACCCTGGACGACCATTGCAAGAATCAGGATATAAAAGATGTTGCTTTTGGTCCAAATGAAGAATGGTATCTCCGGTTCAAACAGGACAAGCCTTTGTTTATCCAGAATACTTCCGAAATTGATGCGAATAAAATACTGGGGAGCTGGGCGTTTCTTCTGAAGCAGGATCCGCCGGTTCAATCGTATTATGAGATCCCGATCTACTGCAACAGTGCGCTTTGGGGCAGTATCGGAATTCTGTACACAAAGATGGCAACGCCCCTCAGTCAGAACTGCAAAGATTTTCTGATGAATGCCAAAAAGTTCTTTGAAATTCTGCTGGCCCGTATGGAAAATACAAAACAGCTGAGGCCAAAGCGGCCGAAAAGGCCAAGAGCTTTTTCCTCGCTTCCATGAGCCATGAGATTCGAACGCCTCTCAACGCGGTCATCGGTTTCTCCGAAATGCTGAAAGATGCCAAGATTCCCAGAGAATTGCAAATTGAATATTCCGAAAATATCGCGATCGCCGGAAACGCGCTGCTTAATCTGATCAATGATATTCTCGATCTCTCCAAGCTGGAAGCCGGACAGATGCAGATCATTCCCGAGCGTGTCGATTTCCCGAAATACTGCCGCGACCTTTGCCGCATCTTCCAGTACAGCGCGACGCAAAAAAATCTGGATCTGATCTTCGATATTGCGGAGGATATGCCCGCTCTCATGCTCGATCAGGCCCGTATGCGCCAGATCTTCATTAACTTGGTCGGCAATTCCGTTAAATTCACTCCGAAAGGAGGATCGGTCAAAATCACTGCGAAATTCTCACAGATGACCGTATCAAGCGGATCATTGCTTCTCACTTTTGCCGACAACGGCATCGGAATGCCGGAAATCGATCAAAAGAAGATCTTTGAACCGTTTGTCCAATTATCAAAATACCGGGGGACCAGCGCCGCCAACAATGGAACCGGACTCGGGCTTCCGATCGTGCGCCGCCTGGTGGACAAGATGGGAGGAACCCTTACCGTCGAAAGTGCCGAAGGAAAAGGAACCGTCTTTTATATCCTGCTGCCGAATGTCGGGTTGGCCGACTGCGCAGGATCAAAGGATTCCGGCGCAAATGCGGAAGATAAAACGGAAAATGAATCCGGCAGTCCCCAAAAAATCAATGTTTTGGTTGTCGATGATGCCCCCATGAATATTAAAATTTTTACCCTGTTTCTGAAACGTCTCGGCGTTTCTTACGACGCGGCCAAATCCGGCGAGGAGGCTCTCTCCAAGTTGAAGAAATCCTCATTCAATTGGATACTGACCGACTTGCACATGAAAGATATGTCGGGCGAGGAACTTGCAAAAATTATTCGTAATGATCCGGCATACGGAAATATTCGAATCGCTGTTGTTACCGCGGATACGGATGCCGATGCCTTTGATAAAAATCTTTTTGACGCGATTTTGCCTAAACCGATTGACAGGCAACTGCTGCACCAATGTTTGTTCGGAGATGAGAAATGAATACACTTGATGAACTGAGAAAAATGGCGGAAAAGGTGCTGGAAAGGCAGCCCCGCAAACTTAATGCCGATGAATGGGGCGGAAACTTTAAAAAACTCCTTGAAGAAATCAGTATCTATCAGATTGAGCTGGAACATCAGAACAGGGAACTCGAACGGTCGGAAAAACTTCTGGCCGCCGCCAATGAAGAGTATGTCAAACTGTTTGAATCCACTCCGGTCGGCTATGCGATTCTTGATGAGAACCGCCATATAATCAAGATCAATCGGACGTTTGTGAATACTTTTGTTTCCGAACAGCTCAAGGTTCATCAAATGGAAGGGCGCTGTTTCGATGAATTCATGTCTTCGGAATATCGAAATGCCTTTACGGTTTTCTGCATTATGGCGCAGACCAGAACGACGCCCATCCCGATGGAATTGAAATTGCTGGATCGGCACAGTGCGTCCCGGTATGTTATGCTGACGGCGCGCGTGTATGATATGGAGAAAAAGACTATTGCGCTTACGGCAAGCGATATTTCCATGCAGAAAGCAATGGAGGAGCAGCTTGTAAAAGCCAAAAACGAGGAAGAAAACGCGAATCGGCAGAAGTCGCGGTTTTTGACGAATGTGAGCCAGGAGCTCCGATCTCCGATTGCGGCCATTGTCGGCTGCAAGGAGATCCTTTCCGATTCGGAGATCAGCGACGAGGAGAAACTCAAATGCTGTGTCGAGGTAACCGGAATCTGTGATCTTTTGCAGGACTTTGCCGATCGAATTCTGGATGCGGCGGCGCTGGAAAGCGGATCGACTCCGATTCTTTCTCAAGCGGTTGATATGAAAAAGATCTGCAATAACGCGGCCCGTGTCTTTACACGCAGACTTGCTCAAAAGAGTGTCGGACTTGTCGTGAAAGCGGAGGATGTTCCCATGCTCTGGACCGATCCTCTTCGTTTGAATCAGATCATAAATTCCGTATTGGAGCATGTGGTCCGAAACGCCTTCAGCGGAGAAGTTGCGCTTTGCTGTTCTTATGTGCCGGGCTTCGATAATTACGGAACGCTTCGTCTTTCCTTTGCCGGCAACGATATTTTTTCATCGGAGATCGATCAGAACCAGCAGAGAGATTATGTTCCGGCAGAGGCAGATCACGACAGTATCAATATATTTATGACCAAGCGAATCGTCAATGCGCTCAGGGGAGAAATGATTTGGGAACATCCATTGAACGCACTTCGAATAGAAATTCCGGCTGTTCTTTTGCCCCAGGGCAGAAAGAGTTCATCTGAATCAGCGGAAACGCCGACTCGTTCTGTGCTCTCTTCTGCGCAGTCAAAGACCTGTCTTCTGGTGGATGATGTCGCGATGAATTTGAAGATACTCAGTACGATGATGAGAAAGCTCGGCTATTCGCCGACTTTGGCCTTATCCGGCGGAGAAGCGCGGACACTTACCAATCAGCATCATTTCGATCTTGTTTTAACGGATCTATGGATGCCGGAAATAAACGGCGAGGATCTTGCGATTGCACTCCGGCAGAATCCAGACTACGACGATGTTCCCATTTACGCAATCACCGCCGACGTGGAATTCGGAAGTAATTTTGATATGAGCTTTTTTACCGGAACGATTATTAAACCGATCAACCTGGAGAATCTGCGAAAAATCATCACCGCGGATGAAGAAAAAAGAATCCATTGTTAGTGAGAAGTGAGGAGTGAGAAGTGGCGGCGAAGCCGCATACGGAAGGCGGTCGTCCCGGCCTGGAATGCGCTGGACTTTCAGCCCGCAGGATTCGGGCAGAATATCGAAAACATATTATTGGTATTTGGCGGGAAGACCAGCATCGGATGCGGTACCATGCTTAACCCCATGCGCAAGCATGGGGTACGGACCATGCAATCCCAGAGCCTCGAAGAGGCTGGTCCAATCAGCGACACGGCTTCGCCGCCGGGTGCCCGAGGAGTCGGGTAGCGCCGTAGTGTTGCCCCTCGGCGCCCCCTCGGATCCGGACTTGGAGATTTCCACCATCCGGCTCTTCCGTTCTATGGCTTCACCACGAGCTTTACCAAAGATGAACGTAAATTTTGACCTTCGGAATTTTACACCACGTTAGTAGTTTCTTGAACTCTTCCCATGTCTTGCTTTTACGCTGACTTCGACGATTTAACCACTTGTACCAAGCGTTTTCCGCCCATAATCTTATGTGGGATATATCGGCTATATTACCGCTTACTCCATAGTAGTTAAACTTGCCTCGTAATCGACTGACTAAACCCTGGAATTGCTTGCCTATTTTCTCAAAACGACTCTTTCGACTATACTCTTCCAGTTCCTTCCTCGTCTTGGTCATCTTCTTCCGGCTCGTCTTGCACCATGGTGTCCAACGATCGCCTTTCCGAGTTTTATGCCAATAGATCGTGAATCCAAGGAAATCAAACGTTTCCGTTTTCGTCTCAGCCTTCCCTTTCTGCGGCATGGTAAATCGTATAAGCCGTGTCTTCGTTTCGTGCAGTGTAAGATCGTACTTCGCAAACCTCTTGAATATCACCTCGTACACCCGTCGGGCATCGTCTTCCCGTTCGAAACAGATCACAAAGTCATCCGCATATCGAACCAGCTTGACTATTCCCTTCATTCTCGGAACGACTTCTTTATAAAACCATTCGTCCAACACGTAGTGCAGAAAGATATTCGCCAAAATCGGCGACAGTATTGAGCCTTGCGGCGTTCCTTCTTCCGGATCCGTGTAGTCGGTTCCTTCCATAATTCCCGCCTTCAAACATTTTCCTATAAGACGTATGAAGTTCTTATCGATCGTCCTCTGCTGAATGAATTCCTTCAATGTCTGGTGATTGACACTGTCGAAAAAGGATTTAATGTCCGCTTCAAGCACCCAGTTCGTCGGATTACGGTACATATGGTCTGTTAAGGCTTTGATCGCATCATGCGCTTTTCGCTTGGGTCTGAAACCATAGGAACAGTCATAAAAGTCCTGCTCATATATTTGTTCCAGTATCGTCGCGATTGCACGCTGCACAATCTTGTCCTCTGTAGACGATATACCTATCGGACGTTCTTTCCCATCCGCTTTCGGAATATAAACACGTCGAATCGGTTTATGGCGATAGCGCCATGACTTCATTCGCTCGTGAAGATCGTTTATATTGTTAAACAGATCGTCCTCATATTCTTTCTTGCTGATCCCGTCCACTCCAAGTCCCGCATTCCCTTTAAGTTGCTGGAAACTGCGGAGGAGCAGCGTACGATCAATCAGATGGGCGAGTGATTTGAACTTCAGCTTCGGATTCTGTTTAGCCAGTTGGGCTATCTCTGAAATTCCAAGTGACTTTGGTTTGGATTTCTGCGAATCTTCCATAGCTTTCCTTTCAAAGTTCCATAAAACACAGATCGCCTTCCCTACATCGGGTCCAGTACGTGCGTAAAGTTCC
>JAUNSU010000160.1 GCA_030539035.1 Planctomycetia bacterium
CCCGCTCTGGTTTTTACGATACTTCACCCCTCCAACTGCGGAACTTGGGTTAATGGGAGATTATTTTGAAGAAAAAGTTCCCGGTTTTCACAAAAAACAGGAATTCCTCAAAGGCCCATCCGTGTTTCAAAAGGCACTGGAACAGCTGGGACGACTGAGGCAGCTGGGATGACTGGAACAGCTGGGACAATAGAATCTGAGTCAACCTGCGGTTTAAAAAAACGCGGTTTCTCACTGGATTTTCGGGATGGGGACCTTTTCTCCGCGAAGCTGCCGGGCCTGATCTTCCGCTTCATAAACGCCGTAAAAGACCGCGTTAAGATCGATCCAGACTGCGATGGTCCGGATCTCTTCGTCTGAAAGTTTAACTCCTTCATGTCCGTTCTGGAGCAGCTTGATCAGGCGGCTTCCGATAGCGCCGTACTTTCCGCCCGGCTCGGTCATTTGAATCGTATTTCTTCCGCCGAAACGAGGAACCAGCGCGTGTTCGAGGCGCTTGGGATCCCGTCCGTTATCTCCCCAAAATTCTTTATTGCGGCATAATGCGTAATACGATTTCGAGAACATACGATCCGGATCTCCGGTCAAATTGATCTTGCCGTCGGATCGGGTATTATTATGGCATTCCAGACAATGCCGATCCCAGATCGGCTGAACCGTTTCCACATAGGAAAAGGTTCGTCCCCCCAGCTTGCCCGGATCCGGAATCGAAGCAGGACGAAGCATCGCCTTCGGGCGGATCGTTCCGGTGTTCGTCGATCCTCCGGAAGAAGCATAGGCCGAACTGACCCGATTCTCATGGCAGCCGGTGCAGGAAACGTGTTCGCCGGGCTGAAGATATGTTAAGGACCGCATCGTTTGATACGCGAATCCTTTTTCGTCGAGAACCTGAAGAAGGATCGGTGTTTGTGCAGGGACCCGAAAATACGCGGATCCGTCCGCTTCCACCGGGACCGATCCGAGGATCAGACGCGCATTTTCCTCTCCGGCCAATCCGATCGGCGGGTAATCACTGTCCCTGGTCGTTTTCGGAAGGATCTGAACGATCCGGATATTTTTGATCCGGCCCCGTTCGATCTTGCTGCCCAGTCCCTGATAAATATCGGTGATCGACATTTCGCCGAACGGCGGCGGATCTTTCGGCAGCTGACTTGCAAGGACCGGCGGCGTCGGCCGTTCCTGAATCGGGATCGGTGATGTTGATCCGATCTTGGAATCACGATAGATCAGTTCCCGATTGCCGTAAATATCAAGAAGATAAATTCCCTGTCCGTTGATCAGATTCGGTTCCTGCGGTTCCCAGCGAAGGGGATAAGGCGAGTAGGAGATCAGGAAGAACCGATCGGAAAGGGGGTAAGGGGATTCGTAAAATTCCGGCAGCATTTTCTTTTCCGATTCCGGGAATCCGAGATCCGGAGTGATCGATTGAATCGACTGGAGTCCGTCCACCCCGGCGGAAGGATCCAGAATTGCAGGCGATCCTCCTGTGATCGAATGATGAGCCGAAGAGGTAAAAACGTACTTCTTGCTGTTGGGGATCGGAACCGCCTGAAAAGTGCACATCGGATTCGGAGAGGCGTTTCCCCAAACGGCAAGCGGATTGGTTCCGTCCGGGCGCATCGCCCATAAATTCTGATGGGTTACCGCGTCCCGATCGATATAATCCCATCGGGCATAAGTGATCAATCCGTTTGCGTTTACCTCGGGAAACCATTCGTTTGTTTCATGCCAGGAGAGCTGTTTGATCCCGGATCCATCCGGTTTCATTCGAAAGATCGTGTAGACATTCCAGCGTTTTCCGAATCCCCACCAATAGCATCGGGCATATCCGAGCCGTCGAGTCGAACTGAAGACGATATCACCGTCGGGAAGCCAGTTCGGTGTGATATCATCGAACTCTCCTTTGGTGAGCTGCTTCAGATCGGATCCGTCGATATTCATCGAATAGATATGGTAATACGCCTGATCGGGATCGGTATAATGAACATATTGCGGATCGAACGTGATCCCGTCTTTCAGATCGACGAACGAGAAGACGACTTTTTTACCGTCCCAGGAGAGACGCGGTTCGAGAATGGATCCTTTGGGAAGTCGATTTTTGATCAGATCGATGCATTCCAGGGATTTGCCCGGCTCTTTCAGAACAAAGAGGCTTCCGCCGGATCGTGCGCGCCAGCCGAGATACTGCGCGACCAGATGGCTGTAAGAAGAAGGAACCCGTTTGCAGAATAAAAGCGATCCGAAATCAAGAAGCGGATTGGAAAGAATAATGGTCCGTTTGATCCCCCGAATTCGCGCATAGATCCATTCGTTGGCGCGAACGTCCGCAGAGGGGATCTTGTCCAGATCGAATTTCAACTTCGCCAGTTCACTCTTTATTTTTGCGCATTCCGCTTCATCCAGCTCGTCGGCCAGTTCGATGAGCAGTTTTTGCGCGTGTTCGAGATGGAGTTGGGCCGCTTTTCGGAAGGAAGGCGCAGAGCCCGGCTCGATTTTATCTTCCCGGATCCATTCGAACTGGATCATTCGGCCGAAATTGGTATCGTAATCTTTCGGAAGAAGGGTATTGGTGTTTCCGATCTGCTGATATTCATAAGACCACGGCTTCGGATCCTGGATCGGCTTATCTTCCGGTTTGGTAAAGAAGGCTTTGGAAGCCTGGAACGATTCCTTATTGCCGTCGAGGTATTGGATCTCCGGATCCCAGCGCAAGGTCATTGCTTCCGGGTTCTCTTTGGAAGACCAGACGAGATTGTGTACTTCATTCGGATAATTCGTCGATTTTTTCTGAAGGATAAAACGGATCCGATCACCTTTTTTCACATCGAGATCTTTGGAATAGGAGAAAGGAGCTCCCTGGAGAGAATCGAGGGATCCGGAGATCAGATCGCGATCATTCACTCTTACGATCAGGAGGAGGGGATCGGCGTTGGAATCGGTTTTCAGGCGGGCAGCGGATCCTTTGATCTGGATCTTTCCGGATCTTGGAGCGGTAAAAGTTCGAATGGATGCGAGATGATGCGCGGCGGTTTGCCAATCTTTTCCGACTCGGCATCGGGTCGCATGCCAGCTTCGGTAGGTCGATCCGGCCCATTGCATATCAAAACTGGTCGTTCCGAGTGTTCCGTAGACAAAGGGATTGGTATCGATCAGATCGAATTTTCCGCCGTTGAACTGCCAATCGATCGTCGGAATCGAGTCGATTTTGACCGTTTCTGCTGAAAGAGCGGCAGAAATTCCGAACAGGATCAGAATGGATAAAAAACAATATCGGACTTGAGATTTCATCATGTTTGTACTCCCAGAGAGTGGTGTTGTCGAATATCAAAACTGCATCAGACCTCATTTTACAAAACTCAAACCGAAATGCAAGCATGATCTGGAATTTTAAACACAGGCTATTTAAAACCGCGATGATTACTTTTCCAATAAGTAATCTGAATGATTCCATAATTTTTCCTTTAAATCCGCTTTTTACCGTTTGAGGATGTATTTTTTCGGGTTTTTCGTCTTCTTCCTGTTGCTTCTTACGAAGTATATTCTATAATTAAGCTGGGAGACTTGGTTTGAAACAGATCGGAAAATTCCCAAAAGACAGGGACATCATCTCAAAAAATGCAAGTTTTCCAGCAACAGGACGTAAAACTTGCGGAAATTTCCGTTTTTTTCGATCCCTTGAAACCATAAACAGACAGTCTTTATACGCATAAATTGATTTTTTTGAGCTTATACGAAAGGTAAATGATAAAATGCCTGATAATAGAGATAAACCGGTAAGCAATCCGTTAACTCCCAATTCCGCACCTGACCCGGCAAATTCCGCAAAAGCAGACCGAAATGATGACGGCGATTCCGATCAGAATATGCTGGCGTTTCCCGTAATCGGAATCGGTGCGTCCGCCGGCGGTCTGGAAGCATTGCAGGAATTCTTTGAAAATATCGGACCTGCTCCTGAAGCCGCGTTTGTTATTATTCAGCATTTGTCGCCGGATCATCTGAGCTTTATGAACGATCTGCTCGCGCGATATACGAAAATTCCGATCTCTTTTGTGGAAAAAGAAACCAAGATCGAGCCTTGCCATATCTATCTGATCCCTCCGAAGATGAACATGATCATTCAAAACGGAAGTCTTCATCTGAAAGAGATCATCGGACAGGGCCTGAATCTGCCGATCGATATTTTCTTCCGGTCCCTTGCGGCGGACCAAAAAGGGAACGCGGTCGCGATTATTCTCTCCGGAACCGGATCGGACGGAACGCTGGGGATTCGATCGGTCAAAGACGCGGGCGGAATGACCATGGTCCAGGACGACAGCAGCGCGAAATTCGACGGAATGCCGAAGAGCTCCATCTCGACCGGAATGATCGATATCGTTCGAACTCCCTGTGAACTTGCCAAAGAACTTGCCAATTATATCAAACATCCGCTTTTCACAAGCCATGGGTTCGCAACGGATCAGATCCGGAAGAATCAGCATCTTTACGATCGAATTCTTGCGATCTTGTACGAGATCAACCACGTCGATTTCACGATGTACAAACATTCGACGATCCTTCACCGGCTGGAAAAACGCGTTTCCCTGAACCGGTTTATGAATATCTCCGATTATGTTGATTATCTTGTCGTTACTCCGCGCGAAGTGGAAGCGCTCTTTAAAGATATTCTGATCGGGGTTACCCGTTTCTTCCGCGATGATGAAGTCTTTGCCGCTCTCAATAAAACGATCATTCCCAGTATTTTTCGAAATTCGGACAAAAAAGACGAGATCCGCGTTTGGGTCCCCGGCTGCTCCACCGGAGAAGAAGCGTACAGCATTGCGATTCTCATGAAAGAGTACATGCTTCAGAATAAAATTTTGAACAACGTCAAAATTTTCGCGACCGATATTGATCAAACCGCGCTGGATTTCGCGAGTATCGGGTTCTTTCCGGGAAACATCTCGGCCGATGTGCCGCTGGAATATCAGGCGAAGTACTTTTCCATTCACGGGACCGGATATCAGATCAATAATGAGATCCGGCGCATGGTGATCTTTGCGCGGCACAATGTGGTCAAGGATCCTCCCTTCTTCAATCTTGATCTGATCTCCTGCCGGAACCTTTTGATTTATATCAATCAGGAAGCGCAGCAGAAAGTGATCGGCGGTTTTCATTCCGGTCTGAATCCGGACGGGATTCTTCTGCTCGGATCCAGTGAATCACTCGGTCCGCTCGCCGAAGGGTTTGATACTCTGGATATCAAATCGAAGATCTTCCGAAAACGCGACACATACAAATCGGACTTTTTAACGAAATCGGGCGAGTTCGGTCCGCTTCATTTGACGATTCTTCAATCGCAGCAGCAGAATGCCGCCTATATGAACAGGAACAAACAGCAGCTGTTCAGTATTCTGGAAGAAGTGAACAATGCGTTTCTTCCTCCCTCGGTGGTTGTCGATTCTAATTGCAATATTATCTATACGATCAATGCGCAGAGTCTTCTTCAGGTTGCTTCCGGACAGATCTCCACGAATCTGCTGAACATGCTTCCTCGGGAGACGAGTGTGATTGTCTCCAGTTTGATCCGCAGGGCGGGCAAAACCGATGCGATTATTTCCGCAGAATCCGATTTTCATGAAAAAGAGACCAATATCCGGTGCAAGCGAATTACGCCGAAGGGCGATAACGCCGTTTATTATTATGTCTGTTTTGAAGAAGTTGTCAAAAAGGGAATTTTCTCAATACCAGTTCGTTCGGACGAATCCGACAATGCCGAAATTTCCGATCATTACGCGGAACGAATTGCCGAATTGGAGCATGAAGTTCTTCAAAAGAAAGAAAGTCTTCAGGCCGCAGTGGAAGAGCTGGAAACCAATAATGAGGAACTTCAGGCCTCCAATGAAGAACTTGTCGCGAGCAATGAAGAACTTCAGAGCACGAACGAAGAACTCCAATCGGTCAATGAAGAACTTTACACGGTCAATGAGGAGCATGTCCGTAAAATTGCCGAGGTAACCCAGCTGAGTACCGATTACGACAATCTTTTGAGCAATACGCAGATCGGAACGCTCTTTTTGGACAGTAATCTGATCATACGGAAGATCAGTAAAATCGCGACCGATATTACGAACATACTGCAATCGGACGTAGGACGTCCTTTGACACATCTTTCTCTGAATTCGCTTTACCCTGGATTCATCAAGGACGTAGAGCGTGTTAATACCACGAAAAAACGAAAGGAACGGGAACTTCCCTTCAACGGCAAACATTATCTTATGCGGATCGTTTCTTATATTGATGAAAATGAAGTTGCAAAAGGAATCATTATATCCTTCGTCGATCTTACCGAGAGTAAAATGAACTCTCTTGCTTATACGAAAAAATTAAAAGAAAGTGCCGGTGTTAAAACCAAAAAGTCCCCGAAAAAGAAAAGCGAGTGAGCATTTGCGAACGGAATTTATCAACGGTGATTAGTGGAATCAGCGGCTTCGCCGCTGTTTTCCCAGTATCATTGTTTTTCTCTTATTCCCCGGGGTAATGGGTGTTTATCTTTTTTAGAGATTTTATCCACTTTACAGAGCGGCGGTGTTGCCGCCGGGAAAGAGCGGCCGAAAAACCTGCATCGGAGATGCGGCACAATAAAAAAGAGTAAAACAAAGATCCTTGAAAAGAGTTCAAATCACAACTATTCTACTTCACTCGGTTGGAACAGCCAATAACCGGCGCCCCGATAGGGGCAGTGCCTTCCAGCCCGGGGCAAGGGAGCGAACGACCGGCACCCCGGGTCAACGAACCCTCAAAAAACAGCGCGCTGTAAGCGCAGTGCAAAAATAACCAACAATACATGTAAAGGGTTCGAATCCAACCGCGCACATTAATCGAATCACAATGGTTTTTAGAGAATTTTACCCCATCACAGAGGCGGCGGCGTTGCCGCCGGGTGCCCGGGAGTCGGGTAGCGCCGTAGAGTTGCCCCTCGGCGCCCCCTCGGATCCGGACTTGGAG
>JAUNSU010000032.1 GCA_030539035.1 Planctomycetia bacterium
CCGTTTCGTCGATAAACCGAAGCAGTGACCAAAGCTCCATCGGCGAATTTTGAATTGGTGTGGCGGTGATAATGATTTTACAAAAGGCGTCAAACGCGGAAAGCAGGGTCGAACCTGTCTTGCGGTCATTGCGATAGAGATTTTTCAGCAGAAAAGCGTCATCAAAAACGACTCGATTCCAAGGGACCTGAGCCAGCTTTTCCGCATACTTTGAACAGACAGTATAAGAGACGAGAGTCGTTCCGTCAAACGCTTCCGGCAAAGAGTCGTCAAACGAACGCTCATGTAAGATACGGCACGGCAGCAGAAAATGTTCCTGAAGCTGTGTGGACCATTGATCAAGCAGATGCCCGGAACAGACGATGAGAAAGCGTTTATGCCCTTCCGCAAAAAGCTGGGCAAGTACAATTCCCGTCTCAACCGACTTTCCGAGTCCAACCTCATCGGCAAGAATCACCCCTTTAATAAACGGCGACCGAATCGCAAACACCGCCGCGTCAATCTGATGAGGATTCAGATCGACCGGAATATCCGCCAGCGTCTCGGCGATCCGACTCAACGTGTCGCCTTTGCGCCGGGTCAATTCCCAGGCGATTACTTTTGCTTGACAGGAAGTTAGGGTCATACTTGTTTTTTTCTCCTTTGATGTGAAAAATTTCTTTATTAAAAATAATTTACAACAAAAGATAAAAATGTCCACCTTTACTTTGATAAAATTTCCTCTAAAATATAATTATTCGAACGGGAAGGGAACAGGCAATGCTCTTAAGGAACCTTCGAATCTGCGATGTAATTTCCCTTTAGGAAAGGATTTTAACAAATTGATTACATTGTTGCCAATTCCTAAAAAATCCCCAAAATAGTCGTACTCGGCCGTTTTTGTCCTATTTTCTACAAAATTTTATCCATAGTTCGCGTCAGAGAACTAAAACAGGAACAGAAAAGGAGACTTCCATGCGGAATCGATCATTCCATAAAATCCCAGCCGCCGGTTTTTTGTTTTGTCTGCTGCTCTGCTCGTTTTGCTTCGGACTGGAAAAGAAAGAGAGCCGGATTCCGATCGCTCCTTCTCATAAAGAAATCAGTCGTCCCTTCGATTCTTCCGATCCGATCCATTTTAAAAAGCCGCCGAAAGTCTGTTATCCGGAAACATGGTTCCATTATATCGGCGGTAATGTTTCCTATCAGGGAATCACCGCGGATCTGGAAGCGATTGCCGCGGCCGGATTTTCCGGGATTCAGCTGTTTCATGGACAGTTTGGAGGGCCTTGGCCCGGAACCGATCGGCAGATCCCCTGCTTGAGTCCCGATTGGGATTCCGCCGTTAAACATACGGCTTCCGAGTGTAAACGGCTCGGTCTTCGCTTTACAATGCAGAATTGTCCCGGCTGGGCGATGTCCGGCGGCCCGTGGATCGATCCGGAGCACGCCATGCGGATCCTGTTCTGCGGCCGGACGGATTTTCCCTCTCCCACCGGATTGAGAAATATCAAAATTCAAAAACCGTCTTTTCAAAAGGACAAGGACTCGGATTATCATGATCTGTTCGTTCTCGCTTTTCCAACTCCTTTGGATGATCAAAAATCTCCCCTGATTCCGATCTCTTTCAAAAGCGACTTGCCCGATCTTCCGTGGAAAGATTGCTTTGCGGGAAACGCCAAAATGCGTTTGACTCTTTCTCCGACCGATAAAGATCATCCGCATTGGATCGAAATAACGCTTCCCGAAGAAGCATCATTGAGAACCGTTGTTCTTTCAAGTATAAACGGTTTTCTTCATCAATACTGCTATGAGCCAGGCGTGGAGATCAAGATCGAAGGGATTCTCACGGATGGGACCCGATCGATTATGAACCGGTCTGTATTGCCGCAAAGCTCCTGGCAGGATCGACAGCCGATTTCTCTTGCCTGCGATGAAGTTCGCGCGAAAACGTTCCGGGTCGAGATCGTCAATCAGCACAATATGAAATTGAATTCTCTGCAATTCTTTTCTGCGGCACGTATCAATAATTGGGAAGCGGGAGCAGGCTGGACTTTGCGAAGTATTCTTCGATCGGGCGAGTTGCCGAAGCAGGCTTCCTCCGCTTTTATTGACGGATCCAAAATTCTCGATCTCACCGATAAAATAAACGATCAGGGAGATCTGATCTGGACAGCTCCGCCGGGTAAATGGACGGTATTGCGGATCGGACATATCAACGCCGGACGCCGGAACGGACCCGCTCCTCCTGAAGGAACCGGCTGGGAGTGCGATAAGTTGTCGGAAGCAGGACCCAACGCTCATTTCGCCGGGTATATTGGCCGATTAAACAGCGGTTCTCTTTCCGGCGGGCTTCTTAACGGAATGCTCATGGACAGCTGGGAATGCAGTACACAAACCTGGACAAAAGATCTCGACAAGATATTTCAGAAGAAACGGGGATATGTTCCCGTCGCCTGTTTGCCCGCTCTTTTTGGATATGTTGTCGATAATCATGAGAATTCGATCCGCTTTCTGCTCGACTGGCGCCGGACAGTTGGTGATCTTTTCGCGAACGCGTTCTATGGACGAATGGCCGAACTTGCCCACGCAAACGGCTTGTCCGTTCAATATGAAACAGCGGCCGGTGATATATTTCCAGCCGATATTCTCGAATATTATAAACATGCTGATGTCCCGATGTGTGAATTCTGGCAGCCGTATTCGACCGACGGTTTTGTCGGATCCATTAATTTCAAGCCGATCCGTCCGACGGCTTCCGCGGCCCGAATCTATGGAAAAACGCGCGTCTCCGCTGAAGCCTTTACTTCCTTTGAGTTAACTTGGGACGAACATTGGGAAATGCTCAAAGATGTCTTTAATTACAATGCCGTTCAAGGGGTTACTCATCCCGTCTTCCATACATGCACACACAATCCGCAAGTCGAGGGATACGCACCGGGCTCTTCGCTCGGATCGAAAATCGGAACCCCATTTCTTCGTAAACAGACATGGTGGAAACATCTTTCCAGTTTTACCGATTATCTTGCCCGCTGCACATTTCTTTTGGAACGGGGACGTCCGGTTTCCGATGTCCTTTGGTATCTTGGCGATGAGATCGATCATAAACCGGATCAAAACGCGCCGTTTCCGAAGGGGTATCGATACGATTACTGCAATCCCGACGGACTTCTTCACTGTCTTTCGGTTCAGGATCATAAAATCACAACACGGGAAGTGATTTCCTATCGACTGCTTTGGATTCCTGATTCGACTCGTATGCTGCCGGAAACACTGGAAAAGATCGAACAGCTCGTTCGAAATGGCGCGAATCTCCTTTGCGATCCGCCGCGGGGACTTGCGACTCTTTCTGATTCAGAAAACGCACAAAAGCGGTTTGATCGGGTCTGTATCAATCTTTGGGGAGCACGACCGGAACCGGGAATGCGCGCGCTTGGAAAAGGAACGGTCCTTTCCGGGATCTCACTTGAGAAAGCGCTTCAAATGCTCAAGATCGAACCGGATCTTGTTGTCCTGAAAGAAGGGGGAAAACCAAATTCAATCGAATGGCTTCATCGGCAAACAGAAGGGGCCGACTGGTATTTCATCGCTTCGTCCCCAGGATCGGCTTTTCGCGGAATGATCGGCGTCAAGGCTGTCGAAAATCAGGTCGAAATATGGGATCCGGTCTTCGGAACAATTACGCCGGCGAACGCAAAGAAGGAAGGAGATCGTTTTCTTTTGGATCTGGATCTTCCCATTGCGGGTTCCTGTTTTATTGTTCAGCGCAAAAGCGATTCTTCCGCGGAAGGAAAATCCCGGTCTCCCGGAAAGATCACGGAACTGCCAATCAGCAATCCCTGGACATTAACATTTCCAGCAGGCTGGGGGATATCAAAACCGATTACAATCGATCGTCTTCTTGCCTGGAAAGATCTTGATCTTTCACCGGAAGGGAAAGCGTTTTCCGGATCCGTCCAATACAAGAGCCGTATGGACATAAAAGATTTTGATAAAACGGCCCGATATTATCTTGATCTCGGAGAGGTCGAAATGATCGCCGATGTTCGAGTAAACGGTCAAGCGGCTGGAACTGTTTGGGCTCATCCTTATCGAGTGGAGATTACCGATGTGATTCGTGCAGGCGAAAATCGATTGGAAATTGAGATTACCGGCACATGGTTCAATCGGCTTGTTTACGACGCGGGTCTTCCCGAGCCGGATCGAAAAACCTGGACGATCGGAGGTCCGGGAAAAGAGAGTCCCCTTCGCAAAAGCGGTCTTCTCGGTCCTGTCCGTTTATTAGGAATTAGTGAATATTGAACATGAAAGGGAGAATCAAAGTGGAAGAGATCAAAAATACCGCGGAAGAAATGTCTGAAAATGAATTCGGAGCATCAACCTTACCTGTCGATCCGATTTCCCCGGAACAGCAGAAGACGGAAGAATTCATCATTCGACTCTTTCGTGAAGTTCAAGTGCCCTGGATCACTTATCTGATCACCGGTCTTTGCGTCCTCATTTTTCTGCTCATGCTCGCTGTAAGTCAAGGCGAGTCGCTTATGAAACCGTCCGGACAGCTCCTTTTGGATTTCGGAGCGAACTTTTTTCCGAAGACCTGTATGGGCCAGTGGTACCGTCTGATTACTTGTGCTTTTGTCCATATCGGGATCATTCATCTCCTTTTCAATATGTATATTTTCTGTCAAACAGGCAATCTTGTCGAACGATTGTTTGGGCATTCCCTTTTTTTTCTTGTTTATATCGGATCGGCAATAACTGGAAGTCTTCTTTCCATGATGGTTCATCAGAATGTGATTTCTGCCGGAGCGTCCGGAGCGATCTTTGGTGTTTACGGAGCTCTGTTCGCCTATTATGTTCGATTTCATCGATCGGTTCCCAGGGAGATCTTCCGAGGTTTGATGAAAAACGCGATTCTTTTTGTCGTAATCAATCTGGTTTTCGGCCTTCAGCCGGGCATTGACAATTTTGCCCATCTGGGCGGATTGATCGGCGGTTTCCTGTTCGGACTCGCAGCCGCGATTCCCTCAGATCATGAGGAGCGCAAACGATCTTTTCCGCTTCATCTGATTTCGACGATCCTTCTGATCACTGTCGTTTCCTGCGGAGGAATTTTTGGAATGAAATACTGTCCATCTTTTCAAGGTTGGGTACAATACCAAAAATTTGTGAATTTTTACGTAGAAAAAGAAGAAAAGGCGGTTAAACAGTACAACGAAGCGAGCAACGATGTTCGCGCCGGGAAAATCACTGCGGCAGATTACACGAAAATTATTCGGGAAGATCTTATTCCCGCCTGGCAAGAGGTTAAGGATTTTTCCCAATCCGTTCCGGTCTTTAAACTGAATGGCCAACAGCAGGAGATCTATACCATGTTTTCCGAAAACGCCAATTCCTGGCTCTCTATTTGTGAGAATACCTGTCGAGGAATCGAAACAGATCAAATAGACTTTATCATTAAAGCAAATTCTGAACTGGAGAGACTGAACAAAAAGATCGAAGATTTTCAAAAAAAAACGGGCAATAGAGAATAGTGTTCAACGATTTGCCGAAAAGTCGTTCGGAGCGCCGTTGTCTTTGTTGTCTTAAATTTTTTCAAAATAAAAAACGAGGAAAGTGCGGTAAAGATTAGCATGCGAATAATTTGTCGTGTGTTGTATTTGTACCAAGAAAGATTAACGATGAAGAATTTGTTTCAGAATGTATTGCAGAATATCTTACAGGATCGTGCCGTGATACATCACGAAAAGTAGTAGAATTATTAAAATTATATTATGGGGTACAAAATGTTAATTAGTTATATTCCTTTGTTGGATTATCTTAATGATGTACTTGATAAAGATCATCTTTGTAGATATATTAAAAATCAGGAGTCGGCAAAGAAGTGATTGAAAAAATAAAAATAACTGATAATTTAATATTTCAGGATAGAGGTGTTCATGAAATACTTAACTTTGATGAGTGTGTTGTTTATCAAAATGGAAAACTGTCTTTATCAGATGATATAACAAAAGATTAAAGAAACTATATGAAAATAATAGATGACAATCATGTCAAAGATTATGGAGAACATCTGTTTGAAGATTTTAAGGAAGAATAATCATTTCACTTAATCAAGTTGAAAATTGAATTCTCTCTCCGCGCCTCTGCGCCCCTGCGAGATAAAAAATATGTGTGTGTTCGGCCGATAAATATTGATACCGACCAAACAAATTAAACAAAAACATTCCAATATTTCAGAGTCTGTTCCGATTTATTATTTGACACACTGAGGAATATTGACATTACGGCCCTTATAATAAAAGAATCTTTCTTCTCTTACCGTTTTTTCTCAATACAATAAAGCAGTCGCAGGAACAAATCCGCTATCGAGGAAGAAATTCCGCTGTCATAAATCCCCCTTGCGCATTTGCGGTAACTGCAAATTGCGGTTTTCCGTTGACAACGTCAAGTGTCTGCTTGTGTGTGTGCCCCGTAAAAATCCCTGCCAAATTGGAAGCCGTAAATACAGTTCGATAAAATTCCATCGTAATATCACTGTGCCCATTTTTCGGCCATTGCGGACGCCGCTCGATTTTCCAGTTCAGATCATGGTCCGCATTCCAATCAGGATGTCCGCATCCGAATCCCACCGAGCGGCCCGGCGCATACAACGGAATGTGCATCATAAGTATCATCGGAACCCCTTCCCGAACTTGTCGTTTGAAAAAGTCCAGTTGCTCCGGAAGAATCTCGTAAATCGAATCATCAATCAAAATAAGCCGAACACCAGGCAAATCTACAGAATATGCCATGGGATCATGTCCTTGATATAAAGGCGACAGACGTTTTTGTGTCCACTCCGTTCGAAGTTCCTTTTCACTGCCCGGCATTCCTTCATAATGCCAGTCGTGATTGCCCGATATATAATACCACGGGACTCCGCAGGAATTGAGCTTTTTACACGCCCAATCAATTCCAGCTTCCGAAGGAAAACTGACAAGATCTCCCAGTACGACAATCGCATCAAACGTCTTCGATTTCGCCGCGTAATCCAGTGTCCCTGCAAAACTTTCACACGGATTGGTCTGTTTTCGTGTTCTATAATGACTCGTCTTATTATAGGCTTTGGCCATTCGCGCACTGAACGATCGATACGATTCGCCGCGCTTATCGTCCATGAAAAGATGTGTATCGGAAAGAATCAGAATATTCGTCTTTTTTTTGATCTTATCAGAATAAAAGCGGACCCGATTTTCGTCCAGTTCAAAGGCATTAAATGATTTCGTTCCCAAAGAATCCTTTTCTGCGGATGGAGTTGCATCTGATGCGATTTGATTCGATCGCGCAGCAGATTCCATTCCTGTTAATGCAAGTGCGGAGGAACAGATTGTACCTTGCAGAAATTTACGGCGATCAAGGAGATCAAATTTTCTATTCATAATACACCTTTTTTTCTATAAATTATTGGTATTGACATTGAAAACGCCGATACATCTTATTTTTCCCGAATGATCACAATACGATCAAGATAGACGCTTGACACTCGATTCGGTTCGTTTATCGGCGCCATCCAAAAATAGGCGCTTTTGGGCAACGACCAGACACCAAGATCGATTTTTTGATACTCCTTTTTTCCGACTTGTGATACAGAAATGTTTTTCTGAAAAATCGGTTTCCATGGTTTGGGATCGAAAACACCGAAAGAAAAGGCGGTTCCATTTTCCGCTTTTGCGTCGATTCGGGCAAACGCGATGATCCGAAATTGCGGATCCTGCGCCGATTCTGATGATCCGCCGGAGATCGGCGCCAGCTTCCAAAGTTTCTCCGGAAAGAACAAGTGAATCGCCCAATATGTATGATCGCCGGGCATTTGCGCCGCATATCCGTTCGATGCGAGCGGATCCTTGATCCTATTCGTTCGGAGGCCCGGCCATCGAAGAATCATGTCGAATTCCTGAAAATCGAGCCAGGTTCCTTTTTTCAGAGATTGGGTAAAATCACCATTCTTGAGCGGCTGATTGACTAATCGCAGCATTTCCATTTGATTTTCGACGTTCTTAACAAGATCCGCCTGATATTTGATAAATTCGTCGTGTGTCGTGAACTCCCGCCAGGTTTCCACATGAAGATCGTTCCATAATCGGATCAGTTTTTGCGCGGCGGCGATCGGATCGGAAGGGCCGGGATACGGTTCGTTCCTGCGTTGTGCCTCACGAGCAAAATGATAATAATAGATCAACGCGGCATGATCCATCGGGATCCTTTCCCTGCGCACTTTTGCGAGTAGACCTGCATGTGCGGCAGGATCCGATTTCTCAAGACGCAATGCCATTTCTTCCGCCTGATCCATCAGCTTCAGCGCCTGTTTAAAGGTCGGATAGTCCATCCAGCGAATTACATCCTCCATAAAACATCCGAGTTTGATATTCGTGGATACGGCCCGATCGTGGATCAGTTTGAGATACTCTTTGAAGATCGCGCCCACTTCCTTTCCGTAATATCCGTTCATGAATTCATCGTAAAGAACGTTTTCATCGAGATCAGGATTCCACATCAGATGAGAAAGGACCCAATTCCGAAGTCGAACGAAATCCCCGGCAAGGCAAAAAGCGTCTCCCTGTTCGAAGAGCCCCACCGCGTGATTGTTGACAAAAAAACGAAGATCCTTGACCAGTCCTCGCATATTCGGATGAGGAATCATATAAGAATGGAACATGGTCACATAATTCCAGATGAAGAGGCGATCGGCCTGTTGGCTCCATTGCTTGACATCGGAAACGAAATCCGCGTTTCTCGGATCTTCCTCTATCGGAAACAGAAAAGAACATTCAATACTGCAAAGACGAATTACGACATTGTGTCGCGGTCGAATTTTGGCCGGAGCCTTTCGTGTAAAATGATAAGCGAGTGTTTCGATAAAAATACCGGGAAATTCCGGTTCGAGTTCCGCGGCGGTCCAATTTACGAAATCGAGCAAGGATCCGGAATGGGCATCTCCGTTTTCATGATCGATCGCGGCACATTGTGCACATGTACAGGGATTGTTCCAATCGTTTTGCGTAATGGAGATAAACTTGGCCGAGGGATCTTCCCGAAGCAGTTTTCGTGCGTTTTTAACGAATTCTTTTCTCATCTCCATGTTGGTTAAACAGAGCTGCGCATGATCCCAGACCCGTTTTCCGTCGATTTCACTGTACCAATCCGGATGTTTTTCGAAATAGACGTCCGGCGGCAGGATCTCAAAAAAGGAATGGAGAATGGATCCGCGTCCTTTGTAGAAGATGAAATGATCATTATCACCGTATTCAGGAGAGATCACGGCCCGATTCCCGTTCATTCTTGTTCGGGACGAATTGTTCTGCTTGAGACGGGCCGAAAAGACACCGTCAAACGCAATGCGATAATGCGCTTCCCGACTGATAAGCTGCGGTGAATACCGGATCTTTAATGACGGAATTTTGATTGTCGGTTTATGAGGAATAAACGATTCGGAATCGCTCCACCAGCGGACTCCGAGCTGATCTTCGAGAAAGGTGTAGACCGCGTAAAGTGTTCCCCTTTTCGGATGTCCGACAAGGACGAGATCTTTTCCGACCGATTCGATCACAATTCCATCGTATCCGAGTTTATTCAGATCAAGATCGGGAAGAAGCGCTCGAACCTTGGGCGAATCCCCAACGTAAATGGCCTGTTCTTTACCTGAAAATTGAGAGATTGGCACCTTCTTAAAGGAGGCGCCGGAGATTTGATCGAGAAACGATTTGAGTTCGTTTCCCGCCGTTTTTTCGACAAGAGTCGGCGAATCCGGCATTACGATCACCGCGTTCGCTCTGGAATCGGATGACAGGATCATTTCTTCCGCATCTCCCTGAATCGATCCGTATTGGAGAATAATCGCAACAAACACAAGTACGAAAAATCGGTCTGTTTTCATCATAAAATTCCTTTTTGAGGTGTTGAGAGTACATTTTTTCACACGACAGGTGCATTATATCAGAATTTTGTGCAAAAGTTAAGGCGCGATTATGTCAACAGACTAATCGATTTTGTAAACAACGCAAATTATCTGCGGTCTTAAAATGGAAAAAATCGATTTTTTTCAGGAAAATCGCATTTTTCGAGTTTTATTTCGAAAAAAGATCGTGAAAACTTGCATTCCGCCGATTTTTCCTGTAGAATTGAACCTTGCAAACAGCTTTTTGCGGAAAATATTTCACAAAAAAGGATCAATTTTGAATTGCCGTTATTTCAGAATTGATGAATTTATACAAGGCCATACAGGCAAAGAAGAATGCCTGATGGAAATATCTATTAGCGGGGTGGGGGACACCCTGTGAGATTTCAAACGTTAAAAGAAAGGATGATCCATGAAAAAGTTGTTTACTCTGATGATGCTGGCCGGGCTGGGCCTGATTCTTTCGGCCGGATCCTTGCTCGCGCAGGAAAACTGTTCTGCTTGCAAGGACAATAAAGCTCCGGAAGGTTTTACCGCTCTGTTCAACGGGAAAGACCTTAACGGATGGGTCGGAATGAAGGGAGGAAATCCTTACAAGTTCGAGGCTCTTTCCGCCGCGGAAAAAGAATCCCAACTGGCCGCCTGGGACAAAACGTTCAAGGAACATTGGACGGTCGAAAACGGCGAACTGGTCAACGATGGACAAGGAGCTTATGCGACCACGGCGAAAAAGTATAAAAATTTCGAACTTCTGATCGATTACAAAACGGTTCCGATTGCCGACAGCGGGATCTATCTGCGCGGAACGCCTCAGGTTCAGATCTGGGACTATACAAAAGAAGGCGGTAAATGGAAACTCGGCGCCGATAAAGGATCCGGCGGTCTCTGGAATAATAAGAAGAATCCGAAAGATCCGCTCGTTTTCGCTGATAAACCGTTCGGACAATGGAATCATTTCCGCATTACACTCAAGGGCGAAATCGTGAACGTCTGGCTGAACGGCAAGCATATTGTGAAAGATACAGTGCTCGAAAACTACTGGAATCGCGATCTCCCGCTCATCGAAGAAGGCCCGATCATGCTTCAGACCCATGGCGGCGAAATCCGGTGGAAAAATATCTTTATCAAAGAACTCGAAAATTAGTGATTAGTGATTAGGTTCCGAAAAAACGTTGAAAGAGATCGACTTTTCGTTTTTTCGGTATCGATATCTATCGGCCGAACACACACATATTTTTTTTATCTCGCAGGGGCGCAGAGGGCTGAATAAATTTCAATCTCTGTTAAGTAAAATGGCTTGATTCTGTTCGATTTCATATTCAGAAGAAATATCAATAATGGACAAAACAAGCAAATAAGAATTTTTCACTTTATTACTTCACAAGGCAAGATATTTTTATTAAACGAACTAAAATATGCGCTTTTTATCTCCAGCTTTAACAACTTAGCATTCCAGGGAAAGCGCAGTAATCAATATAATGCGACTCCGCGAAATATCTGCAATTTCAGAACCTTTCTAATGGATTTATCTTATCTGAAATTGGTTTGCATCAAATACATCGCTGTCAGGAATTCCCGGTTCAATATTTGTTACTTTATAATTGGAGACCCATTGTGTTATCCCCTGCGGATCAACAGACTTTATGACCATAGAACGGATTAAAGGTATGGACTTTGATTCTTTCTGGTATTCTATGATTGAAATATATTTTGATTTTGCATTTTTGAATAAAACGGTTAAATCGACTTCTTCAAATGGGACAGGCTTTTCCGTATTCGTTGTTTTTGCAATAAACTCGGACACGATCTTTTTATTTACCCAAATTCCCGACTTCTTGACAATAGTAACCCATGATTTCAAAATAGGAATATTTGAAGTGAATTCAACCGTCATTTCTCCATTTTTATCTTCAAATTCCGAAACTTTTGAAACAAAAGTCTCTGCGGGAGCAGTTTTGTTCTCTTCAAGGAAATCCCCAAAAAGAAAGACGGGAGTTTTCGCAGAAGATGAATACGGAGCGGATAAAAATGGAACTTGACCAAGCAGCCCTTGAAGAAGCTCTGCTGTATCTTTGCCATATGATTTTAAACGATATGTTTTTCCATCTTGAGAGTCAAATATATACCAGCCTTTTGGGGTTACTAATGCCGTTTGATATAATTTTCCGGATAAAGCTGGGGCATCAAATTCCAAAGTATGTGAATCCATTCGCAAAAATTTCTCACCAAGACGATAAACATGCCATAATTGAGTAAATTTATTTTTTACGCTTCCATCCGGATTGAATGCAGTATAATTATGCATGCACTCCATTTTTATGTTTGAATAAAATTTTTTGACGATATTATAATCATTATTATAAGTTTCGATAAGTTTCTTGTTCTCGGACGACAAATGTTGAACAGAATCAATATCACTTGCCCATGTTGACAACGGCATATGAATTACAACAATATACAGTATAATTCTTATAATTTGTTTTTTTAGCAACGAAATTTCCCCTTGAATAAAAGTTAATGTTTGTTTTGTGCACAAATGTAAAGAAATAGATACGCGTAAATCGTTTCAGTTTCACCTTTAATGATGATTTCCCTCATTCCGTTTGCTTTGCTCTCCCATTACGGGCTTGCGTTAATATGTCAGCGTGCTCTGTTTTCATGGTTTTCAGAAAGAGAATCGATCCGCGGAACAGATTCTCGGAGGTGAATTAGGTAATCTGTGAAAATAAAAAAGCCGGCGGTGGGAATTGAACCCACAACCTCAGCATTACGAATGCTGCGCTCTGCCAGTTGAGCTACGCCGGCGACTTTTCCTCATCGGAAAAAATCGAAATCAAAATATTTCAAATATCAAAGAATAATCTATCAGATTTTCTCAATTTGTCAACAGGGGAAATCGACTTTCTGTCCCGTTTTTAACAGGGAAGCCGGTTCTGATCCCCGGATAATCCGATATTACAGATCCAGAACATCGTCCATTCCGTAAAATCCGACCGGTTTGCCCGAAAGATATTTCGCGGCGGCAAGTGCTCCCGACGCGTAAGAGTCCCGATTCGAAGCCTTTACGGTTAATTCAAGCGTTTCTCCAAGGAGCCCGAACACGATCGTATGCTCGCCGGGATTATCGCCGACCCGAATCGCATGATAGGCGATTTCATTGTGCGGACGAGCACCGATCTTGCCTTCCCGACCATGCCGCGAATTCTCAATTCCCATCTCTTCGGCGATCAGCTGTCCAAATTTCAGGGCCGTTCCGCTCGGCGCGTCCGCTTTGTATCGATGATGCCGTTCGAGGATCTCGACATCCGCATCCTTATCGGCAAGAGTCTTTGCGGCGATTTTGGCCAATTTCATGGTCAAGTTCACGCACATACTCATACTCGGAGACCAAAGAACAGGAATTACTTTCGCCGCTTCCCGCAGCCGGGCCATCTGATCCTGCGATGTTCCTGTCGTTGCGTAAACGATCGCGGTTTTACTCGCAAGGGCCCAGGCCAAGAGGGAATCAAAGGCCATTGGACTTGAAAAATCAATTACGGCGTCCGCTTTTCCGGTAAAGGCCTCGAAAGTTGTGATCGGGACATGGATCGGGCCGATTCCGGCGACGATACCCGCATCTTCTCCCTGTTTGGGATGATCTTTCATTTCAAAAGCGGCAACCACTTCCAGATCAGGATCGGCCGAAGCCAGTGTGATCAGGCGGATCCCCATTCGGCCCGCCGCTCCGGATATTGCAATTTTCATTGATCTTTACTCCTTGATCAGGCCCCGAAATCGTCGAAGTGAATGCTTTCGCGTTCGACACCGAGATTATCGAGCATATTCAGAACGGCTTGGGTCATCATGGGCGGACCGCACATATAGTATTCGCAATCTTCCGGCGCTTTATGCCGCGCGAGATATTCATCATGAAGAACCTGATGAATAAATCCTTTCAGACCGGTCCAATTGTCTTCCGGCAGCGGATCAGAAAGGGCCAGATGCCAGGAGAAATTCGGAAATTCTTTTGCGAGAGCTTCGAATTCTTCGACATAAAAGGCTTCGCGCATGCTTCGGGCACCATACCAGTACGAGATCTTCTGATTTGCCTTGAGATGTTTGAGCAGTTCGAAGATATGGGAACGCAGAGGAGCCATTCCGGCACCGCCGCCGATATAGATCTTTTCCGCGGGCGTATCCTGAATGAAGAATTCTCCGTAAGGACCGCTTACCGTTACCTTGTCTCCCGGCTTCAAATTGAAGATATAGGAAGACATGATTCCGGGAGGAAACTTGGTTCCCGGCGGAGGAGAAGCGATTCGGACGTTCAGCATCACGATTCCCTTTTCCTGGGGATAGTTGGCCATGGAATAAGCCCGCATGGCCGGACCTTTCACGACGCTTTTATACTGCCAAACATTGTATTTATCCCAATCGCCCCGATATTCGGGTTCGATATCGAAGTTTTTATATTCAATTTCATGGGGAGGGCATTCGATCTGGATGTATCCGCCCGCCTTGAAATCGACGTTTTCTCCTTTGGGAAGTTCAAGGATGAGTTCCTTGATAAAGGTGGCGACATTCCGGTTGGATCGAACGGTACAGACCCATTTCTTTACGGAGAAGATCTCCGGAGGAATTTCGATTTTGAGATTCTGTTTGACAGCGACTTGGCATCCGAGCCGCATTCCGATTTTGACTTCACGGCGGTTCATATGTCCGAGTTCGGTCGGAAGGATATCGCCTCCTCCGGAGAGGACACGGACCTTGCACTGTCCGCAGGTTCCTCCTCCGCCGCAAGCGGAAGGGATATAAACTTTTTGATCCGCGAGAGTTCCGAGGAGTTTTCCTCCAGTCGGAACAGAGAGGGTCTTGCTTGCATCGCCGTTGATTTCGATATTAACATTTCCGGCGGGAACCAGGATAGCTTTTGCGGCCAGGATGATCGCGACCAGCAGAAGGATGATCCCCGAGAAGGCGACAACTCCCGATAAAACGATTTGCATTACACTTATATCATTCATGTTTTCAGTCCTTTATATTCCCGATTACATTCCGGAGAAACACATATAGGCCATTGCGAGGAGTCCGACGGTCATAAAAGCGACCCCAAGCCCTTTAAGGGCCTTTGGCGGACGGCTGTATTCCAGTTTTTCCCGGATCCCGGCCAGAAGTGTGATCGCGAAAGCCCACCCGATCCCGGAAAAGAGCCCGTAAAGGCAGCTGTCTCCGAAATCATAGCTTCGCTGTTCCATAAAGAGGGATCCTCCCATGATCGCGCAGTTTACAGTGATCAGGGGAAGGAAGATCCCGAGAGCATTGTAAAGAGGCGGGAAGAATCGATCCAGGGTCATTTCCAGAATCTGAACGATCGCCGCGATCACTGCGATGAACACAATGAACGAAAGGAAGCTCAGATCCAGCTTGGCGAGCATATCGACTCCGGTCCAGGAGAGGGCGCCTTCTTTCAGAATCCAAGTAAGGATCAGATTGTTGACGGGAATCGTAATTGCCTGGACAACGATCACCGCAATTCCCAATCCGATGGCCATATTCACTTTTTTGGAAATGGCGAGGAAAGTGCACATTCCAAGGAAGAGGACCAGCGCGAGATTCTGCGTAAAGACCCCTTCAATAAACATTCGCATTACATGTTCCATTGTCTTGTATCCTTCCGTTTAGTCTTCGCTGATGAGTTCTTTTTTCCAGGTTTTGAGTCCCCAGATGATAAAACCGATAATAAAGAACGCGCCGGGCGAAAGGACGAGCAGTCCGTTCGGAACATACCATCCGCCTTCGTTGACCGTTTTCAGAATGGTGATTCCGAAAAGCGTTCCGAACCCAAACAGTTCCCGAACAAAGGCGACGGCAAGAAGGAGGAGACTGTATCCGATCCCGTTGCCGAATCCGTCGAGAGCGCTTTCGACCGGATTGTTTTTGATCGCGAAGGCTTCCGTTCGTCCCATGATAATGCAGTTTGTAATGATCAGGCCGACGAAGACGGAAAGCTCTTTACTGATATTGTAAGAGAATGCTTTAATGAGCTGATCGACTACGATCACCATCGTCGCGATGATCACCATTTCGACGATCATCCGGATGCTTCCGGGAATGATCTTTCGAACAAGGGAAACACCGATATTCGAGAACGCGGTAACGAAAGTAACCGCAAGGCACATGGTAAACGCGGTCTGCAATTTTGTGGTAACAGCCAGCGCGGAACAGATCCCGAGGACCTGAACCAGAACCGGATTATTGCGAATGATCGGATCGAAGAATATTTTTTTGAGATTGGAATCCATGATCAGCTCTCCTTATTTTTCAGATTTTTTAACCAGGGACCGAATCCGTTTTTCCCAAGCCAGAAATCGATCGTATGATTAACACCATTGCCGGTCAAAGTGGCCCCGGAAATACCGTCGACTTTTTGCGCGGCATTGGGATCGGAAGGATCGACATTTCCTTTGATAATGCGGATAACCGGATCAACGGAATCGGCCAGAGCGGTTTTTCCGGACCATTTTCCGGTCCAGGAGGGATTGGAGATCTCTCCGCCGAGTCCCGGCGTCTCCCCATGATCGTAAAACGTTAAGTTGGCAACCGTTTTCAGATCCCCTTTCAGAGCGAGGAAACCGTACATGGTTGACCAGAGTCCCCGTCCGAAGATCGGAAGAACGATGGTTTCCGGTTTTTTATCAGCGCCTTTGACAATATAAACGACCGCTTTGTTCGGCCGCGATTTGATCCCGGCCAGATCGTCGGTGCCAGTAAGGGCGGAAGCATCTTTGGCGTTGATCTTTGCGGGATCGGCCTTTTCTTCCGTTTTACCGGTATTGATATCGACAACAACCTGATCGACTTTGGCAAAGAGCTCTTTGATTTTGGCGGACCCCGGGTTTTCCCGGACTTCAACCAATCCGGCCGCACGAAGGACGTTCAGCTGTTTGTCCAGTTCCTTGTTCTCCTGCTGGCGCGCTTTCAGGGTCGTTGCCGCCGCCGATACAATGATCGAGCAGATAATGCAAAGACCGGCTGCCACCGCAAAAGTTTTTACTATTGAATCTTTTCCCATATTATCTTATCCTGTTTATGATAGGAATTTTTGTGAAATCGTTAATTCGTTTAAACATTTGATTCGCGGGATCAGTTGCTCTGCGCGATTCTTTTCATACGCCGCTTGATGTTCGCCTGAACGACAAACCAGTCGATCAGAGGTGCGAAGCAGTTTCCGAAGAGGATTACCAGCATGGTTCCTTCCGGATAAGCGGGATTCAGAACACGAACAACAATGATCAGAGCGCCGATCAAAAAACCGTAGATATATTGGCCTGTTTTCGTCAGCGCCGCGGTTACCGGATCCGTCGCCATGAATACCATACCGAACGCGAACCCGCCGAGGACGAAGTGCCAGAAAGGACCAAGGGCGTAAGCGGCATTCGTATCGCTTCCGACGATCATGAGGAAGGTCGAAAACGCGAAGCCTCCCGCGGCCATGCTGAAGACGACTCTCCAGGAAGCAACCCCGATCCAGAGAAGGAAGACCGCGCCGATTAAACAGGCGATCGTCGATGTTTCTCCAAAAGAGCCGGGAATCAGTCCGACAAAACTGTCGAACATGGTATATCCGCCTTCCGCAAGTCCATGAAGTCCGCCGTGGGCCATGTCGGGATTCGTCGCCAGCGCAAGCGGAGTTGCTTTCGATACTCCGTCAACCGTGGTCCATACTTTATCGCCGGAGATCTGTCCCGCGTAAGCGAAAAAGAGGAAAGCGCGGGCAACAAGAGCCGGATTCAGGAAGTTTCTGCCCGTTCCGCCGAAGATCTCTTTTCCAACGATCACACCGAACGTAATCGCGATGGCAACCTGCCAAAGCGGAGTGTTCGGAGGAAGGGTAAGGGGAAAGATCAATCCGGTTACAAAAAAACCTTCATTGATATCATGCTTTTTGATCATCGCGAAAAGGATTTCCCATCCGAGTCCGACACAGAAAGCAACGATGTAAAGGGGAAGAAAATAAACGGCTCCATGGACAAAGCAGCCCAAAATGTTCCAGACCGAGTCGCCGTAAATATTGACCCAGGGGAGATACTGGTTAATGAAATTCAGGATGATCCCATGCCAGTCGGAAACCTTGTCGATTCCGTTTGCGGCCATCAGGCGATTGGCCTGAAGTCCGACATTGTACATTCCCATGAGCGCACAAGGGATCAGGGCATAAACGACAGCGATCATCATCCGTTTAAAATCGTTGCAATCGCGCACATGGCACTTTCCCGTTGTGGTTTTGTTCGGGGTAAAGAAAAACGTATTAGCCGCTTCAAAGAACGGAAAGAAAAAAGAAAGGGGTTTTCCTTCCGCGAACAGCTTCTCTTCGAGTTTATCGAGAATATTTTTTGCAAATTTCACCGGTTTACTCCTCTTCTTTCATAATCGTGTTGAGCATAGTACGAAGAGACTCCGTATAATCGTTTTTGCCAAGATCGATCAAGGTGCAAAGAGCGACGTCTTCTTCGTCCAGTTCCAGAATGCCGAGCTTTTCGGAATTGTCGATATCGCCGTTTTCAATTGCTCTAAAAAGCTGGACGGGCAAAATATCGATCGGCATTACGTCTTCAAGCATGGTATTCGGGAAGATGGCCCTTTTTCCTCCGTGAACAGCCGTATTCATTTTGAACGGCCATTTCGGGAGATACCAGGAAGCAACCGTACGGGCAATGGAGAATTTTCTGAAGGCGGGAAGAGCCCAGCCGAACAGTTCACGCGGATCACCGTCTCCGATTACGGAAACCTGATTAACGTAAGGACCAAGACAGCAGAGTCCGTTTTCTTCCACTTTCCGTCCGCAAAGAACACTTCCGGAAATGATACGGCAATTACCCGATTTCAACTCGTTTTTGGTCAATTCGAACAGACAGGCGCCGACATGAGTCCGGATCAGACGGGGACGCTCAACCATGGGGCCGGAAAGGGCAATGATCCGTTCGACCGGATAGCTTCCGCGAACGAACAGTTCCCCAATCGCGATCACATCCTGATATCCGATCGTCCAAACGGTTTTACCCGATCCGACGGGATCAAGATAATGAATATGAGTTCCAGCCAATCCAGCGGGATGTGGACCGTCAAAAACGGCAACTTCCGTTTTCGCAGCGTCGGCTCCGGGAATCTTGCTCTTGGAGCTCTTGCAAAGCCAGATCTTTTTGCCGCAGATCCGACTCAGAACTTTCAGTCCGTTCACGAAATCGTCTTCCCGTTCGGAAATCACAATTTCCGGATTCGGTGCATGCGGATTGGTGTCCATCGCATTGACAAACAAGGAAGACGGAACGGAATCAACTTTCGGGATCCGGCTGAACGGACGCGTTCGAAGCGTTGTCCAAAGTCCGGACCGGATCAGCTGTTCCCGAACCATGTTCGGACAAAGATTTTCCAATTCGGAAGGATCACAGGCGTCGAAAGCAATCGATTTAAACGCGTCGACTCCATCGTTCAATTCGAGCCGAATGGAGCGAAAAGAACGTTTATCTCCCCGATGGATTTCTTTGACCGTTCCGGCACCGGGCGCGGTGAATACGACTCCCGGATTTTTTTTGTCTTCGAAAAGGGCTTGACCGGCAAGCACCTGATCCCCGACTTCCACCAGAATGGACGGCTTCATTCCAACATAGTCCGGTCCGGTTACCGCGACATGTTTTACCTGTTTTATTACCGGGTCGATCTTTTGCTCCGGAGCTCCGGCAAGCAGAAGATCGAGGCCCTTGGACAGCGTAATTTTCTTCATCAGCTTTTGCGCCTTTCCCTGATTAAACGTTTATAAATTTTGGAGGCATATCACCCCATTTTTACCCTATGATAATCGCTAAAATTTTTTTGTCCAGTCTCAAAAGACTTAAAACAGTAAAATTTTACTGAAATAAATTACGCCACAATTTTTTTAACTGTATCACTCCTTTTTTACGGGGTTTTCGGTCCGGATACACTTTTTTTTCATTTGGTGTATAATCAAGGGTGATCAAATTTTTATAATGAAATCAATTTTATTCCCCAAATCTGAAAGAAGCGGTTTTCAAAAAACTGATCGAGATTTTTCCGTATCTTTCGGCGGTTTATCGTTTAACAATTATTCAAAAGAATCATGCGCGAAGAAAACATCGAACCCATTTTTAATTTGCATACACACACCCATCTTTGTAAACACGCATCGGGAAAGGTCGTCGATTATTGCCAAATCGCGGCGGACAACGGACTCGAACTTCTTGGAATCTCGGATCACTGTCCGCTTCCTGAACAAAATCAGTTTTGCGATACCAGAATGGATCCGGAAGAACTTGATGTCTATAAGGCCGAACTGAATGAAGCGAAAATCTGTTTTCCGCAATTGAAGATCCTTACCGGGATGGAACTCGATTACTTTCCGAAATACGGACTCGATTACTATTGGGATCTGAAAAAACAGTGCGAACTGGATTATTTCATCGGCGGCGTTCATTACGTTTTTAATCAAAAGGGAGATCTCCTTTGGCGAAGACGAGGAGAAAACAGTAAAGAACTGGTGAACAATTATATCCGGCAAGCTGTTGAGATGATGGAGACAGGACTTCTGGATTATTTGACACATCCGGATCTGATCGGATCATCGATTGATGAATGGACGCCCTGGGTCAATGATGCTTTTCGGGAACTCGTTAAAACGGCGATTAAACTGGATATTCCGCTTGAAGTCAACGCGTACGGAATCCGGAAAGGGATCATTCAGACAGCGGGAGGTCCCCGTTGGCGGTATCCGGTTCCCTCTTTCTGGAAAATGGCGGCGGAATATGAACCGCGCACAGTGATCGGAGCCGATGCCCACTCCCCGGAAACCCTGCTCGAAGAATGGACAACTTGCCGAACCCTGCTGCAGGAAGTCGGATTGACTCCCTGCAATAAAGAAATCGCGGAAAAAATCCTGAAAAGGAAAGATCCGCGGAAAAAATAGCCGAATCGATCAGCGGCGCGCGGCCGGAATGGAATGAATCGATTCTTTTCGAATATCGAGCAGGGCTTCTGCAAAGACTTCGCCAAGCGTCGGATGAGGATGAACGATCGAAAGGACATCCTTCAACTTCATTCTTTTTTCAACGAAAACCGTCCCTTCCAGAATCAGATCGGAAGCGTGCGGTCCAATAATATGGACGCCGAGAATGGTATCATCCGGTCCGGCCAATATTTTGATAAATCCATCGGTTTCTCCCATCGTTTGCGCCTTTCCATTTGCGGCGAAGAGAAAACGGCCTGTTCTGTATTCGATCCCTTTTGCTTTGGCCTGATCTTCACTCAATCCGACGGAAGCGATTTCCGGAGAGGAAAAAACACAGCTGGGAATCGCGTGGTAGGAGACCTTGGATCTGAGTCCGGCCAACCGTTCGACGACGACTTTTCCCTCTTCCGCCGCAAGATGGGCGAGCATTCCCCGTCCCAGAAGATCACCGATCGCGTAAAGGCCGGGAACAGTCGTTTTATAATTCTCATCGACATAAAGAAACCGCCCGTTCATCTTGATTGCCGGAATTATAAGGTCAAGGGGTTCAAGATTGGGACGGCGCCCGACCGAGATCAGAATTTTTTCCGCTTGAAGAACTGTTTCTCCTTTTGATGTTTCCAGATAAAGCGAGGCGGTTCCCTGAACGGACTCCGCTTTTACAAGCCGGGAAGAGAGATGAACCTTGATTCCCCGTTTCTTGAAATAAACCGCGATCCGTTTGCCAAGATCGGAATCGAGCATGGGGAGCAAACGGTCCTGCGCTTCAATAATGGTAACCTCGGATCCGAATGTCCGATAAATCGACGCGAACTCCGCTCCGATCACTCCGCCGCCGATAATGGTCAATTGACGGGGAACGTCCCGAAGATTCAGAAGCGCCGTGGAGTCCAAAAAAAGATCGGGCGCGGCACCGGGAACTGAAATCGGAATGTTCGACGATCCCGTTGCGAGAATAATCGCTTTGGATTCCAGAATCTGATCCGATTCAGGGGATCGAACCCGAACTTTTCCCTCCGCTTTAATCGACGCTTCTCCCTTTAAGAATTCGATCCGGTTTCCTATCAACAGAGCGAGAATTCCCTGCCGCATTTTTTCGATTTGATCATTTTTTCGATCAATAGCGCCGGAAAGATCGAATCGGATCGAATCGGCATCGATCGAGATATTCGCGTTCTCCAGTGAAGAGAGCGAACGAAGAAGATCGGCCTGATGAACGAGCATTTTCGTTGGAATGCATCCGCAATTCAGGCAAGTCCCCCCCAATTCTTCCCGTTCGATCAGAAGAACTTTTTTCTCCAGTTGGGCCGCGCGAATCGCGGCAGTATATCCGCCGGGTCCGCCGCCGATAATGATGATATCGTACATACAATTATTCCTGATATTTCAGAATGGGATTACGGGCAGCCCGCGTTTCATCGACTCTTCCGATTACGGTCGAATGGGGAGCGGATTTCACGAGTTCCGGATTTTCCCGGCATTCCTGCGCGATCTTCTTCAGAACGGCGATAAAATTGTCGAGCCGCTCTTTCGATTCCGTTTCCGTCGGTTCAATCATCATCGCTTCATGAACGATCAGCGGGAAATAAATGGTCGGCGGATGATATCCGAAGTCCATCAGTCTTTTCGCGATATCCAGAGTTCGAATTCCCTGTTCCGATTGTTTTTCCGAAGTTGCGACAAACTCGTGTTTGCAAATTCCCTGATGAGGAATATCGTAATCTTCCGCGATATGGTGTTTGATATAATTGGCCGCGAGAACCGCGTGTTGACTGACCTCTTTCAGCCCTTCGCCGCCCAGGGACATAATATACGTATAAGCCTTGACGCAAACGCCGAAATTGCCGAAGAAGGTTTTTACCTTTCCGATGGATTTTGGCCGATCATAATCAAGATTATAGAATCCATCCTTGCTTTTGACAACGATTGGGGAGGGGAGGAAGGGGATCAGGAACTTTTTGACGCCCACCGCGCCCGCGCCGGGGCCGCCTCCGCCGTGCGGGGTCGCAAAAGTTTTATGAAGATTATAGTGAACGATATCGAATCCCATATCACCGGGCCGGGCAACTCCGACAATCGCGTTGAGATTTGCTCCGTCGTAATAGAGGAGGCCGCCCGCTTCATGAACCAGACGGGAAATCTCAAGGATCTCATTTTCGAACAGTCCGAGAGTATTCGGATTGGTAAGCATGAGTCCGGCGACATCGTCCCCCAGCTTTTCTTTAAGATCGTCCAGAGAGACCCGTCCGTCCGCGTTCGACTTGACTTCGCGCACCTTGTATCCGACGACAGAGGCTGTTGCCGGATTTGTTCCGTGCGCGGAATCGGGAACCAGAATTACATTCCGCTTATGATCCCCCCGGCTTTGATGCCAAGCGCGAACGATCATGATGCCGGTCATTTCTCCATGAGCCCCCGCAGCGGGCTGGAGAGAAAAACGATCCATTCCGCCGATCACGGAAAGCATGATCTGAAGTTCATACAGCAGTTCCAGCGCCCCCTGAACGGTATAAGTTTTCTGGTAAGGGTGAATGTTGGCAAAGCCGGGAAGGGACGCGGCCCATTCATTGATTTTCGGATTGTATTTCATTGTACAGGATCCCAGCGGATACATTCCATCGTCGACCCCGAAAGCGCGATGAGAAAGTTCGGTGTAATGCCGGACCGCCTCCGCCTCACTGAGTTCGGGAATCCCGAGATCCGAGGTTCGCCAATGCTCTTCCGGTATCGTCTCCTGAAGGTCGATTACGGGAAGATTTTGCAGCGGGAATCGAAAAAAATTGCTCCCTTTAACGCTCTTTTCAAATAATAATTTCATGAATCTTTCCCTTTTTATCTTTCCGAATTGCCTTCAAAGCAATACTCTTTCATCATTGCGACCAATTCATCGATTTCTTCCCGTCGTCTTTTTTCCGTAAAGGCGAGGAGCATCGCGTTTTTGAGTTCATATCCGCCAATAATTCCGCCGGAAACCAGGAAATCGTTTAATCCGGACGGATCGGGGACGTTTACGGCAAATTCCCTGAAGAAGGGGGCGGAATAAGGAAAAGTGAATCCCGCTTTTTCCAGTTCCGAATGGGCGTATTGGGCAAGATGGTGCGAACAGTTGGCCGCCTGTTTTAATCCCAGGGGGCCGACAAAGGTCAAATACATCGCGGCCGCAAGGGCGTTCAGAGCCTGATTCGAACAGATGTTGGAATTCGCTTTTTCCCGGCGGATATGCTGTTCCCGCGCCTGAAGGGTAAGGACAAAGGCCCGTTGCCCGCGGGAATCGACGGTTTCCCCTACCAATCGGCCGGGGATCTTGCGGAGCAACTTTGAATTCACGGCCATAAATCCAAGGTGAGGACCGCCGAACGACATCGGATTTCCCAATGTTTGTCCGTCGCCAACGGCAATATCCGCTCCCCATTCCCCCGGCGGCTTGAGCATTGCAAGCGGAATCGGATCGACCGACATGATTACAAGCGCTTTCGTTTTTCGAACCGCGTCGATGATTGCTCCCGCGTTTTCCATGATCCCGTAAAAGTTCGGATACTGGATCACAACCGCGCCGACAGTATCATCAAGAAGAGCGGTCAATTTTTCCAGATCGATCATTCCGTTTGATTCCGGAATTGTTTCCGGCTGCATGGATCCGGAGATCGCGTAAGTCCGGACGATTTGCGCGTAATCGGGGTGAAGGGTCGCCGGAAGAAGGATTTTGGGTCTTTTGGTCGCCTCCGCCGCAATTTGACAGGCTTGCGCCAAAGCACTTCCTCCGCAATAAAGGGAAGCGTTGGCGACATCCATTCCGGTCAGCCGGCAAATTAACGTCTGATACTCAAAAATCGATTGCAGAATCCCTTGGCTGATCTCCGGTTGATAGGGCGTATAGGAACTGTAAAATTCGGATCGCCCCAAAAGATGGGAGACTGCGGCCGGAATATAATGATCATAGCACCCGGCCCCAAGAAAAATCGGACCGTCCTCGGAGCATAAATTATCCTGGGCAAGCTGTTCGAGCTGCTTTCTTACAGACATCTCGGACATTCCGCTGTTATCGGGGATTCGGCATTGTTCCCGGATCTCGATCGGAATATCCGCAAAAAGATCGTCCAGCGAAGAAAGTCCCATCTCGGAGAGCATTTCCTTTACAACGGAATCCGGATTCGAAGTGTATTTCATAGTTCTTCCTGTGGAAAAAGGACAAAAACGGGTAAAAAAAGAGAACGAACAATTGGATCTCCCATTCTTCCTCCTTCTATTGTACATAAGGTTTTTCAAAGGTCAATCCAACCTGGAGCCCGGAACCGGCTTTAGTCTTCTCTTCTTTTTTTATTTCAGAATAAAGGGAAAAGGTCTTCTCCGCTTCGATACCAAAGGATCATGAGTCCTAATCGGAAAAAGCGGTAAAACCCTGTCTTTCAAAATAACCTCATCAAAAAAATTTTGATTCCTTTTTTTACTCTGAAATCCCGATTTTGGATCTGTAAACGGTAAGAGAAGGAAATTCCGACAGAGGAACCGGATCGAACCGGAAGATTTATCCGAATAAAAAACAGGGTGGGCTAATTCAATGGATTCCGAATTTTACGAAAAACATCTTCGAACATTTCCATCGGAAAAATACCTTTCCGGACGGGAAGACATTCCTCTTTTTGGAAGTTTGCCGGATCTTTTTCGATCTTTTCAAAAAGCGACGGGATATTATTTGAAATTTGTCCGCGCAGGCGGTACTCTTCCCGCTTCCGATCGGTATTCCAAATTGGAAATGCTCCATCGGGAAGCAATTTTGAGAGAGATGGCCGATCCGGAAAGTCTTTTTGCCCCCGAAGAGGATTTTTTGCAGAAAGAGATCTTTTCGGAAAGGGAAATTCGATCTGGTGAACAAAGCATTGCAAACGATTTGCAGGAAAAACCGGAATCGCCGGAAGAAGAGAAATCCTCTCTTCAAATGCTGGCCTGTATTCCTGTATTAAATATTCAGAGAAGGAAATTGGGGAATCTCGTTTTATGGAAATCGCTGAAAACGCCCGGTTTGATCGGGGAATCTCCCGCTATCGAAGCTGCACAGGCTCTCGCGGCAACGATCGGAGAAACCTACAGCTGGGCAAATACGGTTCGTGAACGAGAAACGGAGCTGGCTGCTCTTTCGTGCTGTCTTTTTAACTCGCGTAATCGAAATCATGGGGAACATCTGTACGAAATACTCAAGGATGGCGCCCAGATGATCCACTGCGAAGCATCCGCATTTTTTCTCCTTGATGAGAATGCTTCCTGCCTTAAACTTCGATCCGCCTGGGGACTGCCGGAAGAACGGTTTACAGCTCCTCCCCGTCCTCTCAACGGCGCTCTTGCCGATTTGGAAGCCCTCCTCGGAAACGCCGTGATCCTCAATGAATCTTATCTCGCGGAATTATGGAAATCACCCGAATGCTTTTCCTCATCCATCTGTGTTCCCGTGATTTCCGATTCCACGGTCCTCGGAACCCTCTGGTTTTTCTGCGATGAAAAAAGAGATTTCGATCAATGCGATATGAATATCCTCGAACTCGTCGCCGGGAAAATTGTTCTCGAACTCGAAAATATCGCGATTCGGGAACAACTTGCCCAGAAAAACAGGATAAAATCTCCTGAAGAAATTCAGTAAACTACTCATACTGTAAAAATATTTTTGTTTGGAACCACGGATGACACGGATAAACACGGATGAAATTCCTATAAGATTCGGGCCTGATATTTTTGATGAAAACGTGTTTTTACCAAAAAAATATCCGTGAAAATCAGTGAAATCCGTGGTTTCAAAATCGGTTATTTACAGTTTGTCTAAACTACTTTACCAGTTTGCGAAGCTGTTCAAGGATCTGATTGTTCGCGTTCCATTGGACTTTAAGATCCTCCAAGGAAGCACGTTCTTTCTCGACAACTTGCGGCGGCGCCTTTTTAATAAAGTCGCCGGACAACTTCGCCTCTTTGGATTTAATGAATCCGGCCAGCTTTTCCAGATCCTTTTCTTTTTTGCCAATCTCGGAGGCAACATCGATCAGATCGGCAAGATCGACAAAGATCTCCATCTTCGCCGAACTTACGTTCGCAGATAATGGAGGAACTTCGATCTCTTTGCCCCAGGCGACCGCAGCCGCTCCCGCCATTCCCTTCAAATAAGGGGCCATCGGAGAAAGAAGATCGGCGACCCCTTCTTCACAACGGACTGAAAATTGGATTTCCGTTTTCGGAGCGACATTCTGCCGGGCCCGAACTTCCCGCAACCCGCGAAGAAGCTCCTGGAATAAAGTGAACTGCTCTTCGATTTCCCGATCAACCCGACTCAAATCGGCAACAGGCCAAGGAGCAATCGTAATGCTTTCGGACACTTTTTCCGGCTTTAATCCGCGTACAGGCGCAAACGGCGCGAGCCGCTGCCAAATTTCTTCGGTAATAAACGGAGTGATCGGGTGAAGAAGCCGCAAAATCGAATCCAGTACATAAACCAAAAGGGATTGAACCTTATCACGCTGATTCGGATCGTTCATGCGCGCCTTGGTGATCTCCAGATAAAAACTGCAAAATTCATCCCAGGCGAAGTCGTAAAGGGCCCGGGCCGCTTCCGAATATCGGAACGTTTCCAGCGACTGGGTTACCTGATCCGATACCGTTGCCAATCGACTCAAAATCCACCGATCTTCAAGCAAAAGATCGTCGTCTTTGATCTCTTTCGGTTCGAAGCCTTCCAGATTCATCATTACAAATCGCGCGGCATTCCAGAGCTTATTGCAGAAATTCCGGGCAACTTCAAATCGTTCACCAACGATCGGAGCCTGAGCAAGCGCTTTGTCTTCCGGTTTTTCTGCCCATTGAGTGGAAAATTCCTTCTTGCACTTCGGACAGGCAATTTTGGGAAGAGTCCTGTTCTTTTTCGTCTGTTCGACAATCGCGCCGCAATAAGGACACTCAAAATCGAGTCCCAATCGGACATCCTGATTTTCGGTCGTCAAGTAGGCAATCGCGAATCGAAGGGAATCGGTTCCGAACTTTTCGATGATCGCAACCGGGTCAATTCCGTTTCCTTTGGATTTCGACATTCCTTCCCCGTACTTGTCGAGGATCTTCGGATGAATGAAAACATCGTCGAACGGCTTCTTTCCAAGGTTGAAATAGCTTGCCAAAACCATACGGGCAACCCAAAGGGAAATGATATCCCGACTCGTGATCAAAATATTCGTGGGATAATAATAGTTCAGATCCGGCGTATTATCCGGCCAGCCAAGGGTCGAATGCGGCCAAAGCGCGGAACTGAACCAGGTATCGAGAACATCTTCTTCCTGGGTGAGGGAATATCCGGGAACCGCGTCGGCGGTAAGATTTTCCTCCTGAGAGCAGATCCACCATTGTTTGTGTTCCTCATCAAATCGCCAAAGAACATCCTCTCGTCCGGCAAAAGCCGCTTTGAGAACCTCTTCCGTTGCCGATCCATCGCAATACCAGACCGGGATCCGATGTCCCCACCAGAGCTGCCGTCCGATCGGCCAATCCCGTTTTTCGGAGAGCCAATCAAGATATCCCTTCGCGTATCGGGCCGGATGAATTTTCACTTCATTCGATTCGACCGCATCCATTGCCATTTGGCAAAGACGTTCCATTTTCACAAACCATTGATCGTTCAAATACGGCTCGATCGGCGTCTTGGAACGGTCGGACATGGAAATTTCGATCTCGCGATCCTCGGTTTTTACCAGAAGACCTTCCTTTTCAAGATCTTCCAGAACCTGGGCTCTTACTTTCTTAATCGGAAGCCCCGCGTATTTTCCGGCGTTTTCATTATAAACTCCATCTTCCTGAAGAAGATTGATCATCGGCAGTTTTTGCCGTTTTCCAACTTCATAGTCGTTGGGATCATGGGCAGGTGTGATCTTCACACATCCGGTTCCCAAGTTCGGCTTGGCCCAAATATCGGCGACCAACGGGATCTCTCTCTTCATGAGCGGCAAAAGGACCTTTCTTCCGTCCGCCGCCATTTTGGCAAGCTGGATCAGGAAAGGAAGCGATTCCTTTCTCCGACGAAGAAGATCATCAAGCTGGATCTGAAGATCTGCTTTCTCTTTTTCCGGACCGTTGGCAATTTTTTCCCGAAGATCTTTTTCGATCCGGTTGAATTCCGATTCCGGCGAAGGATGAACGGCAACGGCGGTATCGCCAAGCATGGTTTCCGGTCGGGTCGTCGCAACCATTACGAATTCCGGTTCTCCCGGCTTTGGATCGACGATCGGATAATGGATATACCAGAAATTGCCTGCAATGGTCTCATGAAATACTTCATCATCGCTTACGGCCGTTTGAAGATGGGTATCCCAGTTGACAAGCCGTTTTCCGCGATAGATCAGACCGTCCCGGAAAAGATTGAAGAAGAAATAGCGGACCGCTTTGGCGCAAACCGGATCAAGAGTGAATCGGGTTCGGCGCCAATCGCAGCTGCACCCCATCGTTTTAAGCTGTTTGATAATTCTCTGCTGATACTGATCCTTCCAATTCCAGATCCGTTCGACGAGCGCTTCCCGTCCGATATCATGCCGCGTTTTGTGTTCCTGTTCAAAAAGACGCTTCTCCACAACTGCCTGAGTTGCAATTCCCGCGTGATCGACGCCCGGGACCCAAAGCGTTTCAAAGCCCTGCATCCGCTTCATCCGAATCATTGTGTCCTGAAGCGTTTCGTTGAGCGCGTGTCCCAAGTGCAGGGCCCCGGTAACGTTCGGCGGCGGAATTACAATCGTATAGGGCTTCTTTTCCGGATTCGGTTCGCTGTGAAAGTATCCTTTTTCTTCCCAAAAAGCGGACCATTTTTCCTGCGCCGCCAGTGGTTCATATTGCTTGGGAAGCTCGTTCATCAATTGCTCTTGTGTCGACATTTTTCGTAAAATCAGGTTAAAGGAAAGGGATGGGATTCCGATTCGGAAGGAAAGGATCTCAACACGGAAAAACCGTAAACGGACAGCAGTCCGCAATGCGCGGGATCTTCCCCAATAAAACGGATCGGATATTCAGTACAAACCCTTTCATTTTAGCAGATCTTTTTCCTCTCGGAAGGACCACCTGAACGGGAGATTTCAGAAACAAGGAATAATATTACAGAATTCAGAACAGATAAAAGGATTAAAATAGCGAAATGAACGACAGTTCACTCCGAATAAAATTTCCATTCACAAGAAAACAAAAACGAGCCCGATTTTTGTTCGAGCCCGTTCTGATTTGAGTTTCTCAAACTGTAAATAACCGATTTTGAAACCACGGATTTCACGCATTTCACGGATACTTTTTTGGTAAAAACACGTTTACATCAAAAATATCAGGTCCGAATCTTATATTGATTTTATCTGCGGTTCCAAACAAAAATACTTTTACAGTATGAGTGAGTTTAATTCGAGGTGATTTCAAATCGAACCGTTTTATGCAGATCTTTTCCGGAAGCATCGTAAAGATCGGAAGGAGTATTGGACTCCCGCCATTTTTTCAGAGGCTCCGAAAATCGAACAGAAGAAACATAGTCGGTTCGGGACTGAATCCAGTGGATCAATTTTTCCAGATTTTGCTGGGTCAACTGAAATTCCAGAACGGTTTTCCCGTCCCGATGTTTGGTACTGAAAGTAAGGCCCAACGCGGAACATTGATCCTGAAATTTAGGAAAGAACACATCTTTTTTCGCGCTGTTCAATACACAGAAGACCGCGGAAGAAAGAAACGCCGGATCAGGTTTTTGAACTTTGGGAACAGGAGCGTACGCAATGGGTACTTCCAAAAAGGAAGGATTTTTCTTTTCCAAGGGAACATCCTTAACGGATGCAATCGCGGTTTCTTCCTTTTTAAGGACAGGAAGATCTTTTAAAGGTTCGGAAACATTCTGCTTAACCGGGGCAACTGCAACGGTTTGCACTTCTCCCTGATCGGGATTCGGGGTCTGAAAGAGAAACAGGGGAAGAATCAGGAACAAAAGCAGCGCGGAAGCGGCTGAACAGACCAAAGTCCGATTCTTTTTGCAAAATTGATATACTTTCGACTCTTTGGGACGAACGACATTTCCTCGATTGACCTTTTCGAGAATCATTTTGGAAAAATCAGAAGGAAGGGAAACCCGCGGGGTTTTCGAAATTTGCTCGCGAATTTTCAAAAAAGTCGAATAAATCGCAGCCGCTTCCTGATTAATCTCAATTAAATGGGCAACGTGCAACGCGGTTTTTTCATCGACTTCACCATCTGCATAAAGACTGATGAGTTTTTCCAAATCAGTTCTTTTCATTACGGCACCTCTTCCGGTGTAAACAATTTCTGTAAAATGTTTTCGCGGCCCTGAGCAGGAAAGATCGTTTAAAGGATCTCACAAGCTCTCTCTTTGCCGCTCAATAATCTCTTTGAGCGCGATTCTTGCCCGATGAAGCCGACTCCGGATCGTTCCAACAGGGACATTGAGCATCTCGGCGATTTCGTCGTAAGAAGCCCCTTCAATTTCCCGAAGGATCAGGGGACTTCGATACTCGATCGGCAGCCGATTGATCCCATCCCAAAGGATTTTGGAATCTTCTTCCCTTGTGGAAAGCATTTCCGGCGAATCGCCCGGATCAGCAAAACACTCTCCGCGCTCTTCCAAAATTTTTTCCATGGAGACAGATCTTTTGCGCTGACGCAGGTGCCCTACCGCAATATTGAAGGAAATTCGATAGATCCAGGTATAAAACCGGCTGGATCCCCGAAAACGGTCCAAATTCGCGAAGGCCTGTAAAAATGCTTCCTGAACAACATCCCGTGCGTCTTCATAATCGTTTACAATATGATAAACAATATTGTACAAACGATCCTGATAACGCTCCACCAGAACACCAAAAGCGTTCTGATCTCCGGCAAGCGTTTGTTCAATCAACTTTTCGTCGGACACTTCTGCTCCTATTTCGTTGGATAAATTTTGACGAAAGAAGTTCCAAATTATTAAAAATTTACAGAAAATATATTTTATTATACACAAAAAAACTTTTAAAAGCAAGAATTTCCCTTTATTTTGGGAAAAATAGGTTTTCCATATCCCATCTTCTTGATAAAATGAGAGAAGATAATGCAATTTAATTGTATATTACGCCTTTTGCAAAAGAGAGAAAGATTACTCAATTTGTCCATTCTTTCTTTTGCTTTTTGATCCATTATACGTGGATTGCGCAAATTAACCATTATGCAAGTAAACAATAATGAACCCAATCGAACGCATCATTATTTCGATAGAAACCGAAGAAGAGACGGAAGAAGTCCGTGTCGAACTTCTGGATCATACGCCCGGCGTCTCTTCAATGGATCTCGGGGAATTAATGGATTGGTCAAAAGCCTTGAAGCTCCCCAAAATCCGAACATTGTATCCGGATCGCGAAGAACTCGCTTTTCACCAATCGCGTCCAAAAGGAAAAGCTGTTTTTGGTCTGAATCCCTTAAATCTCTGTTTTTTTCCTTTGCCGGGAGGGAATTACGCGATTGGACGGCTGATCCCTGATTTTCCCGGCAATCCCGACTTCAAAAAGCCGATCCGGCATTTTTTCTTTCAATTTCTTGCCGTTGATCCGGAAACCCTTGCCGCGTTCGGAAATAATCCCATCCTTCTTTTTCAAACGGCGTTGGGAGATGGACAGCTTGGCTATCAGAGAAATTCCGTCAAAGGGGATCTTGCCCCGATCGAAATCAGTTTGATGCCTTCTCTTTGGGTCGATATTCCGCTTCTTCGCGGATTGGCCATTTCCCCGGGAATCCTTCCCCTTGCAATTCTGCTCCAGGCCGCGTTGGATTCGATTCTTACCTGTTTTAAAGGAAGTACATCGCCCCTGCATACGGTTGCCGGACTCTTCAGTCTTCTTCCGGTCCATTGGCGAACGGAATTAAGCTTTGCAGTCGGACTCCATTTTGAGGGCGATCATTATCTTCGCTTGATCTTTCTGGACGGATCGGAAGAAAACGGCGAACCGGATCCGAATTTTCCCTTATACGATCTCGACAAGATCGGATCCGGAGTAAACGTCCCTCCTCTGATCGAAGGCTGGCCCCTGTTTGTTCAGCTCATCCTGCAATCCGGACAGTATCGCTATTTTTGGCGCAAACTGATGGACGATTATCGATCACGCTCCAAAAATGGATCCGATCCCATGGAAGAAATGCTGAAAACCGAAGAAGTCAATCAGGCCGGATATGAATGGCTCTATGAACTTCTTTATCTTTTGAATCAATATCGCAGATTTCTGATCTCGCCCGACAAAGGCAAAGGAACTTCGCAAAAAGAAGGGAACGAAAAATTCTTTACTCTCGGCGAAAACCCGGATGAATTGACTCGGGAACAATTGGAACAGATTTTGGAAACCGATTTGCTGGACGAATCTTTATTGCGAAGGATCTTCAATCACGAAGAATCTCCTTTTCATTTTGATGAGAAGCGATACGATCGCAAAAAATTGAGTTGGGACGGAACTTCCACGCCGGAATTGGGATCCGATCTTCCTTATCCCAACAAGCCCAGGAAAAAAATCGAATTCAATCAGCCGTTGATGATTCACACGGATCAGTCGGTATTTTCCCCTTTTCAATGCCTGATCGCACGGTTTCCGGAACGGCAAAATGATTTCATCGAGTTCGATTCTCTTGTGCGGCAGGTTCTGCAATTACAGTCCGGGGCGATGCCCATCCTTGAAAATTATTGGGAGAACTTTCGGCTCCGTCTCTCCCAGGAAGAACTTTGGGCTTTAAGAGAAGAATATTCCCATTATATTCAGGCTCTGCTGAATTATGAGGAACAAACGGACAAGTTTGTTCCCATCGAAAGAAATCTCGCGGCATTGGGAATACTGGAAATTCTGCTTCATTAGATCTTTCAGAGCGGATCTGAAAAAACAGGGGGCGCGGACTTCCGCACCTTCCCGTTTTTACGATATCTTCAGAACAGATCTCTCAGAACTGTCCTTTTATCAGAAAACGATCAGGGAGCTTTTTTCAATCCTTCATATTGAACCTTCCAGCCCTCTTTTGGGAAGCCGGGAGCATTTCCCGTCGGAGCGCCGTCCCAACCGGCGGCCATCATCGCAATCGCGTAAAGCAAACCGCCGTTGCCGGGCAGATAAGGACAAGGCCCTCCCAGATTGACCCCGCGAAGATCATACTGATTGCGCGGAGAATCGGAGAAGAGGATCTCGATCGCCTTATCGGGCTGTCCGGTTCGCGCCGCGGCCATTGCCGTCCAGGGAAAATCCCATCCCCAGCAACGGGACCATTGCCAGGTATTGATGATTTTTTCGACTGTTTTTTTCGCGATTGCCGGATCAACACCCTCTATTGGCGGAAGCATTCCGAAAACGCCAACCGGATCGGGATGTTCCCAATTTCTCTTTGTATAAGTATCGGACCATTCGGAAGAATGCACAAAAACCCCTTGCGCAACAGGAAGAGGGGCAAGATTTTTTAATACCTTCTCCCAATTGGCATTTTTATCCTTTCCCATCCGTTCGCGCCAAATATTGGCCTGTTTGAGTCCAAAGCGCCAGTAAGCAAGATCGAAAACGGTATCTTTGGAACATCCGATCTCGGAGGGGGGCATTACCGGATCAAGATGATAAATTCCTTTTTCATCTTTTACGGGATAATCGGCCATAAACTCCGCGGTCCCTTCAAGGATATCCGCCCATTTGTCCAATGTTTTCCTGTTCGGATGATTCCGATAGTCGAGTTCCGCGAAAAAGAAGGGGTGGGGCTGTTTCCAAAGAAGAATCAAATTCCCACTCCAAAATTGGGATCGTGCGGAAGGGCCGACCGCTTTTTGCCATTGGTATCCTTTATAATCGCACTGTTCGGCAAGGGATCGCGCCGGTTTTTTCAACCACTGATAGCATTCGAGCGCTTTTTGAGCGTACTGATCCCGATTCCAAAGGAAATAATGGGCCAGGTGCCACCAGACCATTTCCATATGAAAACGATCTCCCCAGGGATCCATCGCAAGGAGTCCGGATTCCGCGCTGGGAAAACTTCCCGCCGAACAGGAGCGCATCAAAAATTGGGAAAGAACAATACGCCGTTCCAATTCTCTCCAGCGTTTATCGGTACTTTTGGAAAGATCGATCGCACCGCCGGTTTTCCAGTACTGATCCCAGCGCATTTTCGATTCTGCAGTGATCTGATTGAAGTCCCTTCGTATTCTGTCCGGATTTTTTCCGAATTGAACGACCAGTTCGATCTCTTTTTTCCGCGGGGAGAGCAGAAAATGATGGAGGGATCCTTTGGGATCCGGGAACGCCTTGAAATTTTTTCCGATAATCATTACATCGTAATGAAGATCGTCGGCTGTTCGATGAAGAAAGAGCCCGGCTTTTTCCCTGCGGAGAACGATCGTCGAGTGCTTGCCGTCCGCATGAAAGTTCCCTGTCCATCCGCTTTTGGCGGTTTTAAAGCCGGATGTAAACCGGCCTTCCAGATCGGTTGATCCTCCTTCGATTCCCAGATAAGGAAAATCAATCACAACCTGAAGGGCTCCTTCGCTAAGAAGATCAGAAATGATTTTAATCCCCAGCTGATCGTGATCGCCAATCGCGGTTTCCACGTGAACAGATTTTCCGTCGAGGATAAAATCCGTTTGGTGAATTCCGGTCCAGAGATCAAGATTACGGCGAACTTTTGTGATCTCTTCCGGTTTAAGTAATCGCATATCGCCGCGAATAAAGCGGATTCGGGCAAGATTGAAAAGATGAGGGTTGGCGCGCAACCAGGGAAGGATCTTTTCTTTTCCTTCAGGAAGGGCATCGGGTCCTTTATTTCTTCCTTTTTGATAAGTTCCGTTAAGCGGAACATCCTCTTTTTTGATTCCATCGGGAAGAGGGGACTCATGCCATCCCCAATGCGCAAGGGTATCGCCGCAAAAAGTTTGCAGTCCGGTTCCATCAACATTGAAGCAGAGTTCTCCGTTTCCAACCGGATAAAGAATCAGCGGATCCGCTGTACTGAGTTTGTGCCGCGCAACAAGCGCCTTGCGGTCAATCGGACCTTCCGCGGAAAAAAGAGCGGAATTCAGAAACAAAAACAACAGGATGGAAATAATCGTTCTTGACATGGCAGGACTTTCTGGTAAATGATTAAAAACAGTTTATTTGAAATGGTCTTTTCCTTTTCAATTATCTCTATTTTTCAAATGAAAGATCATTATACCAGAAAGCGGAATGCAAATCAAGCCAAAGATCATTTACTCAAACTGTAAATAACCGATTTTGAAACCACGGATTTCACGGATTTTCAC
>JAUNSU010000161.1 GCA_030539035.1 Planctomycetia bacterium
TTCGCGGTTATATGCCAAAAGCATAAACCCGAAAATATTAAACGAACTAAAATATACGCTGTTTAACCCAGCTTTAACAACTTAACATTCCAGGGAAAGTGCAGCGTGGTTTCAAAACCGGTTATTTACAGTTTGAGTAATTTAAAAGCATTCCGGATGGAGCATTTTTGCGATTCGTTCGATCAGGAGGATTACCCTTGGGCCGGGAACGGTTGCGTAATCTTCCGGAATCGCATAGATCCTTTCCATCTTAACGGCCCCGATCCTTGAATCCAGGCTCATCCAGTCTTTTTGACAGAGGGCGATCCATTTTTCGTTTTTCTCTCCCAAGCGATTATTCCAATCTGTTGCGAGATCAATGACGACATCCGGATTCAGATCCATGATCCCTTCGACAGAGACCACAGGAACGGCAATACTCATTTCTTTGGCGGGATTCATTCCCCCGGCGATCTCCAGGATCTCATTGAAATAAGAATTGTTGCCCGCAATAAAGACATCGCTGATCTGTCCTGTTCCCCGTTGCCGATCAATGGAAATCAGAACCGAGGGCCGCTTTCGATCTTTCGTTTTCGATCGAACATTTTCGATCCTTGCCCTCATGGACCGTTCAAGATCTTCTCCCTTTTTTTGATACTCACCGCCAATAATTGATCCGATTAACCGAAAGGACTCAAAAATTCCATTGATTGTATGCTGATTGATCTGAAGGACAGAGATTCCAAATGCCTGAAGACGCTTTCCGTATTCGGCGTTTTCTTTAAGAACAATCACAAGATCCGGCTTGAGGGCAATCACCGCTTCATAATTGGGATTGTAAAGTCCTCCGATTTTCGGCAGTTTTTCGATCTCTTTCGGATGAACGCAATAATCGGAAACGGCAATAACCCGGGATCCGAGTCCCATCTCGAACAGAGTCTCCGTAATACTGGGCGCGGTCGATATAATTTTAAGATATTCCTTTTTTTGCCCGGATCCTTTCTCATTTTCCATGTTCGACAAGGAGTCCGACCGCGAACAGCCCGTCAACAGGGAAGATAAAAAGAGACCGATCAGAAGGAACAGAAAAATACGGCGCATGAATCAATCCTCTTTTTTCGCGAGAAGCGCGGCAATGCCGAGAGCCCCCGCCGAATTTCCGATGGCGACATAGAGTACGAACAAACTCCGGATCCCGACCGGAATATCGGAATGATCGGCCGCAAAAAGATAAAACATATCCGCGATACAGTGTTCGAATCCGCACAAGATAAAAAGGGCAACGGCCAGAATTACCATAAGGACCCGAGCCGCACCGGGCAAGGTTTCTTTGCGCCAGGAATCGACTCCCAAATACATGAGGATCCCGCAGAATATCCCGGCAACCAGAACAGGAATCGGATCATCCCATGAATGCCGGATCAGATCCCCTTTCTTCACAATCAGTGCGGCCGCATTTGACGCAATGGACAAATTCGAGCATTTCAGGAGAAATCCGGTCAACGCCGTTCCGATCAGATTTCCGAGAAAGATCAGGGTAAGCGTTCCGGCTCCGTAGATCTTTCCCGCGTATCCGATCGCTCCGGTATATAATTTCTGCTGATAGATCAAAATGGTCAACAGTCCGAACGCGAAGAGAAAAGCTCCCAAGGTTCGATTAGGAACGGAAAGATAGACCGCTCCGCCGAATCCGATCAGAATCCCGGCGAAAATCGATTCTTTCAAGGTCGAAAGGATCTTTTCCGACTTTCGACTCTTGCCGTAATATTCCGACAAATCAATATCATCAACGCTTACCATGAACGATTCCCTTTCCGAACTTCCCGATCATTTTCCTCAAAAAAACCAATTCTCTTCCTTGTCCTGATCGGACCAGAGAGATTTTCCGGCGTCCAGGGCATTCATCACATGGGCCATTTGAAGTTCGGGGCAGAAAGGAATGATGGGATCAATGATCGGATCGGCAATCGGGAGCGGGGATTCCGCCCAATCGCTTTCCGCGATAAGGTCGACCAACGGCGCGGGAGGCGCAATCGGTTCCGAAGCCGCGATCTCGCCGGGAACAGTATGCGATCCGATATAGTACTTGCAGGTCGGCGTATCGATCTCTCCGGTAAAGATCTCCAGCGTGATCTCGTATTGACCGGCATTTTCATAATAATGGGAAGCGGTCAAATTCATCGAGGCCCGGTCAATCATCTGCGGATCGGATCCGTCTCCCCAGGATATTCGCCAATGAAGAACAGGCGATTTCAGCAGGGAAACATCAAATCGATACTTAACGACATGATCTTCGCCAAAAACGGACTTCTTCGTGTTCAGAACCGGATAGGTCTCTTCCAGAACGACCTCTGTATAGACCATTTCACTCTTCATTCCGAATTCATTTTCGACAACAAGTCCGACGCGATCTCCCTGCAACTGGAGCGTCGAAAGATTCACGTTGGCATTTTGCGTAATGATCGGATCCGTGTTTTCACCGAGATACCAGTAATATCGGGCAACCGAAGCCCCTTCCCCGCCTGCGGATCCTGCCGCGGAAAGCGAAAACTGGGTTCCGTACAGAGCGTTCACCATCTCGGAAGCGGCTGCGACCGGGGTTGCCGCCGCTGTAATGAAAAGCGATTGCGAATAATCCAAGCCATCCGCCTTCACCGTGATCTTTAATTCATACTTCTTGCCGTTCTCAAGGGTTCCATTGACTTTGATCTGATTTCCATCAAGGACAAACGGAACACTGGTGCTGGTAAGAGTAAATACGGGATTGACCGCTTCCGTTCCACCAACGGTAAGAATTCCGGCCGACTCGCCAGTTTCCGTTGTATAGAGAATACTGATCGCCGTCTTTCCGTTTACGTAAATTCCGGTCTGATATTCATAAGCGCCAAGATCGACAATATCGGCAACAATCCGTTCCATTCCGTTTTTGTCTTTCGAAGCAGAGACATTAGCATTGTTTCCAACATTGATCGCTTCAGAATTGGCTGCCAGCTTCAGATCCCAATCGGTCCAATTCTGAGCAGAATCGTATCCCGAGAAAAGATCAGCTGTCCTTCTGGTAAAAGCAATCGGATCTGTTTCCGTCCAACCGTCGGGCGCTTTGTAATTTTCGGATCCCGCTATTGCCGCCGTATTTTTCGCGAGGATGCAATAATCGACGATCAAATCGGCGGTCGTACTGTAGATTCCGCCCCCTTCTCCGATGTTCGTTGAATTATAGGACGCGGAGGCCTTGTTGTCGGCAATAATACTGTTGCAGATCTTCGCGGTTCCGGTACTGTAGATTCCTCCCCCGTAAACGGACGCTTTGTATTTGACGACTTCATCATTTCCAACACTGTTCCCGATCACGGTATTATTGTAAAGAGAAATCGTTCCCGCATTCGCGATTCCGCCGCCGAAAGTGATCGCGGTATTCGCAAGAAGTTCGGTATTGATCATTTCGACCTGAGCACCGTTGTAATTCTGGATACCGCCGCCCGACCCGTCCGAATCATTTCCGGAAACAGAAGAATTCTGAAGCTTTACCGTTCCGGCATTCGCGATTCCGCCGCCGGAAGTCGACGCGGTATTGTCCATGATCATTGTATTAAACAGGTTGGCCGTTCCGGTATTCTGAAGAGCACCGCCGTAAGCCGCTTCATTTTCATAGATAAACGCGGAATAAGACCCGTCGTTCGAAGCCGATACGGTCAACAGACCGGCATTGTAGATCCCGCCGCCGTATCGTGCGGTATTTTCCTGGATCTGTGTTCCGCCTCTGATCGTTGCCGCCGCCCCTTTCGCGTTAAAGATCCCGCCGCCGGAAAGACCGGTTCGGATTTCATTTTGCGCAATGGATCCGCCGTCAACGGTCAAGGTACCGCTGTTGTAAATACCCGCTCCGGACGTTGCCGCCTTGTTGCCGGAAATCGTACTTGCTTTCAAGGTCAATGTTCCGGCGTTCAGGATTCCTCCGCCGTTGCCGGTGGAGACCCCGCCTTTAATGGTCAAATTATTGATCTGAACAGTATTGCCAGCAAGGATCGAGAAGACACGGGAAGCGCCGTTCGCGTTGACAGTCAATTCCGTAAGGCCGGCCGCGTCGATCGTAATCGATTTTCCGATCTCCAGTTCCGATCCGGCAAGGGTAATGGTCTTTGCGTTCATCGAGGTATCAAAAGTGATCTTCTCGCCCGACTTCGCGTAAAGAATCGCTTCCCGCAGAGAGATCAGGCCATCGGTTGGATCGATAATATCTTTTTCCGTATTGACGACAAGTGATTTCGCTTCCTGTCCGATAATGATCTTGACCGTATAGGTATTATTCCATTCGTTTTTCTCGGCGATCGTTTTCCCGGAATCCAGGGTAATGGTCAAATAATAAGTTCCCGCCTTGGCAATGGATCCGATCGCGATTCGGGAAGGACTCTTTTCTTCGACCGCTTTTTTCGCGTAATTTCCAGATATCGCTGTAAAAGCGGAATTATCCGAGGTAATCGTGTAAGAACAGGCAGCGGAGGCCGCATCGCCGATGTTTCCGGATCCAAAGGCAAGATAAAGCTGTTCATTGATCTTGAACGCGTTCCCGACTTCCCGATAATCATCGACATTGGTAATGTAAACCGGCGCGGACCATTTTTCAGGCGTATAAAACGCGAGATCCGGAAGAATATCCGATATATATTCGTAAGATCCCATATCGACGATGCTGTTATTGATTCTGTTTTTGCCGACGAGATCATAAAGAATCGCGGATCCGTCGGGATTCAGGGCCAGCGCATTGGATCCGGCATCAATGCAAACGGAATCTTTCTCCAGGAAGAGGAGATAATTTTCCCTGTTGGTCAAATTCCCTTCCTCATCGAAAACAGGTGCGGCCAAGAAGCCGGCGGCGGTATTAGTCTTATTATTGCCGGCATCGACAAACGCGATTCCGGATTTTGTCGATGTATCGCCGATCAGCGAATACTGAATCGAAAGAGCCCCGGGCTGAACCAGTTCAAGGGAAGCGGGATCCGCCGGTTCTTCCTCATCGCCTTCCGTTTCTTCCTCGACAGGAACCGCAGGAGCAACGATTTTTTGTCCGGCGTAAATGCAGAGATCAGGAGAATCGGCGGCAAAGTTGTTCGCGATAATGGAGTTGGCCATCTGTCCGTTCACTTGGGATCCGACATAGATTCCGCCGCCGATCGCCGCGGAATTCGCCGCGATGGTATCGTTCGTGAAAAGGGCTGCTCCCACTTTCCAGAGATAGATCGCCCCGCCCTTTAATCCCGCGTGATTCGCATCCAGTTTTGAATTGACGACAACAACTTTATCGGACGATCCGCCGATCACATAAAGTGCGCCGCCGTTGTCCCGGGCACTGTTTCCCGTCAAGGAACTGGAAACAACTTCGAGATTTCCATAGCTGGAATAGATCGCGCCGCCGTCGTTGGCACTGTTCCCGGACAAAATCGATTCTTCTATCGACATACTCCCGGAAATATAGACCGCACCGCCGGAAAGGGCAATATTTTCGATCAATTTGGATCCGGAGATCTCCAGAGCGGCTTCCGCGGAATTGCGATTGATCAGATAAACCGCGCCCCCCAATTTGGACGCGTAATTGTTCCGCAAAGTACTGTTCTGAATCGATACGGACGCATTGGAATAAATCGCTCCGCCATTGCCGGCCCGGTTCGAATAAATTTCGGAATTGATCACCGACAAATTTCCGCCCGCGTAAATTGCTCCGCCGAATCCCGAGGTGGAATTGTCGTAAAAAGAGACATGATCGATCTTGATCGATTTATCGGAATAGACGGCGCCGCCTTTGGCGTTCTGAATGGCATCGGCGATTTTATTCTGATAAAAAGAGCAATCCTTGATTTCCAGATTCGCGTTTTTGGCGTAAATCGCGCCGCCGGATCCGTAATTGTCTTTTGCGGCAACAATTCCGCCGGTAAAAGCGATTCCCTTCAGGGAGACAAGCAATGGATCCGTGTTGATACTGCCGTCGATCGTAAGGACACGTCCTCTTCCTCTTGCGTCGATCGTGATTCCGTAAGGATTATCCGCCGTGATCAATTCCGCCGCGTTGATCGTAAGGGAATTATAAATAACCAGATCGCTTTTAAGGTAGAATGTCTGCCCGGAAAGAGCGATATCAAACCCGATCGTATCTCCGGCATGAGAATTCAGAACCGCTTCCCGAAGAGAAAACTTTCCATCGTTCGGATCAACAATATCTTCTGTCGTGTTGACAACATACGATTCCGGAGCAGGAGAAAAGATATCGAAAGACGCACCGGCTCCCCAGGGATGTTCAATCGCTTCACCGCCGCCCCAAATCCCCTCATTATTTTTGTAGGTTTCATTTGCGGTGAAGAGATTATCCGTTTTTGCGTATTTAAAGACATTTGCGGTATTGTTCAGACCCGCTCCCTCCCCTGTGATACGAAGGGCATCAATGGCTGATTGTCCAAATCCATAGAAAGGCCCGGCAGCTCCCCATGAACTGGTCCAGGATGTTTCATAATGGTTCGCGGCGGCCATCGCATACCATTTATTTCCCTCAACGTACTTATTCCAAACCGTTCCTGTTGCCGGATCCAGAATATCATCAATTACACCGCCGGAAAAACATTGCGCCGAGATCGTGGTAACGTATCCCTGCTTTAATTTAAACATTTGAGTCGCAACGTCAATACCGGAAAGATTTTCTCCCCAGCCGCAAAGAACATCATTATAATCGGAGGAATTCCCTTCTTCTCCCCCCCCATGATCATAAGTATAAACCAAAAGGCGGGAATCGGAGTCCATTTTCTTCGACAAGGCCGTCATTACAGACGAAAATTCAGCAAGCGTTGCCTTTCCGACATAAGAACCGTTGGAAGTAGCGTAGGTAACATCTGAGTTAATTAACGTCCCGCCAAAATTACAGTCCGCAGCCGGATCTGTTCCGTCCGATTGAAGAATATAGATGTTTTCATGCGGAATGT
>JAUNSU010000033.1 GCA_030539035.1 Planctomycetia bacterium
ATACCGAATGAATCCGATTCGCATATTTATCAGCAGTGTTCAAAAAGAGTTGGCCGAAGAACGAATGGTCTTGCGGGACTATTTGCAAGGCGACCCGCTGTTGCGTCGATTCTTTGAAGTTTTTCTGTTTGAAGATATGCCTGCCGCCGATCAGCGAGCCGATCAATGCTATTTGTCGGAAGTGAAAAAATGCGATATTTATCTCGGTATTTTCGGTAATGAATATGGCTGGGAAGATAAAAAAGACGGCCTTTCGCCGACTCACAAGGAATACAATCTTGCGTCGAAACTCGAAAAACAGCGTCTGATTTATGTCAAAGGAGCGGACGACAAAGCACGGCATCCCAAGATGAAAGCATTGGTCCGGAAAATCGGGGATGATCTGATTCGCCGCCGATTTAATTCATGCGAGGAACTGCGGACTTCGGTTTACGCCAGCCTGGTTCGTGTTTTGGAAGAACGGGAATTGATCTGTTTTTCGCCCTTTGATGCCAGTTATTGTCGAGACGCAACCATGAATGACCTCGACAATGATCGGATCACCGAATTTCTTGGTCTTGCCCGACGCGGACGCAGTTTCCCTTTGCCGGGCAATTCGTCCCCGAAAAAAGTATTGACTCATTTGAATCTGTTGAACAAAGGGCGACCGACTCATGCGGCCATTCTTTTGTTCGGTAAAAAGCCGCAACGATTTCTCCTGACCTCTGAAGTAAAATGCGCTCATTTTCACGGAACGACCGTTTGCAAGCCGATTCCTTCCTATCAGGTTTATAAGGGAACTGTATTCGAGCTTGTTGAACAGGCGAAAGATTTCGTTTTGTCGAAAATCAATCTTTGGGTTGGGACACGGGAAAAAAGTGCTCAAGTTCCGGTACAATATGAATTCCCGCAAGAGGTCGTTACTGAAGCCATTGTCAATGCCATTGCCCATCGCGATTACACCAGTAACGCAAGCGTTCAGGTCATGCTCTTTGCCGATCGCCTTGAAATATGGAATCCGGGCGCATTGCCTCCGCCGCTGACGCTCAAGAAAATTCGCAAGCCGCATGCTTCCATCCCTGGCAACCCGCTCATTGCCGAAGCCTTATACCTGACAAAATACATCGAACGAATGGGAACGGGCATTATCGATATGATTACCCGTTGTAAAGACGCCGGTATTCCCGAACCGGAAATCAGAATCGACGGGGGCTGTTTTATTTTGACTTTACGTCGTATAGTAAAAAAGACTCAATCAGGGACGAAGGACGATAAAATAGGGGTCCCAGTGGAGGTCCCAGTCGGGGTCCAAGAAGGGGGCCAAGAGTTTGGAAATACGGATTTGCTGATTCTTACTGCCTTGTCGAAAAACGTATTTTCCAGTATTGAGCTGACAATGGCAATCGGTTATTCCCAACGAACGCGGAATTATCGAACTTCCTTAAACAAATTGCTTGTTTTAGGATACATTGAAATGACAATCCCCAAGAGTCCAAGAAGTAAAAATCAAAAATATCGAATTACGATTAAAGGGCGTGAATACCTGAAAACAAGGAATTAGGAATAAAATGGCAAAATTCCGGAACAGGATCTGACCAGGATGGGACAGGGATTCCATCCGCGAGTTTATAGATCAAATATGATATTGAATCCGAAACAGCCGTCCGAATAATACGGTCTTCGTGGATCGTTTATCTGCTTCTCATTTGAACCCCTTGCGATCCACTTGTCTTTTACACTGAGCTTGTTAAAATAATGTGCAGTCAAATAGATTTTAAACCGATGTTTTTCGCTCTTAAAAAGGTCCGGGATTCTGTAAATCACTGATCGAAAAAACGAGTAATCGGCCTTGTTTGACTCTTTCGCAGAAATTTTAATATGAATATTTTGACGCGATAGCCTTTGTTTGTTGACGAGAATCAACCACTCTTGGGATGAATGTCCCTTTAGATCAAACGAACGAAGCGCTGCCTCCCGTCGGTGGGATCGGTCTGGTTTTCAGGCTTTTCCGTTCGATTAAGGTTTCCTCGTTGCGATATTGTGTTCAGTTTTCTTGGGCAAATGTTTCGGAAACGAAGTTTTTGTTTGGGAAGATCGTACGCTTTATTGCAATCGAGGAGCCTGGGAGCGCCGGTGCCGTTGCTTGATCTGCCCTGTGGTTGGGGCCTCGTCGGCAACTGTCGCCGCGCTCCCTTTTTCTTTTCAAACGACAGGTTTTGGAAAAGGAACCCGGTGATGGCTGTCCGAGAGGAGCGGCCATGTCTTTTACCGATGTTTTATCCCTATACAAGAGCGAAAAACCGCTGATTGATCCGGCTTTTTTTCTCAAGGAATCGTCAGTGATCTACTTTTCGAAGAGAAACGACTATTTGACCATCACTGATCTCAAAAAGTTCATCGGTCCGCCGCCAAAGTCAACTGACCCGGTTTCCGATGAAGAGCGAGCGGAAAAATTTCTGACCGGCCGCGCTTCTCATACATTGATTCTGGAAGGAAAAGCGGCTTTCGACAATGAATTTACGCTAATAAAATCGGAGAAAGGGAACCGGGAATATCTCACCGAACCCCAATATAAAACAGTCGAAGACCTGAAAACCGCAGTTGAGAACAATCCATCTGCCCTACTTCTGCTTGAAAAAGGACTTGCCGAAGGAGTTGTTCGGTCAAAATACGCAAACTTTTTCTGTCAAATCCGAATCGACTGGTTCAACCCGTATTACGGTATTATTGACCTGAAAACAACGGACAGTTTTTCCCAATTCGAGCGTGAAATTACAGCATACCGCTATTACGAACAGCTGGCCTTCTTTCGAGCAATCCTGCGTGAAGCCGCCGGTGTTTCCGTTCCTGCTTTCTTAATCATTGTTGGTAAACGCGAGCTGAAAAGTGAAGTCCGAGCAGTGCCGGAAACTATTCTGGATCAGAAAGAAGCCGAAATCATGGAACATTTAAAGCGTTTTGAACTTAGCCGTCCACAGGAGATGCAGACAATGATACCCGACCCGGAAAAGATTATTTTTTGATACATTGTTTTTTTTCTTTTTTTGGATATAATATACTTCAAAAGGCTTTTGAAAATGGATCATGAGGCGGTTGCGGTTAAAATTGGGAAAATCGTTTGAAAACGAGCAAAAACGCCTGTATTCATGATCTTTTCTGCAAAATGAAAACCAGGGAGGCCTCAAATGGCAAAAAAAGTGTTGTTTGGTTTTTTGGCGGGGATTCTTTTCAGCTTTTCCGGGTGCGGAAGCAGTATTTCGCTCGACAATTCACCTGCTCCAAGTACTCCGGCGCCGAATGCGAAAGCGCCGGCGGCCGCTCCTGCTGCCGTGAAAGGGGAGGGGAGTAAAGAAGAAGTCAAGGCCGCCGATGTCGGTGCAACCGGAAAAGGAAAATTTGCTGATTCCGCCGAGAAACCGATGTCCGTGGTAACCGTTCCTCTCGCAACGTATTTCAAAGCACAGGAAATGGTCGTTTTCCGTATGCAAATCCCCGAAGCGATGAAGCTCTATAAAGCGGAAAACGGAGAAAATCCGAAAACCCAGGATGAATTCATGCAGAAAATCATAAAAGCCAACCAGATCGTTCTTCCTACCCTTCCGGCCGGCGACTCTTATTTTTATGATCCAAGCGACGCGATCCTGAAAATCAAAACAAAGAAATAAAAAACTTTTATTTGATATTTTCACCGCTATATTGGGACAAAACGGCAGAATCGTTAAAATTTCCCCCTTTTTTGGAAAAAGATGTAAAAAAGGGGGTTCAGGGAAGATTTATTTCTTGCAATTATCTGAATTTTAGTTAAAATAGGGAATTAGTATCAGGGATAGGGGTCGCCCTTTTTTTTCTAAGACAGACATTCAAAATGGAGTTGGAATGATGAAAAGACGACAAAACAGATGGGGACTGCTTATGATATTAGGCGGCCTGTTTTTTTTAGGGGTCTATTTTCTGGTTTCCTACAAAGGAACGGTTCGAGCTCAATATCCTCCAGTTCCGCAGAACGGGGGAGCGGGGTTTGGAGCGGTTTCGCAGGGAATGGGAAACGAAGCGATCGCGGCCGTTGCGGGAAACCGTCCGGTCAACGTTGCGCGGCCTTTGGAAGTTCCCCCTTTGTACGCATTTGAAAGCAAAGTGAGCGATGCGTGTCAACAGATCGTTTTGGTCGATTCGCAAACAAAACGGATCTGTGTGTATCATGTCAAATTACAAGGTAATAAAAGTACGATCGAGATGGTGGCTTCGAGAAATTTTCAGTGGGATCTGAAGCTGGACGATTTTAACGGAGTCGGTATTTCACCCGCACAGATCAAGGAACAGGTCCTTCAAAAAGAGGGAACCCGTCCTTAGCGGGCAGGCAAAACGTGCGAGCAGAGATCTGTTCGTCTTAAAATTGAGGAACGATGAATGAGCCAATATTATAATCTGGAGAAGACGTCCGAGATTTTGAAATTGACCCCGGGTGAAGTCAACCGGTTGCGGGAACAGGGAAAACTCCATGGTTTTCGTGATGGGATCGACTGGAAATTCCGCCAGGAAGATGTCGAGAAGTATCTTACAGATATGATCAAGGCGCGCAATCCGGATGCTAATATGGATCTGCTCGGAAAAGGGGAAGAAGATACCCCGACGATCCTTGCATCTGCCCAGAGTTCGAATTTTGCATCTCTGCTCGATCAGGCGACCGACTCCCTTGATCTCAACACGGGAACGGACGACAATGCGGATTTCTTTAATTTGGTTCCTCAGAATGACAGCGGAAATGATGAGACAACACTGTTTACGAGTGATGACGGGCTCAATCTCGACGGAGATGAAGGCTTGACGCTTCCTTCCGGCGGTGATGATTTTGATCTGGATCTTGGCGGAGATGAAGGACTTGTTCTCGGGGGAACAGGCGGCAGTATGAGTGATCTTGATCTTGGCGGCGACAGCGGTCTTGTCCTTGGCGGATCGAGTCCGAGCAGTCTTGATCTCAATGGCGACAGCGGTCTTGTGATTGGCGGAAGCGGCAGCGATCTGAATCTGGGGACAGGAAGCGGAATTTCCCTGCTGGATGATCAGTCTTCTTTCGATCTCAGTTCCGAAGGAGATAATATTGTCCTGAACGCCGGCGGATCCGGTAAGGAAAAATTGGGCGGCAACGATCTTGCCGTTGCCGATGAAACGACGATATCCAGTTCGGGTACCTTGGATGAAGACGGTCTTTTCGCGTTGGCAAACGATGTTACCATTGCCCCGACCGGGACTCCTTCGCTCGCTCCGGCCGACGAAGAGACCCAGCTTGCGCTGACGGATTCGGAAACGGATAAATCGGAACCAGAAGAAGACATTTTTAAACTTGCGGGAGAAGAGCCGGCCTCAGTTCCGTCGCATCAGGCGAAGATCGATCTTGAGAAAAACACTCCGGAGCCGGAGGAAGACGATGATGATATTTTCAAATTGGCGCCGGAACCGGATGATGCGTCCACAATGCTTGCGGAGCCTTCCCAGAAGCCGGTGATTTCACCCGAAGCGCTTGAGAAAAAGGAAGATGAAGACGACAGTCTTTTTCAGCTGGTATCGGAAACCCCTGCTGATGATGAATCATCCGTTCTCGCCCTTCATCCCGGCGCGGATACGGAATCATCGACGGTTCTTGGAGAAATATCGGAAGACTTCCAGCTTGCACCGTCGGGCGATGCCCAGGAAGATTCCGATTCCGGAAGCGCATCCCAGGTGATTCAAATCGACGATGAGAACAGTCCTTTTGTATCGGAAGACGGGGGAGATTCCAATCCGCCCGGATCGGATTTTTCCAGTCCTTTTGAAACACTGGAAGAAGGAAATGGCTTCCCCGGAGCGGGCAGTTTCGGCGATCCGGAATCTTCGGATCAGGAGACCAGTCCTTTTGGAGAACAGCCAACGGAAGATGCCGGCGGTTTTGGGCCTCCTTTCGAAACGGCCGAAGATCAGAGCGGACAAACTTTTCCCGGCACTGGTCCTGGTCCCAGCGCTGGTCCCGGCTTCGGCGAAGAGCTTCCTCAAACGGCGACAGCAACCGAAGGGTGCTCGTGGGCCGCTGGAAAGGGATGCTTGCATGAAGCCCATTTTTCCGGTTTGGATATTCTTTTGGTCCTTGTCCCCAGCCTGATCATACTGATCCCGACCGCAATGGCCGCTTACGAACTGATCCGTTTTATCTGGAGCTGGGATGAGCCGTTCACCTTAACTGGAACGATCCTCGAATTCGTCGGAGGACTGTTTAAAATCATTTAATGCGTATTGCCCATATTATTACCCGTCTCATTATTGGCGGAGCCCAGGAAAATACGATTCTGAACTGCGAAGATCTGATTCAGGATTACGGGGATGATGTTCTGCTGATTACCGGACCTTCTGAAGGGCCGGAAGGGAGTCTGCTGGAACGGGTGCGATCGGGAATTCATTGGGGAACCTCTCTTCGGGAGCCGGTTTCCGGAGAAAAATCCGGGACAGTTCCTTATGTAATCGTTCCGTCGATGATTCGGGCCATTCATCCGTGGAAAGATTTTTCAGCTTACGGGAAGATCAAAAAAATTCTTCGGGAATTCAAGCCTGATGTTGTTCATACGCACAGCGCGAAAGCGGGGATTCTCGGCCGATACGCGGCCCGTGCGGTCAATGTTCCCGTGATCGTTCATGGAGTCCATGGTGCTCCGTTCTATCCTTATCAAAATCCGCTTGTCCGCTGGTTTTACCGGAAATGTGAACAGGCGGCGGCCCGAAAAACCGATGGATTCGTTTCCGTTGCAGACGCGATGACCGATCTTATGGTTGAAGGGAAAGTTGCTCCACGCGAAAAGTTCAGTACGATCTACAGCGGAATGGAAGTCGAGTCGTTTTTAAATTCCGGAGATCTTCGGGCAGAGAGCCGGGAAAAGCTGGGAATTTCGCCCGACAAGGTGGTGATCGGAAAAGCTGCCCGTCTTTTTCATTTAAAAGGACATGAATATGTGATTGAAGCGGCGAAAGAAGTGGTCCGTTCGTGTCCGAATGCCGTTTTTCTCTTTGTTGGCGACGGGATATTGACGGAACCGCTGAAAAAAAAGATTCGGGAAGCGGGGTTGAGCGATTATTTTATTTTTACGGGCCTTGTTCGTCCGGAGCATATTCCGGAGATGTTTGCGGCGATGGATATTGTGGTTCATACGAGTTTGCGGGAAGGACTTGCGCGAGTTCTTCCGCAAGGGCTCCTTTCCGGAAAGCCGGTTGTAAGCTATGATATAGACGGTGCCCGGGAAGTCGTTCTTGATGGCAAGACAGGTTTTCTTCTTCCACCCGGAGAGATCCCGCGGCTCGCGGAAGATTTGATCCGTCTTGTAAACGATCCGGAACTGCGGGCCCGATTTGGTCAAGAGGGTCGAAAACGCTTCTCAAAACAGTTCGATCATCATTTTATGACCGAACGGATCCGATCCCTTTACGTAGAACTCTTAAAAAAGAAAATGGAATTGTCCGGCGGGACCAGAAGGTGAAATTATGGCGAAAAACAAGATCGATGTTTACAAGGACTGGCTCAAGATCAATGCGGCGAATCGTCCATTAAATTACTATCAGCTTCTTCGGCTTAAGACATTTGAAGACGATATTGCTCTGATCCGCAAGCAGTATCGGGAATTGAACGCTTATATCCGAAAGTTTGCGACAGGCGACTATATCGAGGAATCGCAGGCGCTTCTGAACGAGATGGCCAAGGCGATGCTTTGTCTTACGGATGCGGAACGAAAAGAGGATTACGATTTTCGGCTTGGGCGGAAAAAGGAAGGTGCGGAAACGGATCAGGTTGGCCGCCGAACCTTTGAGGATGTTCTTCTGGAAAATCGGGTTCTCACCCCGGAACAGCTGAAGAAATCGAAGATGTATGCGGACGCAGTCGGCTTGGATCTCGAAATGGCGATTATCCAGCAAAAGCACGCGGCCCCGGAAAATGTAATGATGGCCTATGCGGAAGCAAACGGATATCCTTTTGTGAATCTGGATGATGTTCCTGTCGATGAATACTATGTTCCGCAGATCAATCCGGTTCTTGCCCGTCAACATTCGTTTATTCCGATTCTCAGCGATATGGGAAAACTGATCCTTGCCTCTCCGACTCCGTTGGATCTTGATGTGGAAGCGGAACTTCAGCAGCTTTTCCGGATGCCGGTTCGCTGCGCGATTTGCACTCCGAGCCAGGTTAATGCCGCGATTGCGAAATATTATCCCCGGGATGCTGTCCAGATCTTTGTCGATCATGATGATCCGCAGGAACAGACGGGAGCAGGAGCGGCTAATCCGGCCGCGGGGCCCGCCAAAAAGACAGCGGTCAAAAAGAACAAATCCAAAGAACCGCTTTCTAAAGCGGCGAAGATGAATCGTCTGAAAATATCCGGAATGACCGCGAACTTCGCGTTTCTGATCACGATGTTCGGGCGGTATTTTATGAATTCGCGGATCCCAGCTTGGAATTACGTTCCGAGCGCTCTGATCGCGGCAGTGATCTTGGGCGGAATTGCTTTCTGGTTTACGTCGAAAGAGATCGAACCGAAAGAATGATCGAATAATCGAAAAAGTTTCAAAAAAAGAAAAATGATACTTTTGCAGATTAGTATAATAAAAAAGACAGGCTGTTGAGTCTGTCTTTTTTCGTAATAAATTTTTCAAAAAACGGAATTATTCTTCATCCGATTTTTTTTCTACTGATTTCTGAGAGGCCTTGTCGACTTCTTCGTCAATTCCCTTGACGCCTTTTTTGAATTCGACGACGCTTCTTCCCAGCGAACGCATTACCTGCGGCAAGCGATCTCCAAAAAGGAGGAGGGCAATACCGGCAACGATCAGTAATTGGATAGGACTCGGTGAAAACATAATATTCTCCTTTACTTGGGTGCTGTTAAATTTCATGGCGGGAAAAAATCAAAGAGCAGTTCCTGCTTGCTCTTCTTCTCTGTCTCTACTCATCATTCTATCAGGTTTGGATATAATGTCAAATCAATTCAGGGAAAATTTTTAAAGAAAAACGAAGAGATTTTCGGTAATATGGATAATATGAAAAAAATACAAGTTTGTATCCAGAATAAAATACGGGAAATTTCAAAATTCCTCTTGATGTAAAATGAAATATTTTGTATTCTTCACCTGTGATTGTTGCAAGGTATTTTAATATTATTCGAAACATCCTTTTTAGAAGATTGTTTTATGCGCGAAAATTTAGAAAATAAAAGAATGAACAATACGACAGAAAAGCTCTTGATCGTGGTTTTTCTGCTTTGCTTTTTTGTTCCGAATGAAAGTCTTTGCGGTCAGGAAAATTCACGAACACTCGAAGAAGTCTCCGGACAATCGTTGCGTGATATGAATGGTCTTCATTATATGAACAGGAATTTTGTCAACCAGCCGGACGGCAAACCGGTTCCGCAATCAGAAGATGATCAATGGATTCCGAATATGTCGCTGGATACGAAAAACGCGGCAAAAACGGGAACTGTTCCGAGCGGAAATACTGTTCCGAACCGAAATATTCCGGCGGCGGTTCCGGCGCAAGCGGCCGTTCCGTCAATGGGGCAGGGGAGCTCCGCAGGAACACCTCTTGCGTCCAATACACCGGAAAAGGTTGCCCTTCAGTCGAATTACAGTCCCGGTTTTCAGGTAGGATCTTCCGCTCCGTCCCCGAAATCGGTTTACGTGCCTCCAACTCCCCCTCAAAATGAACCCCGCTATTTATCGACTCCTGAACTGAATCGCCTTCCGGAAGCCCCCAAGCCGCAAACAGTATCGGCTGCGCCCAGTACGGAGCGGATCGTTGTTCCTGCGTCCGGATTTGCCAAACCGGTCCAAAAAGAAAATGAAGATTGGGACGACGCCGCATTTGCGTTTTCTGGAAATAAACCCGCGGAAAGAAGTCGAAATTCGGGATCCGTTCCCGCACAATCCCCTGCGCCTGTTCCGAATCATGCGTCTGTTCAATCGGTGATTCCGGCTCCCGTAGTCCAAGCGAAAGCAGGCACTTCCGCTGTTTCCGCCGCACCGAATACCGTTTCCGTCGCACCGAAAAAAGAATGGGAAAGTCCTTTCTCCAAGGCGGGCGATCAAAAAGGAAAAGAAGTTCTTCTGAGCGGAAAGAAGATGTCGGAAACCGATCTTTCCGATCGAATCATTGAAGACATCCGGGTTTCCGGACTGGAAATTCCGACCACAAAATTCAATAAGATCATTAAAACGAAGATCGGAAACAAATTCAATCAGCAGACATTGGAAGAGGACAAACGGGCTCTTCTTCAGACCAAGCAGTTTATCGATGTCGTCGTTTCCACTTCCGTTAATCCGGAACATACAGACAAGGTGATCGTGAATTTCGATTTGACTTCACGCCGTCTGATGCAGTATATCAAAGTCGTCGGAAATCAAAAGATCTCCAAGTCAACCATTCTGGAAGAACTCGGAATGAAACGGGGAGAGACGCGTCTGGATCCTTATGATGTCGAAAACGGACGAATTCGGATTATCGAACTTTATAAAAACAAGGGATATACCGAACCTTACGTGGAAATTCTTCGAGGAGACCGTCCGGAAGATATCGGCGTCGTCTATTTGATCAACGATGGGCTCAAGCAGAAAGTTCTTAAAACGATCTTTGAAGGAAATACGATTGCGAGCAATTCGCGTTTGAAAAGTCTGGTTGGAACAAAACCCGGGTTTCTCTATCTCATCGGAGGGGATTTTACCCGTGAACGGCTTGATGAGGATATTACAAAACTCCTTGAATACTATCGAAAATTGGGATTCTTCGACGCACAGGTCGATCGGGAATTCGAAGAAGGGGAAGGATATACCGGACTTGGCAAGGAAAATGCCTGGGTAACCGTAAAATATATCATTAACGAAGGACCCCGATACAAAATCCGAAAAGTTCTCATCGATGGAAATAATAAACTCGATGAAAAAGCAATTCGCGAGAAAATCAAAATGAAGAACGGGGATTTCTACAATCAGATGTCGGTTGAAGAAGACCGCATCGCGATTAAGAACCGGTATCACGATATCGGATACGTACTGGCCGATATTGAACCTTCGCAGATCTTTACGGATCAGGACGGTTTTTTGGATATTCGATTCAAGATCGCAGAAAAGGATCGATACCGCGTTCGCGATATTCTGGTCGATTATCAAGGCGAAGAAGCCCGAACCAAATCGACCGTGATTTTGAATATGCTTGATTTTGCACCGGGCCAGCTGATCAATGGACCGGATATTCGCCGAAGTGAATCGACTCTTCGCCGGAGCGGATATTTTAACGACAAGATCTCCGACGGAATTCTTCCGACGATCAAGATCATTCCGGATACCGATCCGCCGATGAAGATCCAGGCCAAGGATCTTCACAAGAAGAAAAAGGAGGTCAAGGAGCCGGAAAGCGGAAAGTTCGATGGAAAGCCGGAAGAAGAGTCGGCGGAAAAGAAGGATCCTTCCGTAATTCGCGGACAGGTCCGCCAGCTGCCGAGCAGTTTTGGAACATCGACGGCATCAGGATCCTATAATCCCGGTTTTTCAACGGCTCCGGCGGTATCGAATCCAAGTCCGGTTCCTGCGGCAAGCGCGGGAAACAGCGGAACACAGCCGGCGGCCTCCGTTTCTCCTTATTCCGATACTTCGATGTATAATAATTACAACACCGCCAGCATGAATCCTTCGGGAACGCAGCAGGGAACGGTTGTCCCGGCGCAATCGGTTTACGGATCGAATACGACCGCAGGAACCGTTCAGCCGCAGTTGGCGGGCAGTGTCAATAATCCCGCCGGAACACCGCAGCTGGCTTCGACCCAGGCGCCGGGATTTACCGGAGCCGGAGTGGATGCCGTATTCCCGGGCTCGGTCCAGCAGCAGCGTCTGAGTAATCAGCTTCTCGGTAATGGACTTGACGGGGATGATGGAACTATCCATAATGCGGACGTGATTGCCCAGGTCAAAGAAGGACGAACCGGAATGTTCCAGGCGTCGATTGGAGTGAACTCCGATTACGGTTTGATCGGCAATATCAGCTTGACCGAACGGAACTTCGATATGTTCAAATGGCCAACCGATATTTTTCGCATGGATGGTTGGAAAGATTCCTTCCGCGGGGCAGGGCAGATCTTCCAGCTTCAGGCGTCGCCGGGAACCGAGATCCAGCGCTATTCCGCTTCCTGGGATGTTCCCCATGTTTTGGATTCCAATTTCAGCTTTGGATCGACCGTAATGTACGGAGACCGAAATTATACCGACTGGTTCGAATCGCGATACGGCGGTGAACTCCGGTTGGGACGGCAGTGGACTCCAAGATTTTCCACCTCGCTCGACGGATCCATTTATAATGTAAAATTGAGTGATCCGATGGTCAACTTTGTTCCTGATCTCAATGAAGCGCTTGGAAATCACATGATGTATACGGCCGGGTTGAGCGCCTCCTATGATACCCGTAATCATCCGTTCCTTCCTTCCGATGGATATGTTGTAAAAGGATCGGCGGAACAGGTGCTCGGCGATTTCAAATATCCGCGCGTTTCTCTGGATGCTCGTACTTATTTCACTATGCATAAACGGTGGGACGGAACGGGAAAATGGATCTTGGGACTTCGATCGGCCGCCGGCTGGACCGGGGATAAGACCCCGATCTACGACCGATACTTCGGCGGCGGTTCCATGAACCTCAGAGGCTTCGAATATCGTGAGGTAACCCCAAGATATCTAAATTCCTCTTTCGGTGTCGGGGGTAATTTCGAATTTTATAATTCCGCAGAACTTCTGGTTCCTGTTTCCGGAGGTGATGAATTCATGCTCGCCTTCTTCCTGGATACCGGAACGGTGAGCCCGAAGATCAGTAATTGGGATACTTATCGTGTTGCGCCCGGCTTCGGGTTCCGTATCGCGATTCCGATGCTCGGACCGGCTCCGCTGGCTTTGGACTTCGCGTTCCCGGTGAACAAAGGGAAGGGCGATGTGGAACAGGTCTTCAGCTTCTCGATCACCGGATCGCGCTGATTCCTGATCGGAACAAAATTCGGGGAATCGCCGGACAGAACCGCTCTTTGGAAAGCGGTTCTGTCCGGCGATCCTTGCATTATAAGAGATCCGATATAAAATAGAGAAAGGTCCGGCGAATCGATCCGGATCTTCGTTGTGATCCCGATTACGTATCATCCCTTAAAAATCAAATCCTGATGCAATTTCAAAGGTTGGAAAAATGGCTGAAAGAAAACCGGAAGTGATCCATGATCCGAAAGAATTACAGAGTCGGCTTGCCGAACTGCGCAAACAGGGAAAAAAGATCGGACTTGTCCCGACGATGGGAGCCCTCCATTACGGACATCTGAGCCTTGCAATCGCGGCCAAAGAGGAAAACGATATTTCTGTCGTTTCCATCTTTGTGAACCCGAAGCAGTTCGCGCCGAATGAAGATTTCGACAAGTATCCCCGAATTCTGGAAAAGGATCTCGATTTACTGGAACAGATCGGCGTCGATTTTGCTTTCGTTCCTTCTTCGTCGGATATGTATCCGGTCGGATTTGATGCGAATGTTCATGTCGGCGGCGTCTCCGAAATTCTGGAAGGATCGTTCCGCCCAACGCATTTCGACGGTGTTGCGACCGTTGTTCTGAAATTGTTCCTGATCACAGGAGCCGATACGGCGTATTTCGGACAAAAGGATTTTCAACAGGTTGCCGTTGTCCGCAAGATGGTTCGGGATCTCAATGTTCCCATCGATATCGTATCATGTCCGATTATACGGGAAAAAGACGGCTTGGCCCTGAGCAGCCGGAACCGCTATCTTTCCGAAGAGGAAAGAAAAAGTGCCTTGATCCTCTATGAAGCGCTTGGACAGGCGGAATTCATGATTCATTCGGGAACGAGAAATGCCGCGGCGGTCAAGGCGGAACTGCGCCGTATGATCGAAGCCGTTCCGGATGCCGAAATCGATTATATCGAGATCGCCGATCCCGCTTCTTTGATCGAAATGGAAAATATCGCCGGAAATGTCGTTGTTCTGCTCGCTGTCCGAATTGGAAAAACGCGCCTGATCGATAATATGATCGTTCAGCCGAAATAGATCCGGATCATTCTTTCCTATCGGCGGTCGAGGGCGACGAGAACGACGGAGACAAGAATCAGAATGATCCCGAGAACGATCCGTACTGTAAGGACTTCATGAAAGACGGCGACACCGAAAAAGACGGCGGTCAACGGCTCCAGCGCTCCGATAATCGATGTTCCTGTCGCTCCAAGACGGGGGAGGGCAAGTGAAGTAAATCCGATGCTGGCCGCCGTCGAGATCAGGGAAAGTCCGGCGATATTCAAACAGACAAAAGGCGTGAACGATCCTTTGAACGACATTCCGCCTCCAATCCGAACAAGAAAAAAGATCAGACAGAACAGAACGACGTAAAAGGTCAACTTGCCCGCTCCGATTTTTTGAATCCATGGAAGACGGTTGACCGTGATCAGATAAAGCGCGTAGGTCAACGCCGATAAAAGCGCGTAAACGATCCCCGCAATACTGAGAAAACCTCCTTCGGCGGTTCGGCAAAGGAGTCCGACTCCGATACAGGAGAGCAGAATACACAGGATCGTTGTGAGTCCCATCCGTTCATGAAAGACAAACAGCATGATCGGCGCGACCATTACCGGATAGACGAAAAGAAGCGTGGAGGCAATTCCCGCGTCCATTTTCGTATAGCTCAAAAAAAGGAAAAAGGAAGTCAATGCAAAAAGAAGTCCGCAAAGAACGGATCCCGCGAATTCTTTAACCGTCAAGCGAAGGGACTCGCCGCGCAGAAGAACAAGAGCGCAAAGGAACAGCGCCGCCGGAAGATACCGGACGAATAGGACGGAGTCCACGTTGAATCCTTCTCCGTAAAGCGGAAGGGCAAAAAGCGGATTCATTCCATAGGTAATGGCCGCGATCACTGCATATAATACGCCCCTTGATTGGGGAGACGCGGAAGAGATGCGTTTCTGATCTTCCATTATATATTACGGATTCTTCTTTTGTTGGAGCAGCCATTCATAAAGATCCGGATTGGCGTAAGTACGTGTCCAGGAATCATGTCCGACATTCTTGTAAAGGGTCAACTCGACTTTTTTCCCGCCCGCCTTTTGAATTGCATCAAAGAAATCGCGGCTGAATTGCGGACTTACGACAGAGTCGGCGTCCCCGTGAAAGATCCGGATCGGAATGGAAACGACTTTTTCCGGATGATCCAATTGTCCGCCTCCGCAGATCGGAACAGCGGCGGCAAAGCGTTCAGGCGCTTTATTCAAAAGCATCCAGGTTGCGAATCCTCCCATGCTGATCCCTGTAATATAAATCCGGTTCTGGTCAATCGGATAGCGCAGAATCAATTCATCGAGAAAAGCAAGGATCTGATCCGGCGACCAGTATTTTCCATCTGGACATTGAGGGGCAACGGTGAGAAATTTCCAATGATCCGCCGCTCCTTTTGCGAGCAATTTCGGAGGTCCGTGTTTTTTGACGAGTTCGGGATTATTGCCCCGTTCGCCCGCACCATGCAGAAAGATCATAAGCGGAAAACCGTCGGCCGATTTCGCCGACTCATCTTTCGGAAGAAAGAGCCAGTATTGAAGCAGCTCTTTTTCCCCGGAAAGGGTCGGTTTGTATTCTCCGAGATTCCGGATCCGGCTGTTCCAGAAGCTGGTACTCGCCGGAAGCGCGATCTCTTTCAAAATCAATTTTCCGGGAACGTCCTTTCCTTGTTCTTTCACCGGTTCTTCGGCCGATTCGCAAAGGGAACAGAAACCGAAAATCAGAAAGAAAAACGGAAGGAGGGAAGCGATCGAACTTAATGATTTTATCATTGATTTTCCTGTTGAATTTTTTTTCAAATAAAGGGGGAATGTGAAAATTTAACGAACACGCCCATGGGAAAACAGAATACGCAATGGAGAAAAGATCCATTCCGATCCAAAAAACGTAATCGTTTTATACAAAAGACCTGGAATACAGATCACACGGTAAAAAAACGCCGGACGTTCGATCGACCGCAAAGAGCAGGCAACGACCCGATCCGCTTTCAGCCAAAGGAAATCCGGAACGGTCTTTTTGATGGGAGAATCTTTCATTGTTTCCGCATCATGAAATCCGGTGCGTGTAAAGCCCGGGCAAAGGGCCTGCACCCGTATTCCTTTCCGGCCGACATCGCATTGCAGAGACTTGGAAAAGGAGATCACCCAGGCTTTCGTTGAGGAATAATCCGCACTGCCGTCTCCGGTCAAAAAACCGGCGACCGAAGCGAGGTTAATGATCCTTCCGGATCCTTTTGCGATCATGGGAACAAGGGCGGCGCGGCTCAGCCGCATCGTCGCAAGGCAATGAACCTTGATCATTCCCGTTTCCACCGCAATATCCACGTCGGGAAAAACCTTGTTGCCCCCGAATCCCGCGTTGTTGATCATGTAATAAAGCGAGGGAAGGGATTCGATCCGCTCTTCCGCTTTTTGGAGATCGGCATCCGAAGAAAGATCGGCGGCAAGAACCTCCGCTTCTATTCCGTATTGATTGTGCAGATCTTCCGCGAGCTGATCGAGCCGGCCTTTTCTCCGTGCGATGAGAAGAAGATCGTATCCGCGCGCCGCCAGTTTTTGCGCGAATGTTTGTCCGAATCCGCTTGACGCGCCGGTAATTGCGGCGACAGGACGTCCCATTTCTCCAATGGACATATTGTTCCTCTCTGATTAATCTCTGTTCCGGTATTTTCTTTCAGAATCAAGTAAGAACGGGGAAGGGCAGCGGCCCCTCCCGATCCTGATGAACGGTCTTTTCGATTACCGATCCGTTAAAACATCCTGCACATTCCGCGAATGAATCCGACGTACTGCATTACGCCGGGCAGCGGATCATTTTCCAGGGTCTCATACTCAATGGGGGCAACCCGATTGTATCCGATCTCGACCAGCGCTTTGATAATGGCCGGAAAATCGATCACGCCCGTCCCGCACATCGCGGTGCAGCGTCCCGCCTTGTCCGCGCTGGAGACGTCCTTGAAATGAAAATCGAAGATCCGATCCTTATATTGATGAATGGCGTTGATGGGATCTTCGCCGATCCGGACAGAATGTCCGATATCCAGCGCTATTCCGACTCGGGGATCCATCGACCGGACCTTCTCCCAAACGGAAGCCGCTGTCGGATATCTCTTGTCGCCGGGACCGTGATTGTGAATCGCGATTCGAATATCGGTTTCCTTGACCTTTTTTTCAACCAGTGAAAGATATTTATGTTCCGGAACTCCGATGATCGAAGAGCAGCCAAGAGCTTTGGCGTATCGGAACGCGTTTTCCACTTCCTCTTCGTTTTTCATGTAGACAACGCCGCAGCTGTAGATCTTGAGCCCTTCTTTTTCGAATTTTTGGGCGAGATCCGCACACTCGGCATCGGAAGCGGTAAGGGGAAGATGAAAATCCTTTAAACTCACGTATTTAAGACCGGCCCTCTTCGTCCATTCGATCACTTTTTCCGGAGAAAATTTGCGGAAAGAATAGGACGCGATTCCGAGATCGAAGAGGATCTTGCCCGATTCGGAAGGTTCTTTCGCAAGGGAAGGGGAGTTCGTCAAACTTCCTGATCCAAGCGCCGCCGCGGACAGTCCGGCGGCTGTAAAAAACGATCTTCGCGATAATTTCATGAATTCTCCTTATCGATAAAATTTATTTGGCGTAAGCGACAGGAAGATCTTCCCATCGCGTGGTAAAACAGGGAGAAACAAAATGGGCAACAGGCGTCCATTTTTTTTCAACTCCTTCCGATGCGAAAAAGATATGTCCTTTCCCGAAGGATCGGTTGATCGCATCGACTCCCTGCATGAGTCTTTTTTCTTTTTCTCTTCGTTCCGGACTTTTATCCGGATCCCGATCGAACAGCATCGGCTGCTCGGAAATCGATTCATCGGCAAGATCCAATAAAAGGACCGCCGCCTTCTTGTAAGCATATTTCCGATCGTATATCGATCGAAGAATTCTCAGTGCGTGGGCAATGATCTCCGGAGTACTGCTGGTCCGGTTCGGAAATTGAAGCGACATTCCGGGAAAGTATTGCGGCAGCTCCGACCGGAACCGGTTTGTATAAAGCTGGACATGAATCGCGGAAGCCGTCGAATGCTGCTGGCGGATCTTTTCTCCCGCTCGGGCCGCAAAAGTGGAAACCGCCTTTTCCAGCTCGTCCTGATCGGTGATCATTTCTCCAAACGAACGGGATATCTGGATCGTCTGCCGCGGCTGCGCTTCTTCAAGATCCGTACAGAATTCCCCGCGAAGTTCCAATACAAGTTTTTCCTGATTCACTGTATAATTCTTCCTAATCCAATGAGGATCCATTTGGGCAAGATCCCAGGCCGTTCGAAGGCCCAGTTTTTGGAACTTCGGGAGAAGGTGCCGCCCAACTCCCCAAACATCGGAAAGATCAATCTGCGGAAGAAGCTCGCGCCGATCTTCTTCTGTAAGAATTCGGGCATAATGCGCGGGGAGCTTTTTCGCGATCCGATTGGCCGCTTTCGCAAGCGTTTTCGTCGATCCGATTCCCAAGGAAACCGGAATCCCCGTCCATTGCGGAACAATGGAAACGATCTCTCGTGAAAGCGAATGCAGATCCTGCTCCGCGGAATCCGAAATTTTATCGGACATTCCCCGGACAAGCTCCGGAAATCGGCCCGTAAAGTCGATAAACGCTTCATCGATCGAATAAAATTCCAGATCCGGGCTCCATTGCGATATCGTCTGCATTACCCGGGAACTCATGTCCCCGTAAAGAGAATAATTCGCGGAACAGACGATCAAACCCCGGCGCTTGACCAAATCCCGAATCTGGAACCAGGGTGCTCCCATCGGGATCTGAAGCGCTTTCGCTTCCGGAGACCGCGCAACAACACAACCGTCGTTGTTCGAAAGAACGACGACGGGTCGATTTTGCCAATCCGGGTGAAAAACTTTTTCACAGGAAGCAAAAAAACTGTTGCAATCGACCAAACCGAATATTCTCATCTTGTGCACCTGATGTATACTATAGAATTGGAATTGTTGTATTATATGTAATTTCCCGCCTTGATTCAATACCTTAACAGGAAAACAGATGAAAAAGAACAATCCTTTACTTGCGTTGACTATGGGTGATCCGGCCGGTGTGGGCCCGGAAATCATTGCCGGAGCCTGGAAATCCTTCTTTCTTTTGAAAGGCGGATCGGGCTCTGATCACGCTTGCCGTCCCGTTGTCTTCGGATCCTCGGAAATTATTCGCCGGGCCGTCGAACTCCGGAATACCGGCGAAGATGTGATTTCGATATCTTCTTTATCGGAATTGGACGATGATTATTTCATTCGATTTGGAGAAAAGACCATTCCCTGCTTTGATTGTTGTCCGAAAACAACTCTTGAATGGTTTAAGGAATCTTGTGCTCGCAATTCCGGGCTTCCGGAACCGAAAATTGATCCCCGATGCGGTGATGCCGCCTTCATTTGTTTGAATCGCGCAATCGATTTTGCATTATCGGGACAAATAAGTGCGATTGTAACCGGACCGCTCCACAAAAAATCCCTGAATCTCGCCGGACATCATTATCCCGGACATACGGAAATTTTGGCCGAACGATGCGGAATTGACGATTTCGCGATGATGCTTTATCTCGGCGCACAGCCGAGCCTTGCTTCCCCAACCGGCTTGGCCGTCGTTCATACGACCCTTCATACGGCAATGAAAAATGTTTTTGATCAGATCACGGAAGACGCGGTTGTTGCCCGAAGCCATCTCATCGCCGGATTTATGAAAAAGATTATGGGATCCGATCCTAAAATCGGTGTTTGCGCTTTGAACTGCCATAATGGCGAAGAAGGCCTTTTCGGTGATGAAGAAATTCGAATCATTCGTCCGGCTGTCGAACGCGCAAAAAAAGAAGGACTCAATATTGCCGGTCCTTATCCTTCCGATACTTTAATGCTGGACGCGAAAAAAGGATTCTATGATGGAATCGTCGCGATGTATCATGATCAGGGGCATATCGCGGTAAAATTGCTCGATATGCACCATGCGGTCAATATCACTCTCGGACTTCCGATTATTCGAACAAGCGTCGCTCATGGAACGGCGTTCGATCGGGCCTGGAAAGGAATCGCGGAGATCACGAGTATGATCGAAGCGGTTCGCGTCGCAATGATCCTGAGTCGGCATTCCGATTGAAAAAATTTTTTGATTTGAAAAAGACTTTGTGCGAAGTGAAGGGATCAAAAATTTTTTTACTTCGCACACGAGGACAGATTGGACGAGAGAAAAAGCGAAGAGGAAAAGCGAAGTTGAATAATCGAACAGGGAAAAGAGAAAGAGCGGTGCTTATGAGTCGGGACAGGAAAGCGATTCGGAAGCCGATTCAGGGAGCAGAAAAGGCGGCGAAAGGGAGACTTTTGGCCGAAAAGAGGGAGATTTGGGAACGTCCGATAATGTTTCTTATGTTCGGTTTGAAGGCTGGGGGATCCTTTAACCTAAATCACTGTCGATTAACAACGTGCGTCCTTCCGCTCCGGCCCGGAATCGTTTCCGCTCAGACGGAATCCGCCTTCCCGTTTTTAACCTGCTTTCATCACTGTTCCCCTGTCCTCTCCGAGTCGTTTTTTACGCTCCAAAATCTTTTATTACACGTACTGTAATAATATTTTTGTTTGGCACCACGGATGATACGGATATCACGGCTGTAATCCATATTTTAATTTTATTAAACTGAAAGGAAAGTTGTGTTTATGAACTTTAAAATTCATTTTTTTATTGCCGTTCTTTGTTGTATTCTTTGTTCCGATCTCTGTTCGCCGAACGGGATTCTTTTCGGATCGGATGATTCGGGTCAAAGCAAGAACGCAAAAACCTGTTCCGTTTTTCCCGCGAATCCTTTGCTGAAAAAGAACAAAAAAATCGTCCTGATCGCCGGGGATGAGGAATATCGATCCGAGGAAGCAATGCCCCAGCTCGCGAAGATCCTGGCCCGGCATCATGGATTCGATACCGCGGTTCTTTATGCGATTGATCCGAAGAGCGGATGCATTGTTCCCACCGTGTTGAACAATATTGCCGATCTCGATCAGATCCGTGATGCCGATCTGGTGATCCTTGCCATTCGTTTTCGCAATCTTCCGGCGGATCAGATGAAAGTGTTTGAAAATTATCTCAAGCAAGGACGCCCTCTCCTTGCGCTGCGGACTTCGACACATGCTTTCAATTTTCCGAAAGAGAGTCCTTATGCCCGATATTCCTGGAATTACAAAGGCCCCGAAAAGGAATGGATCGGCGGATTCGGCCGCAAAATCCTCGGAGAGACCTGGATCAATCATCATGGATCCCATGGAAAGCAGGGAACGCGTATGTTCATCGCTTCTGGACGGGAAAACGATCCTCTCTTTAAAGGGGTGTCCCGCGTCAATCTTCCGTCCGATGTTTATGAAGTACGGCTTCCCCTCCCCGATGATTCGACCGTATTGGCTTACGGTGCGGTGATCGATGGTCTTGCGGAAAAGGATCCGATCCTGAAATCCCCGAAAAATGATCCTATGATGCCTGTCCTCTGGACCAAATCTTATCAGATCCCCGGCGGAAAGAAGGGAATTGCGATGACCTCGACAATGGGATGCGGTGTCGATCTTCTCAATGAAGGATTTCGCCGTCTTCTGGTCAACTGTTCCTATCAGCTGCTTGGATTGGAAAAGAGTATTCCGGACCGTTCGAATGTCGAGTTGATCGGGCCCTACTCCCCTTCCCCATTCGGATTCGGAAAATTTTCACCAAATCTTCGTCCGGAGTAGTTTTTTTCCTTGATTTCCCCTGATTATTTGATAGAATACCTTTTAGAGAGTCCAAAAATTGTTTTTGGGTTAAATTTAAATTGAAAAACTCATACTGTAAAAATATTTTTGTTTGGAACCACGGATAAACACGGATGAAATCATTATAAGATTCGGGGCTGATATTTTTGATGAAAACGTGTTTTTACCAAAAAAATATCCGTGAAAATCCGTGAAATCCGTGGTTTCAAAATCGGTTATTTACAGTTTGAGTGAAAAAGAAAAGAAAGGGTTGAAAATGGCTCGTCCTCTTAGTAAAGTTGCTCCCGACTGGTGGGATTATACAACCTTGGATCCGGAGATCCTTGCGGATGCGGCAAAATTAACGGAGGAATCGCTCTTTGCGCTTTCCCGTCCCGGATTCACGATCCATTATCATGAAACCATTGAAGATTTCTATCTCGCCGAAGCCCTCGAATATATTGAAGGATGGAAACAGGCGACTTCAGATAATCCGGTTGGCATTTGCGGACCGATCGGCCCGACCGAACAGCTTCCTTTGGTTGCAAGGATTGTCAATTCACTGGAATTGAATTTGAAAAACGCCCATTTCTGGGGAATGGACGAATGGGTCGAAAACAAGATCCCAGTCGGAATGGATCATCCTCTTTCTTTTGCGAAGGCCGATTTTGAGCTTTGCTTTGATCGGATTGATCCGAGATTGCGAATGCCGAAAGAGAACATTCATTTTCCATCGGGCGATCTTGCCGCTTATACGAAAACCTACGATCAAATTCGGTGCGCAACGATGCAGGGCGGGCAAGGGGATACCAAGCATTGGGCGTTCAATGATCCGCTTCGCCGGGAAGGATCGTACAAAGACGCTCCGCCCGCTCCTGAAGAATACCGCAAACTTTCCGCACGGGTCACCGAACTCCATCCGATCACAATTCTTCAAAATGCCCGGACCAGCGGCGGCGGATATGTCGCCAACGTCCCGCAATTCGCGGCAACGGTCGGACCGGTCGAAACCTGGAAATGCGATCGCGTGAGTATTTGGCAAGCCGGTATGCACGACAATCCGTTCGGAATGCGTCTTTCCGCCTGGATGATCGCGAAGAATATTCCGGATTCCGCCGTTCCGATGTCCCTGCTCGCGGATCATCCGAATGTCCATTTCCATTATTTCCGGCCCGCAATCAAAAAAGTCGCCGCTGAAATGCACTGATGTTGAATCATTGGAAGCGGAATTGGACAGAATTTTGTCTTGTGAGTTGTCTTTTTCCAGACGATCATTTTCAGATCGTCTGGAACTGGATATTCACGAGTTAAGAAGTATACGAAGGATGGTTGCCAATAACCCCAATAATACTATTGACGTACCGCATATCCATTTTAGTGTTTCGAATCGGTCTTTTTTAATTCTTTTATTGAGTTCGTCTCTTGACGCATCCAACTTATCATAAATCTCTATAATACGATTACAGTCGGAATTGGATTTTTGTGCGAATTCAGTGGCTGGTAATTCTCTTGACAAGGGCAGCCGGGATATTCGATTTAAATCGATTTATAAATCTTGGTAATCGGGAATAATGTCTCCGATAGTAATTCCCTTGTAATCATTCTGAAATTGGGCGCATTCTTGGAGATAAAATTGAATAATGCAATCAATCGCGTCAAATTTTGCCCTTTTACAATGTTCGATTGCTTTAGTCAATTCATCTTTTAATTCTTTTTTTGGTTGTTTTTTTGATTTTTGTTGAATATATCTTGAAATATGACAACCTGCATAGCGGAGCTCATCAATAGCCGGCAGAAAAACACCGCTGATCTTTACAATACCAGCGGTATATCTGTTTTTTGTGTCGACCTCGGCCTTTTTAATAAATTCTTCTGCTTCTTTGAATGAGTCAGCGAAATCGTTAAGGAGATCTTTTTCTTCTTCATTTTGAGTTAATGAAGTCATGTGCCATATTCCTTTTATGAAGATCTATCAAATCTTTGGCAGTGAAAAAAGTACCATTTCTAAGGGCAACATTTCCTTTGGAAACAGAAGCAACCGTCTTTTCAACATGTTGGTTAATTGCTTCGCTTCTTTCTTGATCAGTCGGCGCATGAGAAATTTTGAACAATTTTAAAAGACTGAACATAATTTCACCTTTACTTCTCCAGTTAAGTTCATTTTTTATGCCTACCATAAACATTATAGAATAATATTACCGTTTGTCAAGTGATAATTTTAAGATCTTGAATATCTTGGGGAAATATGCTTGCCCGATGAAGAGAGCATCAAATTCCTCAGCTGAAATGCACTGATGTTGAATGAGTTTAATCATTGAATTTGATCTCGAAGGAGGCTTCTTGCGTTTTCTTTGAGGTCAAATGCAGTGCGATGATTTGTCCGTTTTCTTCCGGATGAAAATTTACGGAAACATCGGAATCCGCTTTTTCGCAGATCCAGCCGGAAGGGAGAAGGAAACGGAGAATCGTTGTGTTTCCGCCGACAAGTTTTACTTTTCCTTTCAAGGTTTTTCCGGTAAAAACAAGATCGGTAAGATCGACGCCTCCCTGGGTTGTATGCCGGCTGCTCGAAAGAAATTGCGGACGATTTTGAATCGGATGAACTGCTAAAAGACGAACCGCGTGCGCAGGGACATCAATCGAAAACCGTTTTTGAACCGTTCCGCAAAAATGATCGGTCCAGTACTCATAAACAGCGTATTTTCGATTCGGATCAAGTCCAAGATCCTCGAAGGAAAAACCGATTTTCTTCTCTTTCTCTGTCCAGTTGAAAAGGGCGGCAACGTCCCAATCAAGAAAGGACCGGCGAATTTTCAGATCCCAAATCGAATGAAGTGTTTCTATCGGATAGAGATCCATCGGATAGACATCGCAGACCGGAAGCGCCTTTTGAAGAAGGGCCATTCGCTCATGCGGAAGTTCCCCCAGTCTATCTCCTGAAAACATCATTTGGCCGGGCAAACTGACGACAGTCGTCGTTAATCGGGCTTCTTCAAGTGAAAGCGATTTATTGACCAGCAGCGTATCCGGATCGTTGTAATAAATAATATTGTGCGTAAAGAGCCGGCGCAGGGTTTCGAACCCCTGATCGACCAGATTATCCCAGCCGACCGGCATTCCCGGCTTGACAATATCGGCGCCGATACGGGACGCGTCCGCGAATTGGACTTCCGGGCCCGTAATGGTGCCCCGACAGGTCAAGAATATCCGGTCTTCTCCGATCGCTTCCCGGAAATCCCGCACAAAGTTTTCGTAAGGATTGCCCGCTTTTGGACATTTCATGCGGGAACGCTGATCCGGCCGTTCAAAATGATAAGGCGCATGGCGCGGATTATAGGCCATTCCGTCGATCTTGAAAAATTCGTATCCCCATTCCCGGGAAGCGGTTCGGAGCTTCTCTTTTGTATGTTTACGCACTTCGGGATGGGAAGGATCGAGTGTATAATTTCCGGCCCAGCTTTTGACCGGAGATCCGTCCGCTTCATGAAGGAACCAGTCCTTATGAGCAAGATAAAATTCCTTGCTTCCCGTTCCCCAGGGAACATACCAGATCCCCGGCCGAAATCCGAGCGCGCGAATCTCATCGGCCAGCTTTTTCATTCCATCCGGAAACTGCTTCGGATGCGGCTTCAGATCCAGATTATGGAAGTCTGCGACCGGGATCTTATCGGAATTCTCCTGCCAGGATTCGATCGACCAGAATTCCAGTCCGAACGGCTGAAGATATTTTTTACCGAGTCGGGCCTCTTCCAGATTCTCTCTTGCTCCAGCCTGATCGAAATAGACATTCCAACTCATCCAGCCGGTCGGCGGTGAGGGACATCGTTTCCGATTGATCGGCGTATAATAGGGAACCCAGCGGCTTTTATAATAATTCGGAAATATCCGAAGTCCGTAAGATCCGCAGATCCTGTCTTCGAAATGAACCTGAAATTTTCCCTGATCAAGGGTTCGCAGATCAAGACCGGATCCGAAGAAACGGACCAGGAGATCATTTTCCGGCGAGAAAACGGAATCGTTCAGTTTGGAATCGCTCTTCCCGGATCCCATAAAGACAACGGATTCGTTCGTCCGCGGCTGATACCGGCAGGCGAATCCGTCCGATCGAAAGTCGAGAATACCATCAAATCGGAATCGGGCCGGATATAGTAATTTGGTAATACGGGGATGGATCAGGAACGAGAGTTCATTTCCGTTTTGCTGAAAGGAAATACAGGCAAGAATGACCCCTTTCTGATCGGCAAGGGCCAGCTGATTCGGTGTATTATCGAACGGAATGATTACAGAAAGCGGACCTTTATCGTTTTCGCAATGGAACTGTCCGGAAAAAACGACATTTTGATCTTTATTTTCCAGGGTTAAGAGGGATTGATCCGCGTTCCAGGAGATAAACCAGGGACCCAGAATCAGTGTGAACAGTGCAGCGGCGGCAGATGTCATCTTGTCTTTCCTTTTGAAATGATGGAGTCGAACGGGAATAAGATATCCTGTATACGGAAGAATTTTAGCAGATCCCCTCCCCTCTGTCAATCTGATGAAAATGTGAAAATGATCTTTCTTCTGTTGAAATGGCAGCCGGATTTGGTATAATTCGGCAAGAACGGCGGAGAAATCCGGAATATTGAAAATTGGGGAGTTCCTCTGGGGTGTTGAAACAGAATCCGTGTCCATTTTACAGGAGCTGAAAATGAAAAGACGAAATTTTATTAAAACCGCTGTGATCTCTTCTTTGGGATCGTTCGCGTTAAACAGCGCGGAAGCAAAAGATCAAAATGATCCTGTTCGGGCGGGAACGTTTAAAATGGCCGTTTTGAATTGTCAAAATGTAAATGGCGGTGCCGGACTGGCAATCGTAATGCAGACGCCCCACGGAAAAACCTGGTTGTTCGATACAGGAACCGGCGGATTTTCCACTCCGAAGGGAACACTTGATCCCCAAGTCTATAATTGCGGACGCGATACGATCTTTCCTTATCTCAAAAAGGAAGGGATCAAGGAAATCGAGGGATTGCTCGTGAGCCATGGACACGGCGATCATATGGGCGGTCTGGAATGGATCCTCAAAAACGTTCCTGTTCGAAATCTTTACGATTCCGGATACCGTTTTCCCGGAGTGGATCCGGCAGCACACACGCAGAATGAGGTTTCTGTTCATCTGCGTCTTCTTAAAGAATATGCCGAGCGGCATCCCGGCCATTATTTTGAGATCACCAAAGGGGCAAAACTGGATTGGGATCCGGATCTGAAGGTCGCTGTTCTATCTCCTCCGAAGGAATTTTTTAAAGAATTGCCGAATCCGAACCGAATGAAAAGGGACACGCCCATCCATCATCTTTTGAACGCGAATTCACTTGCGATTCAGATCAAGCACGGAAAGAATACATTTCTGATTGCGGGCGATATTCAGGAAGACTATCTTCGGAAAAGACTTTGGCCGATTCTTACGGACGAGGAGAAAAAATGTGATGTCTGTATTCTTCCCAGCCATGGAATCCATTCGATCAAGGAAGAAGCGGAAGCGACTCGGCCGAAAATCGCGGTTGCGAGTGTGTGGAATCCTTGGGCAAAAAGTGCTCTTGCCTGGAGAGTCTATAAAGAGGTCGGTGCCGAGGTTTACGCAACCGGAATAGACGGAAATATCGAAATCCTTTCCGACGGCGAACATCTTTCTGTTAAAACCGAAAAAGTAAGAAGTAAAAACGATAATATTAACAGTAAGAAGTAAGGAGCGGTATCCGGTAACTCTTCGCAAGCCCGTAATGCAGTGAGCGAAGCGAACGGAATTACGGGCTTGCGGCGGTTGCGGTACTGGGATCACCCTAATCACTAAACCCTAATCACTGTTCTTTGAATTGGATCTCAAGGCGGTTGATCCCCTCCCCTATCGGGATGTTCATAAAAATCATGCCGTTCTCCCGTTCAAGTTCGATCTTGATCGGCTTCGAATTATTGACGGCCTGTTGCGGTTCTTCTCGTGATGTCAATTCCAATCGGGAATCCGATCGGCCGATCAGACGGACTCTCAGTCTGTGTGTGTCCGGATCGTATTGCGCTGAAATAAAATTCAAATTTTCAAACCGAGAAAACGCGATCTGTCCGTTCATCCGCCAAAGCCAAGCGCCGATTTCAAATGCCCAGCACATCCCCGGCCAGTCCTCCGCCTTCTGATTTTCCGGTCGGGCAAAAACCGCCGCTGCATATTCATTGATCTGCTTTTCCTCGGATCCATACCACGAAAGCGGTCCTAAATACGGATAGCCCGGCCGTTGATCTTTGCCGGTTAATTGCGGAAAGGCGATCTCCCTTAAATACTCTTCGACCGGTTTGCGAACGTATTTGCGATATAAGTGAAATTGCGTTCCCGGTACTCCCTGCGAATAATCGAACAGATCATTTGCGCCCGCGAAATTGCCCGATCGGGTCGGAAAGATCATCGTTTTCGCGCCCTCTTCGCCGAATCCGGTGATCAAATAGGTCCGATCCCTGTATTCCGGATGAAGCCGTTCAAACCAGGGCTTAAAGCAGATCCGTGCGAGCGTTGGAACCGCACGTTTTGCGGCTCGTGAAAGAGCCTCTGTACGAATACTCTCGCTGCCGGCGATTTGGGCAAGCCGCGCGTAAGCGATCAAACCGGAATACTCCGCATTGAGCATATCGATCCAGGCGCCTGCTCCGGATTCCCGACAGGATCCCGACTGATAGCAATAGTCGTCTATATAGAGCTGGTGCCGCATTACATAGCGATAAAAACTCCAGTTTGCCCGAATCAGATCGGAAAGACCATAGATGTCCGCAAGTTCCTGTCCGGTCCACGCGGCAACCGTTGCCGACTCATTTGTATCGCCGTAAATCACTCGCGACCCGAAGTTCTTTTCATACTGAACCTCATTCGGATAAAAACTGTTGAACATTACGGGATAATGAAGTCCGGAAAACGGTTCCGTCCGGTGCCGCACAAACGCTTTATGCTGATACAGTTCCATTGGTTCGACAGTCCGAATCGCCGCACGTCTTTCCATTAGTCTTCTTGATTCGCTGTTAAGAAGCAGACCGGATTGAAGAGCGGTTCCCATTCCGAAATTCCAGGTAAAATGCGAGATGTTCGGATCATCGCTCTCGGGTCCGGACGGCTTTTCCGGCGACAAACGATTCAAGGGAACGTGTCCGCCGCAAGTCCATTTCACTCCATCCTGAAAGAGCTTGTTCTGCAGAGCATTGAATTTGGAATTTTTGACGCTCGGCATCAGAAGATCCCGTGAATCCGGAAGCGGAAGAGACCATTGTACAGAGGATCCCGATTTCCCGATCATCGGACCAAAGGGAGTTGGAATGTCGAAGTTCCGCAAGATCTCATCCGTTTGAACCAAAGGAACCGGTAAAGATTCCGTCTTTTCAAACAGACCGCCATTCTTGCCGGCAGCGATCTTTCCCTTCTCGGTAAATATCGTTTCGGGATACTTGTCCTTATTGTTCAGATGGAGCATATAAGCGGTTAAAGGAGGAAGACAAACGATTGGCTTGACGTCTTTGTTCCAATCATTTGCGAACGAAAGACAATGGAGATCTGTCCGGAACCGGATTCGGCCTTTTGCGGGATCCAGTGCGAACGATTCTGTCCGATCGATCGGAAAATGAAGCGCGAGTCCGAGGACTTCATCAATCTTTTTCAATATCGGATCCGGGATTTTATGATTCCATCCGGAGCAATCACGTGAGATTAAACCCCAGGGCCATCCGGCCAGAATGGTCTTTTCTTTTCCCATAATAATCTCGAATCCTTCGATGAGCCCATATCGGACCGTTGCCGCGATTTTTTTCGGTTGACTCGGAAAAACGACAAGTAATGGACGGGCATCGTTTTCCCGGAACAAGAGCATCCAGGGAGCGGACCATCGTCCATCGCGGCTTTCGTCCCAGATCGTCTTCGTTTTTGACTGATCTTTCAAAGAGATAATTTTTATTCCCTGTTCCGTTTTCCAGACAGCATAGTCCGCGATGTTTTCCTGTGTGAGAAAAATTCGATCCGATTTATCAAATCGCCAAAGTTCAAAAGGACTCAAAAGCGACATGGTAAACGAGATTTTTCCGCCTGTTTCCGGTGAGGTGAATTGATACTCTTTACTGATCTCATTGCAGTATCCCTGTAAAGGACAAAGCGGAATCGCGGTATCGGATTTCTTGTCCGAATTTGTTTGCTCCGATCCGGCATTCGGTTCCGATTCTTGCGCAGTACGGCAAACATCGATCCGGTACATCTGATCGCCGTTAAAAACCGTTAAATCGGAAGAGACGGAATCGACCAGACCCGGCTCGGCTGTCAACCATCCGAACCGTCCGAATCCTTTTGTCGTCTGATGCCAGGTGAGCCCGTCTTCTTTGCGGATCTTTTCCTTCGGCTGAACGGATTCATACAGGGCTATTTTTTCGAGCGGCTTTTGGATTCCCGATATTGCGGCCCAAAAGATCAGCGCGGCCTTATCGTAAAAGACGGGACTTTCGATCAGATTCGTTCCGGACGTTCCCGCGAAATGAAGGATGTTCCCTTTTTGGACAAGATAAGGATCTTTACTTCCGGCAAAAGAGAGGAGAACCGACGCGTCCTTGATCGGTTTAGCGGAAAAATAGCGGCCGAAAGTACAATCCTGAATCGGCAGTGAAGAAGCAAGCGCGGCGGCCGATTCGGAAGAAAGGGACGCGGTCTTGTTTATCAGTTTTTCGCGGTCGGCAAATTGATCGTTCGGCAAGCGTGATAATTCCATTGGAGCGATCTTGGCGATTTCCGGATCCGGAATCGATCCGTAAAGGACAAGCGGTTTTCCTCCGCGAACAAGTCGGGCTACTTCCGCCGCGTGATCCGAAGGGAGAGTCCGCTGATAGACGATCAGATCCGCTTCTTCCGGTTTCCCCGCAAGTGTAAAGAGGGGACAATGTTCGAGGAGGAGATCGCGATATCCGAAATCTCCGCAGTATTCATCCGGAATGTCCGCCTTTTTCGTTCTCGACATGGAAATACCCGACCGCACATCATTATTATCGAAATCGAAATAGACGGCGATTCGTTTCTCCTGAGGATCGATATTCGCCTTTTGATTCAAACAGGACGAATTCGCGGAAGAGCGCGGGAACTGTCCTTCTGCTGCCCGGCAGATCTGAAAACGAAATTTTTTACGATCGGCGATTTCATTCGGATTGACCAAACGGATTTTATCGACTTCGACGGAAAGATCCTTTTCGAGCGGTTCCCGTGCACTGTTAAAAGAAAATTCCAGACCCTTGATCGGGTATCGCGCATCGCCGAGTTGGAAATCGGTATCCAGTCCGAGAACATAGAGATGCCAATCACCGCCGTTTGCAGGAATGCGAGGGCCGCTGATCGCTTTCGTCCTTGATCCGTTCTGAATGAGCAAGACCGGATGAAAAAACGCGGTTCCGTTTTCCGGGCGGCCTTTGACGCGAAAGACGAGCTTCTGCTGCGCCATCGACACATAATCAACGTTCGCAATGATCGATTCCGATCCAAAATCTTTTGCCGAGGTCATTGCGAACCGGATCGAGTTCGGTCCGATCTGTTCCAGCCTCATTCCGGTTCCGCTTCGACGGGGAGCCGGCTTGAACGGAAAGGCCGACAGCTCAACCGCCATTGTGTTTGCGGAATTCTCCGCACCTTGGGGTTTGGTGAAGATCTTGCCCGACCCGAACAGGACAAGAACAACGACACAGATATTTATGAAAGCGTTTCTTTTCATCGTATCAGTTGATCAGTTTGATCGTACTCCCATTATTTTTATTTTTGGATACCAGAATTTGCAAAGGAATCGAATCTTTCAGTTCCGATACATGAGAGATGATTCCGACGAGCCGATGCTTTGCGGTTTGATCGGAAAGCGTATGAATTGCCTGATCGCGGAAATCCTCACTCAAAGAACCGAATCCTTCATCGATGAACATGGAGTCGAGCTGAATTCCTCCGGCGTTGGTCTGAACTTCATCGGCCAATCCCAAAGCGAGTGCAAGGGCCGCGATAAACTGTTCGCCTCCGGAAAGGGTCATCGCCGGCCGCGTACTTCCATTAAAGTAATCGAACACACATAAATCCAAGCCGCTTTGACTTCGTTTATCTGCGGCGGTTTCTTTTCGTGTGAATTCATATTGATCGTTTGTCATTTCTTGAAAACGCCTGTTGGCCCGTACTATGATTTGATCAAAATACGTTTGTAAAATTAACGTTTCCAGATCAATCCTTTCTTTTCCGGAAATGGATCCGTTTGCGGTATTCGCAAGGGATCCGATCATGATACTCTTCTTTTTCTTTACGGCAAGATCCGCCCGTTTTTGCCGGATCTCGTCCGCGTTCTGTTTGTTTATATCGATCCGGCTGGAAATGTTCACAATCTCTTGCTGGTTTTTGCTTTTTTCTTCTTCTAATTTTTTCAGTTCGATTTTTTGTTGTTCCGGATCGCAGTCTTCCGCGCCGGCCAGCTGATCTTCCATGCTTTTTTTTGCCGTTTCCGCTTTGTCGATCTCTTTTTGAAGATCATCATATTCATTTTTCCGTTTATCGCGTTCGGCTTCCCAATCCTTGATCTTTTTGACTAATTTTGCGTGCTGATCTTCCGCTTCTTTTTTGTCTTCAAAGGGAAGATCTTTGGAAAGTGTATCGACGGCGGATCGCGCGCTTACGATATCATTTTCCAATCGTTCGAGGACGGATTTCAGTTGTTCAACAGCGGCTTCTTTTTTCTTGATCAGAGTTTTGGTTTTAAGGATCAAGTCCTTCAGTTTATTTTTGCGGTTTACTTTTTCTTTAGCCTCCGCTAAAAGATTTTTGTTTGTATTGGATTCCGATTCCCACTGTTCCCTTTTTTTCAGGAGCAGAGAGTCTTTCTCTTCAAAAGAACTGGAACCGATCAGGCCCGAAAGAGTTTCTTCGATCTGTTTTCGAAGTTCATCCGCTTTCGTTTTTTCTTCCCCGGCGATTCGGCTTGCGTTTTCATTTTCCTTTTGAATTTTTGATAATTCCTTTTTGGCGGAATCGATTTCTTTTCGATCAGGAATATTTACGGGCTTTTCCGCGAGTTGGGGATGATGGACCGAGCCGCAAACCGGACAAGGATGATCAGGCTTGTCCCGCAGTCTGTCGGCGAGCAGGCCCGCCTGTGCGTCGAGAAACGCGCTCTCTTTCCGGTGAAAATCATCCCCTTTCAGATCGTACTGTTTTCGGATCTCTTCATATTCCTGCTGCTTCTTCGCCGCAATCTCTGTTTGTCGATTGTATTCCGCGATTTTCTCCGAAATCTTGTCGAGCTGTTTCTTCTCTTTTTCGAGATTCGCGGCGGTTGTTTCAACTTTTTCCAACTCAACGTCCGCCTGATCCAGATTTTCCAATTCCTTTTCCGAATCGGACAGATCCGCTTTTAATTTGACACACTCCTGAGCTTGAGAATCGTGTGCGGCAGATTGGGTCCCTTTCTCCCTGGTCTTCTTTTCAAAATCTTTCTTATGCGCCTCTTTTTCGTCGTACTTTTTGAGTTGATTTTTCAATGTGATCAACTCGGAATCCCATTGTTTTTTCTCCGGTTCTTCCGCCCTGATCTCTTCAAGCTGTATTCTGGAGGAATCCAGAAGAGGTTTCCTGATTTCGAGAATTTTTTCTGCGGCCCGTTTGGCTTCCCAAAGATTATGGATCTTGTCCTGTCGGCCGATCTCCTGATTCAGTTCATTGATTTTTTTACCGAAAACCGAATCTTCCGTTTTCAGAGCGGCCAATTTCGTATTTTGATTATCGAGATACTCTTTGGCAACGGATAAAATCTGTTCAAGCTGCGGATCGGTCAAGATCGCGTCTTTCGGAAGATCCTGAAGTTCAGACGGTATCGGAAAATCCGGAAGGATTCGCAATTTATCGACCAGGTTCAGAATTTCTTCTTCAATGATTCTGCACTGCTCTTTCAGAACGGAATTTTCTTCTGTCAGCTTTCTCTGCAACTCGACATAAGGGTCTGTGTTAAAGATTTTTCGAAGAAATTTGATGCGGTCTTTTGTTTCACTGGAAAGAAATTTCACAAATTTTCCCTGCGGAAGCATTGCGATTTGAGAAAACTGATCCCGATCAATTCCGAGAATCTTCGTAATTTTCTTTGTTGTATCTTTTACATTGGAGGCAAGTGTCAAATGATCGGGCAGCAAAATCAATTCCGCGTCCGCCGGTTGATGTGTTGCTGCCTGCTTTCCGTTTTTAAAAGTTTTTACATATTCATAATCGGGATTTCTTTTGATCTGATATTTTTTACCGTTGGAGATAAAAGTAAATTCGACAAAGGTTTTCGTATTCTCTGATGCGTATTTACTGCGAAGCTCACTCCCTTTTCGCACTGATTCTTTTGAAGTATCATCACCGTAAAGGGCAAAGATCATCGCGTCGAAAAGAGTCGTCTTTCCCGATCCCGAATCTCCGGTAATAAGAAATAGTCCGTTTTCGCCAAGCTGTTCAAAATCCACCGTCGTTTCTTCAATATACGATTCAAAGGCGCTTATCGTCAGTTTTAAAGGTCTCATTGAACTTCCCCCCAAATAGTGTTAATGAGTTGTAATAAAAACTCTTTTTGTTCTTCGGTCATTTCCTGATTATTTTGGCTTACATACAATTTTTCAAAAGCATCCAGGGGGGAGATCTTTTCCACATCTTTCAGGGTCTCTGTTTGAGAATGGGATCTCGTTCTGCAATTATCGTATTTCAGCTCCATTACATTGGGATAAACGCTCCGGAATTCCCGAAGGGCGTTCGGCAGTTCGTCTTCATCGGTTAAAACGATCCATACATAATCATCCCGTTTTTCTCCTTCCGCGCATTCTGCTTTGATCAGATCGGAATAGGGCCCGCGTATCTTGCGCATTTCATGAAGCGGGATCAATGGGATGATCTGGATATCGGCCTTGCCCTTCTCTTTTAATTCCGCGAGAACGACTGACTTTTTATGATCGACTTCCGAGAGCGAGTATTTCAACGGCGAGCCCGCGTATCGAATTGTATCGCATTTGATCGATTGCGGACAGTGCAGATGTCCGAGCGCGGTATAATCGAAATCCGAGAACAGATCGGCGTCGATATTATCGGTTCCTCCTACGAATCGGATCTCCGATTCGGATGTAATTCCATCGGTCAAAAACTGATGAGCGATGAGAATATTCCTTTCTTCCGTATTGATATTCATCGATTGAATCACCGCTTCCATTGCTTGCTGGCAATTTTCAATTTGAATCTCATTATAGAAGGACCGAACTATCGCGGGCTTGATAAACGGAAGCATGTGGACATACACTTTTCCCCATTGATCTTCCAGTGTAATCGGTTCAGGCGGCCCGTTGAAAACGGCGGAGAAATGGATCTTGTGCTTTTGAAAGATCTTTCGGCCAAACGCGAGTCGTTCCGGAGAATCATGATTTCCGCAAAGGATAAATACATTATCCGTGTATTGCGTTAAATCATTCAGGAAGGAATCAAAGAGATTGACAGCCTCTTCCGAAGGTAAAGATCTGTCGTATATATCGCCGGCAATAATCACCGCGTCCGGCCGATTCGTTTCCGCGATTTTTATGATTTGATCAAGAATATATTTCTGATCTTCGATCATGGAATATTCTTTGATCCGTTTTCCCAAATGCAGATCGGACAGATGTAAAAATTTCATATAAAACTCCTGAACATCAGAGATCAATCAAGAAA
>JAUNSU010000034.1 GCA_030539035.1 Planctomycetia bacterium
GGGGAGTGGTAAAAAACATCGATACCCGAAAAAGGTTGGACCCCGAGCGCTGGGAGGGGTAAGCGTCCTCGCTTATCCCCGGCGGCCCCGCCGCCGCTCTCCGCAATAGATATAGAGTTTATAAAAAACGCGATCTCCCATTAACCCGGGGGATCAGAAAAAAACATCGATTTGTGTGTGCGGTTGGACCCCGAGCGCTGGGATCGTGGGCGTCCTCGCCCTCGCGGCGGCGAAGCCGCCGTGGTCGAGGAGTTGGAATCTCTAAAAAGCGTGTGATTCGAATAAGGGTTGAACCATGATCCCCCGAGCGATATTGATTCCCTAATTCCGTGTGCTTACGCTGCCAACCTTTCATAAAGGAAGTTATTCTTCCGATAAACTAAGGGCGAAACGGAAGCCCAAATAGCGGATCCAGAACTCCGGATCAATGCAGAACCGGTAAAACGACCGACAGCTCCCGGCATCGTCGTACCAGCTCCCGCCGCGAAAGACCCGGCCCGAGTCGCTTTCAGGCCCCTGGGGATCTGTCGTCGGTGAATTTTTGTAGTAATCTTTATCATACCAGTCCGAACACCACTCAAACACATTCCCATGCATATCATAAAGCCCCCACTCGTTCGCTTTCTTCGTCTTCACTTCGTGCGTTCGTTTACCACTGTTATCCCTATACCAACCCATTTCGTCAAGATCTCCGCTCCCGCCGTATTCCTCTATCGTTCCTGCCCGACACGCGTATTCCCACTGCGCTTCCGTCGGTAAATAACATTTGTATCCGCTCAATCCACTCAACTTCTCACAAAATTCCTTCGCATCGTTCCAAGTGACATATTCTACCGGAAGATTTGCACCTTTAAAATCACTCGGATTCTTGCCCATCAGGCTTTCATACATCTCCTGTGTTACCTCATGCTCCAGCATCCAAAAACCTTTACTGATTCGAACATTATGTTTTTCAAAACGATATTCTCCCATTTCGAATGAACCCGGCGGGCACCAGGCAAAAGTGTAATCGATTCCCTTGATCGTGATCGTCTTCTTCTCGCCTGCGTAAGATCCTTCGCTCTTCGTCGATCTGTTCGATGTACTCGTAATCAATTTCGGAGTCGGGGGTGGTGCCTTCTTTGCTACTTCCGGCTCCAGTTTCGGATCCATTTTCACTTCCGGTTCAGTTTTCGGGAGAAGCGCTGCTTCGATCTGTTTGCGGAGTAATTTGTATTGCCAATTCGATCCATCAAGATTTATTGCTTCCTTCGTTTTTGATAAAGCCTCTTCATATTTCCCGGACTCATAAAGCGTATACGCTTCGCCCGCTAAAGACTCTGCCTGCTTCTTCGGATCCGGCGTCTTCTTTTCTTCAATTGCTTTCTCGATTAATTTCCTTAAACCTTTGTTCGATGTATTATTCGGATCCAGTATTAAAGCTGCCTCGACTTTACTCAGTGCTTCCTCATACTCTTTACTCTCGTAAAGATCCCACGCTTCGGCCGAAAGCTTTTGGATCTCGACTTTCGAAAAACCTTCCTGCGCTTTTTTGAATCTCTCTTCCAGATAGTCGTCGCAGCCGGACAACACCGGAATCAGCGCGATAAACAGAATCAGCAACAATGCAAAAAGAGATCGATAAGATCGGGCCATTTTTCATTCCTTCTTTTATGATGATTGATAGTTTTTTATATATTGATATGCAGGCAGGAAGCTTGCGGCCCCAAATGCTTCCAGGTTGTCTTCAGCGTATTATAATTGCGATCGTTCGAAAATACAAGAGAAATCTTTTTTTTCAATCGATTTTTTTCGTTTTCAAAAAAAACGCCCCCTATTTATTACCATAGAGGAGTGAGGAGGGCAAAGTATTAACAGAGAACTCGCGGAACGTTCAGATACTACTGCATCCGCAATTTCCCGGATTGAAAGCGCGGAATATAAAAAACATTCCCTTCCGTTGCTTCAAAAAATTGCCCATGCCCTTCACAAGAGACTGGAATAGAGCTTCGTTGATGAAGTATCTGCTGTCTTATGATTTCTTGCAAAAGGAAGCACCAAGCAATAAACAGGGGCAATTAGAAAAAATAGAAAAACAAAAAATGATTAAAAAATGCGATATTCTTTGGAGAAAATTATTGCATTCTTCTTTCTTTGCGCTAAAATATGGTCTAAGAAGAAAAAGATTCGTCTTTTTTACTGTATCGCCAAACGGAATCAGATTCCTCGACGGATCGGTTTCCAACGAAAATTTGATCTCCCCGATCTTGGCGTTTTTTCTTTTTTCAATCCGTTTAAGAGGTGAATTATGCCGGAAAAAACCATTTTCTCACGAATTATCGACCGAGAGATCCCCGCTGATATCGTTTATGAAGACGATCTTTGCCTCGCGATTCGGGATATCTCTCCCCAAGCGCCGGTTCATGTCCTTGTTTTCCCGAAAAAAGTGGTCGTATCGACAAGCGATATCACGGAAGAAGACGCCCCTTTGATCGGGCATATCTACCTCGTGATCCAAAAACTCGCCGATCAGCTTGGGATCTCCGAAGAAGGATATCGGGTCGTATCCAATTGCAGAACCAATGCGGGCCAAACAGTTCCCCATCTGCACTTTCATATTCTCGGCGGACGCTCTTTCAACTGGCCGCCGGGGTAATCGTTTTGTTCCCTTATAGAGAGTTCTTTCCAAGATTCGAACGGTTTTTTCCATTCCAATCGCGGAATCAATACGTATTCAATAAACCGTAAAATCGAATCATGAAAAAAACTGTCCATCCTTACCGTACTGTTCTCCTGCTTGGCAATAAAAAGCGGCATGGTGTTCCGGAAGTTCTTGAAAAACTGGTGCCTCAAATCGCGGAACTTTATGATATTGTCGATACCGACTACAGCGGTACTCGTGATATGTCAAAGATCAAGGTCGATTTCGCAATCGTTTTCGGCGGGGACGGATCCTTGATTCGGGCCTTTCATCAACTCGGACCGAATCAGGTTCCCTTGCTGGCCGTTCACCTCGGATCGCTCGGATTTCTTTCGAGTACCAGTTCCGAAGAATTGATCCCTTTACTGAAGCGCCCCGATTTTTCGGAGTTCAGTATCCGCCATCAGATCCTTTTGGAATGCTCCCTTTTCCGAAAACGATCCCAGCTTACCCCGGAAAACAGGAAGGCATTGGATCTTCCCGATCAGGGTGAAGGCGATCCTGATGAGGAATTCTGCATCTCCAAACGACTCGTTGTCAATGAAGTTGCCCTGCGAGGAGGATCTCCTTTTCAGATTCTGAAAATCGAGCTCCTTGTCGACGGCGATTCGGTTACTACCTATCACGGCGACGGTCTGATCATCAGTACACCGGTCGGATCGACGGCGCATTGCCTTTCCGCAGGCGGTCCGATTCTTCGAAAAGATCTCAACGCGGTTGTGATCTGTCCATTGAATCCTCATACATTGAGTAATCGACCGGTCATCGACGGCGCGTCAAGGGAATACGAGCTTCGTGTTCGAAATCCAAACGTCTTTGTCGTGATCGACGGGGAAGTCGATACAACAATCGGTCCCGGCGATCGCGTTTTGATCAATCAGGCCCCGTTCACTTGCAAAATGATTCGAATTCCGGGAAAAAGCTATTATCGCTCCATTCGGGAAAAACTCGGCTGGGGAGGCTGTATCGAGGGAATGGAAAACAAAGTCAATCGATAATTTTCCCTTATGCGATCTCTCTCTCCGCTTCAGAAAAAAGAGGAATTATGAAAAATATTTTATTGGCACTTTCCGTTTTACTGGGGATCTTTTCCGGATCCCTGATCATTCAAGCCCAGGAAAATCAAACGATGAAAAAAAATGCCTATTGGTGCTATATCGGAACTTATACCAACGACTTAAACGAGGAGATGCAATCACTCGGCGCAAAAAAAACGGAAGGGATCATGGTCGCTTCCTACGATCCCGATTCCGGATCGCTGGGAATGCCCCGACTCGTTGCCAAAATCAGTAATCCGACCTATTTTGCTATCTCCGCCGATGAGAAGTTCCTCTACGCGGTGGAAGAAGGAAGTCCGGATAAAGGAACCGCCAATGTCGCCGCTTACCGAATTGATCCCCAAACGGGCGATCTTGCCTTTCTGAATAAAAAAGAGACCGGCGGACGCGCTCCTTGCCATCTCTCCGTTGATCCTTTCCTCGGAAAATACCTCGGGGCCGCCAATTACGGGGGAGGGGACTTCGTCTTTTATCGCTTGAATGAAGACGGGAGCATCGGGGAACAAACGGATCGGATCCAAAAGAAAGAAGAGGGCAAAGATCCTCGCGGCCATTCGGTCGTTTGGTCCTCGATCCCATCCGACGATGCTCTTAAAGTCTATCTCGCCGATCTCGGATCCGATAAGATCCATGTTGGAAGCATTGATAAAAAGAGCGGAAAATTCACCGCCGATCCCCATGTTCCCTTCCTCGCCGCGCCCGATGGAGAAGGTCCGCGCCATTCTGTTGTTTGTCCCGTTAAGGGAGGGGAATACGTTGTCTTCAATAATGAACTCGGATCCACCGTTCAGGCCTTTTTCCTCGATGGATCCTCCGCGAAATCCTGCGGATCCGTCTCTTCCGTTCCGAAAGAATTCCTCGGAAAGACCACTTGCAGAAAAAATCTCGTCGACGGCGAAAAGTATACCCTTTACAATTCCACGGCGGAAATCGTCTTTCTTCCGAAATCGGAAAAAATCTATGTTTCCAATCGGGGACATGATTCCATCGCCGTTTACGACTTTCCTTCCCGAACAGCCGAGCCGGGCAAAGCCGCGCTCACGATTCGCCAATTCATCCCGACAGAGGGCAAGATGCCCCGATTCATCGGATTGGATCCCGAATGCCGCTTTATGATCGCGTGCAATCAATCCTCCGGATCGGTCTTTACCTATCGGATCGAAGAAGACGGATCTCTGGTGAAAACGAAGAATCCCGTCTGGTGCATCGGCTGGCCGGTCGCACTGCAATTCGTTAAACGATAATATTCGTTAACAGGGAAACCTTCAGGGAATCGGGAAAGAGAAGGATCCGTAAACAGACATAAATTGACAGGAAATCGGTCCGGGCAAAGAAAAATACCCTTTTGAACACGTTTTTTTCTGGTATAATAAAGGACCTGTTTCCCAAATGGGACGTTTTTTCGGAAAATTTCGGAAATTGTCCGTATGTTTTGACCGGAAACATAATGCCGGGGCTCGTTGAAGTAATGTGCAATAATGGCCGGAAGATCCGCTTCTGTCCCCCCGAATGAAAGAGAGTTGTGAACGTGAAAGATCGTGTAAAAAATACCGCCATCGCAAGTGAAAAGATCCTTGTTCTCGATTTTGGCTCGCAATACGCCCAGCTGATTGCCCGTCGTGTTCGGGAATGCCAGGTTTTTTGTCAGCTCGTCCGGCATACAATTACAGCCGAACGGATCCAGGAACTTGCACCCAAAGGAATCATTCTTTCCGGCGGACCATCGAGTGTATATGAAGAAGACGCACCGGAAATTGATCCCCGGATATTCCAGCTTGGGATCCCGATTCTCGGAATCTGTTATGGGATGCAGCTGATCACGATGCACTTCGGCGGGGCAGTGGAAGCGGTTGCCAACCGGGAATACGGACGCGCCTTTCTTGATCTGGACGAACGGGGAATCAAAGACCCTCTTTTCGACGGAATTACCGAACGGATCCAGGTCTGGATGAGCCATGGAGATCAGGTTTCGGGCGTATCCGGGGACTTTGAGACCCTTGCGACGACGAAAACATGTCCCATCGCCTCTTTCGTTCATAAAAAGCTCCCGATCTACGGCATTCAATTTCATCCCGAGGTTACCCACACCCCGGAAGGAACGAAGATCATCGCGAATTTTGTCCGATCGATCTGCAAAACCGCCGGGGAATGGACTATGGGGAGCTTTGCCCGGGAAACCATCGCTTCCTTAAAAGAAGAGATCGGCAGTAAAAAAGTGATCTGCGGGCTTTCCGGCGGAGTCGATTCCGCGGTTGTTGCCGCGCTTCTTTCCAAAGCGATCGGAGATCAGCTCTCCTGCATTTGCGTCGATAATGGACTTCTCCGCAAAGGGGAAGTCGATTCCATCCGCCGGGAATTTACGAAGCACTTTAAAACGAATCTTCGGGTCATTGAGGCCGAGGATCTCTTTCTTAATGCCCTGAAAGGGATTCTGGATCCGCAGGAAAAAAGGAGGACGATCGGCCATCTCTTTATCAAATGCTTTTCCGATGCGGCATCGGAAATAGAGGACGCGGTTTTTCTGGCGCAGGGGACCCTTTATCCCGATGTGATCGAAAGCGGCGGAGCCAAAGACGGACCCGCCTCCACGATCAAGCTGCACCATAATGTCGGAGGACTCCCCAAAGATCTTGAGTTTACTCTGGTCGAACCGCTGCGCGATCTCTTTAAAGATGAAGTTCGGCGGCTGGGACTGGAGCTCGGACTCCCGGAAGATATCGTTTGGCGGCATCCTTTCCCCGGTCCCGGCCTTGCGGTCCGCTGCCTGGGTGAGGTCGAAAAAGGAAAACTGGACTCCCTTCGCGAAGCCGATGCGATTGTCGTCGATGAAATCAAGGCCGCCGGTCTTTATCGAATCACCTCGCAGTCGTTTGCCGTCCTTCTTCCGGTTCAAAGTGTCGGAGTAATGGGCGACGGAAGAACATACGAAAACGTAATCGCGGTCCGGTCCGTCTCCACGGAAGATTTTATGACCGCCGACTGGAGTCATCTCCCCTATGAACTCTTGGCCCGTATCTCCACTCGAATTATCAATGAAGTATCCGGCATTAACCGGGTTGTATATGATATCAGTTCCAAACCACCAGCAACCATTGAATGGGAATAAAAAAATGAAAATTGCAACAATTGAAACCGACAAAGGCACCATTACCCTTCAGCTTTTCGCCGATAAAACCCCGAAGACCGTTGCCAACTTTGAAAAGTTGGCCAATTCAGGGTTCTACAACGGCCTGAAATTTCACCGCGTTATCAAGGACTTCATGATCCAGGGCGGCTGCCCGTTGGGAACAGGAACCGGCGGTCCCGGATATCAGTTTGAAGATGAATTCGATCCTTCCCTTCGGCATGATGGACCCGGAACGCTCTCAATGGCCAACGCCGGTCCGAATACAAACGGATCCCAGTTCTTCATCACCCATGTTCCTTGCCCTTGGCTCGACGGAAAACATACCGTTTTCGGAAAAGTCCTCAAAGGACAGGATATCGTCGATTCCATCGCGCAGGGCGATAAAATGATCAAAGTATCCGTTGTTGATAAAGAAGACAAATAAGATCAAGGGTCTAAAGACAGATAAAGGATTTTTTCATGTCAAAAGATATTTCCTTTGAGGATTCCATGAGGCGGCTTGATACAATCGCCTCTCAGCTCGACAGCGGAAAACTGGATCTTCAAACATCGCTCCAGCTGTATGAAGAGGGGATCTCTCTTATCAGAAAATGCCATTCGATACTGGAAAATGCCCGGCAAAAAATTGCCGTACTGAAAAGCTGGGATGAAAACGGGACTCCCATCGCGGAAGAAGTCGATCCCGAACAGTTCCGATCGGATAAATCCGTCCCGGGCAAAAAATCCTCTTCCGTCAAAACCCCCGATCAAAAGGAGGCGGAGGAAGTTCTCGAAAAGCATTCCTTGGAAGAAATCGCCCTCTATTCCCGCTGAAGGAGATCTCCTTTGTCCTTGAAACCGGAAGATTACAAAGATCAGCTCCTAAGTGAAATCAATCGCTTTTTGGATACGGCGTCGAACTTTGAAGAAAAGGACGTTCCGCCCCGTCTGCGGGAAGCGATACGATACGCGCTTCTCGCGCCCGGCAAACGGATCCGTCCGCTTCTGGTTCTGCTCGCGGCGGACATTTGCGGCGGTGATCCCCGAAAAGCGCTTCCGGGTGCGGCCGCAGTCGAACTGATCCATACTTATTCCCTGATCCATGATGATCTTCCCGCAATGGATAATGATGATCTTCGACGGGGACGGCCGACTTGCCATATCCAATTCGATCCGGCAACGGCAATACTGGCCGGTGATGCGCTTCAGGCCTTGGCCTTTCAAATCCTCGCCGATCAGATCGACGATAAAAATACCGCGCTCCTCTGTATTGCCGAACTCGCGCGGAGTATTGGTCCTTTCGGACTTGTCGGCGGACAACAGGAAGATGTCTCTTTCTCCGATCCCGGCGCTTCCGACCGCAATCCCGGATTCAATCCCGGTTCCGATCCCTTGAAAAACGGATCACTTGTTCGACAGGATCTCGAATCCCTTCTCCTGCGGATTCATTCCCGGAAAACAGGAGCACTCTTATCTGTTTCTCTCAAATTGGGAGCCCTGATCGCTCACGCGAACGAAAAAGCCCTTGCGGCTCTCGATCTTTATGGTAAAGCGCTCGGACTTGCCTTCCAGATCTCCGACGATATTCTCGATGTGATTGGGAACTCCGAGGATCTCGGAAAGTCCCCGCACAAAGACGCCGAACAGGGAAAATTAACCTTCATTTCCCTTTGGGGCCTCGAAAAAAGTGAAGAATTCCTTCGGCAATATGTCGATCAGGCCCGAAAGGCGCTCACGATTTTTGATCGGGATCTCCCCGCGTTTTCTCTTCTCGATTCCCTCGCTCTCTCCATGTGCGGAAGAAAAAAATAAATTCCAGTTTGCACTTTGAGTTTTAAAAAACTTGATTTAAGACAGACAAAACGATAAAATCGCGAACAGCTCTTGACAGAAAGAGATTTATCGTTTCTAATATTCACAGATACGCAAATACAGTGGGATTTTTTACACGTTAAGCTAAAGTACAAGGATCAGGTGTTCTTTTAATGAGTCAATCCGAAAAAAATGATACAGGATCCGACCGCAGGGATCCTTCTCCTTCCGATACGGAAGAAATCCGGACCCGACTGGATAAAATGTTCGAAGAATATCGGGACAAACTGCTTCGTATGATCGAAATTCGGCTTCGTCCGGAATTGCGTAATCAGATCGATCCGGTCGATATCCTGCAGGAAGCGTTTATGGAAGCTTACCGGCAGCTCAGGAATCACATCTCTGAACCGAAAGTATCGGACCTTGTTTGGCTCCGCCTGATCGTTGGTCAACAGCTCATCGCATTTCATCGCAAATACTTCCTTGCGCAAAAAAGAAATGTTGCCCGGGAAGTATCTCTCGCATCCGATAATACATTGAAATCCGATGTAATGTCGATGTCCGGCATCCTCGTCGGAAAATTGACAGCCCCGTCCTTTGCCGCACGGCGGCAGGAACTGATCATTCGTATGCGCGAATGCCTTGAAGAACTGAATCCCGCCGATCGGGAAATCCTTTCCTTGCGCCATTTCGAACAGCTCAGCAATACGGAAACCGCCGAAGAACTGAACATCGCGCCCAATACGGCCAGTGTCCGATACATGAGAGCGCTCAAAAAATTCCGGGAAATTCTGATTGCGCACCATCTTGATGAACTGGTCGAATGATTCCGTCCTCCTTTTCAGAAAAAAAAGATCCGAATCTTTCCCGGGAAAAATTCAGATCTTTAAAATTTCTTTTCAAACGGAATGATCAGGCGATTTTATTGACCGACTCCTGATAAGGAACAATCGGACATTCCTCATTCACCATCTCTTCAGTAATGATATATTTTTCTCCGTTGGGGCGATCAGGAAGATCATACATCGTTTGCAGCATAAGATTTTCCATAATCGATCGAAGACCGCGCGCTCCGGTTTCCCGTTCCAACGCTTTTCGAGCAATTTCCCGAAGGGCATCTTCACTGAAATCCAGATCGCATTCTTCCATGCGGAACAGTTTTTGATACTGCTTGACCAATGCGTTTTTCGGCTGGGTCAATACATTGACAAGAGCCTCTTCATCCAGCGGATCAAGGCTCGCGATCACCGGCAGCCGTCCGATCAACTCCGGAATCAATCCGAATTTGTGAATATCCTCTGCGGTTACCTTCTCCGGATCGTCTCCTGTTTTCCGGCTGTTCTGATTTTCTTCGCCGGAAGTAAAGCCGATCGATTTTTTACCAAGCCGACCGCTGATAATATCGTTGATTCCGACAAAGGTCCCCCCGCAAATAAAAAGAATATTCGTCGTATTGATCGGAATATACTGCTGTTCCGGATGTTTGCGTCCTCCTTGAGGGGGAACATTGGCAACCGTTCCTTCCAGCATTTTCAAAAGCGCCTGCTGAACCCCTTCCCCGGAAACGTCCCGTGTGATGGAAACATTTTGCGTTGTCTTCCCGATCTTGTCGATTTCATCGATATAAATGATCCCTTTTTGCGCCGCCTCGACATCATAATCCGCCGCCTGGATCAGTTTTAAAAGAAGATTCTCAACATCTTCCCCGACATATCCGGCTTCGGTAAGAGTCGTCGCATCGCCGATTACAAAAGGAACTTCCAGAATGCGGGCAAGCGTCTGCGCCAAAAGCGTTTTTCCGCTTCCCGTCGGCCCCAAAAGAAGAACATTCGACTTTTCGATCACAACATCATCATAATCGATATCGCGAAGAAGCCGTTTGTAATGATTGTGAACGGCAACAGCAAGGACCTTTTTCGCGTAATTTTGGCCAATTACATAATCATCGAGTCGGGCAACGATCTCACGGGGGGAGGGAATGCTTCGGGATGCTTTCCCGGTTTCCCGCCGTTTCTTTTCCGCCAAAAGAGTTGAATGGCAAAGAGAAATACACTCTCCGCATATATAAACATCATTTGGACCCTGGACCAGCGGACCGACATCCCGATAGCTCTTTCGACAAAAAGAACAATAGGCAATTCTTCGTGTTCCCTGGTTGTCTCCGGTAAAATCCCGTCCCGACGGCATGATCCTTTTCCTTTCCTTTTCCGCTCCGCGCGAAAAGCAATCCCTGGATTGTTGGTATCCTTCACTCTTTTCTTCATCGACTGTTTACAGAGCAAATCTTTGTTAAATCATCCTGATTTTCTCATCCTTTAAGGATATTATAGGCATTAACGCCAGTTTTGTCTCCTCAATAATGAATTTAGAATCTCTTCATTCGATTTTTTATTTCCTGAATCTTTTTTATTCTTTTTATTTTTTGTATTTTGAACAACTTCAATGGAGCGGGCGGTCAATTCTTCCGAAAGATTTCTCTTTATCGTTCGATACTCATCCAGCGTCAACTCTCCGTCTTCATACATTTGACGAAATTGGACAAGCAGGGTATCACTGGAGATCCGCTCCGGAGTAAAGATCCGTTTCCGCAGATTCAATATTATATACAAACCGACCGCGATCAGAATGGCTAAAATCACGACCTCAACAATCGTTTCTTCCGCCGTATTCTGAAGAATTTTTCGGGTTGCCGCCTTTTTTTCCTCGGCCGTAAATGCCGTCATCCATAAAAAAAACAATGGGAAATTCATTCCGAAAATATCCTGAAAATCGTTAATATCGTCTTTATCGGTAAATCTGGAAAAATAATAAACAACTTTTTTCTATTCCTCAGAATGGCCGATTTTCATAAAAGAAACACCCTAATTCGAATGATCGGCTGTTCCGGCCATTCGAAAACAGCAAGGAATCAATACCATGTTCGGCAATATCCATTCATTTCTGCACCACGCTCGAAAATTTTCCCCTTATCGGGGACAGTTTTCCCTTGCCGTATTGATTTTCGTTTCTCTTCTGTTTTTTTCCGAAAGCATTACCGCTTCAGAACCCAATAGTATAAACCAAAAAACCCTTGAAGGCAATAATAAAAACGAAAAAACTTCGAAATCTTTTTCGGCAACATCCCCTCAATCGGAAAAATCGGGCAAAAAAACCGCTTCCCAGGAACCGAAAGTCCTTGATATTTATGTCCCGGCAACCATTCCGGTTCTCATTCACCAACGAAATTTCGCGATTCCTTTCAGTATTCAAACCGGCGCGGAAGATCCGCCTGTTGCCATTGAACTTCTTTATACGTTCGATGCGGGCAAGGAATGGCGCTCCTTCGGTCGGGTCCAGGCCGCAAGTCCTCAGCGAAATTTCTTTTTCCGTGCGGAAAAAGACGGCGAATACTGGTTCGCCTTGAGAACTTTCTTCAAAAGCGGAAAAGAATCCGCAAGCGAAGCGCAAAAAATCAAAATTCAAACGGCCGCGGAAAATCCGCAGACGGCAAAGGCTTCCATTCCGCATTCCGGCTCCAAAAAGCTCCCCAGTAAAATTGATCTCGTAAAAAGCGATACGCAGAAAAATTCTTCCAAGGCACCGCGAAAAGCTCCCTCAACAGAAAAGGTAAAAACCTTTGTGAAGGCCGCTCCGAAGAATTCTCCCGACGATCCGCCGCTTTTAATGCTCCCGGAAGATCTCCCGACCTCCGCGAAAACAAAAAAAGAGCCGGTCCATTCGGATGATTCCGAGCTCCGCAAACAAAAATTGTTGAATATGGCCAACCATTCCGTGCAAGGTCCCTCCTCAAAAACCGCGGATGGAAAGAATTACCCTGCGTCGGGCACCTTTAAAAATGTAAGCCTGGAATCTGCGGTTCCCGCACCGGCATCGCTCCCTTCAAATGAAAGTAAAGGATCGGGACCCCAAAAAGAAAACAAAAGCCCCAATAAAAATCCCGCTTCCAAGGAACAGGTCTCCGAAGATATTGTTTTTCCCGGTAAAATCAAAAGTATTTCGATGGGGCAAACCCAATCCGGCGAACCGACCATTCTGATCCGATGGTTCCGTCCTGAAGACGCGGGAGAAAAGAATAAAAAAGGGGGATCCATCACGATCGAACGAAGTGAATCCGCAAATGGTCCCTGGATTCCCATCGTCAGCAATCTTGATCTCGATCAAAAGGGATACTGGTGGAGGGCGACCCAAATGGATACGATCCCATTCCATGTGCGAACGGTCAGCGTCGATTCCTACGGCAAAGAATGGAAAGATGTTTTGCCGCAAAAGCTGGATCTCTCTTCCAACCTGCAAGGACGAATTTCGGGAAACGGAAAACCGGAGACCAATCATTATCAGGGATCCGTTCCAGCGATCGAGAATAAAGCGCCCAATTTACCGGAAAAGAAAGGAGCTTCTCAAGCCTCTCTTTCCGCTTGGCAAGATCCGCCGAAGCCGCCGGAACAGAGCTCTTTTATGGAAACCGGACTCCAGAAGGAATTGAAAAATACCGTAAACAGCGGATCCGGAACATCTGTCCCCAATTCCCCCTCGGAAAATTCCGGTAATTTCGCTCCCGAAAATAATCCTCTTGCCGGACAGGGCCAAAATTCGGGCCCGTATCCGGGATCAGGAACAGGACAGAATCCGGGAACAGGGTATTCGGATTTGCAGTCCTATACACCCTCTCCATCCCCCAATGGAAACGGGAACGGATACGGAAATGGAGCCCAAAACAATTCCGCTCCCCAGCGACGGTATGAACCGGCAACAGACCCGGGCCGATTTTCTCTGAACCCGATCTTTACCCGAGGCTTTGGGGCGATCTTCCATCGCGAAGAAAGCATGAACGAAGAACCGCCCACTCGTGTTCCTCCGGTAAATGGAAATGCGAATCCCTATTCCAACGTTTCCATGAGTTCGGATCAGGCCCCGGTGTATTCGGCGCCGAATGGAATGCCGCAGAATGGAATGCAAATGACCGGAATGCCGCAAAATGGAATACAATCCGTTCCGCAAACCGGCGCGATTCGACAGGAAACCCCGTCCCGTCGATCGATTTTTCAGGCTCCCGCAAGAGAAAATCCTCCCGCCTCTCCCCAACAGCCTCAAAATGGGTATAATAACGGAGAGATGAGTTGGAACGGCGGACCCGCTCCCGGCGCGGGCGATGTAATCTATCTGGATCAAAATGGAAATCGAATTCAAAATCCTTTTCCGCAGGGGTCCATGGGATCGAATCAGGTCTTTCCGGTTGATGCGCAGGGACAGATCATGTTCCATTCCCCGATGCCGAATCAGGGAACAGGAGCTGCCGGACAATATATTCAAAATGGGCAGCCGCAGTACCAATTGCCGGAACAGGGAATGATGCAGGGATATGCGGTTCCTTCCGCTTCCGGATCTTCTCGCTCCGGACAGAATCTCCCCTTCCAGGAAAATCCCGGAAACCGGGTCCCGCTCTCTTCCGGAGAATTCATGGTGCAATAGTTCAAGGACTTGAGCTGTTCAGGTCCGGATTTCATTATGAGTGCATGATCGATCACCACGAAGAGGAACGAATATCATGTCTTACGGTTTCCATTCCGCTTCTTCGAACCGGAAAATTACGGAAAGTGTCCTGAAAGATTCCCGAACGGAAAAAGAAACAAGGATCATTCCGCACAGGTTCTTCTTGTCGGGGATTTCCAGATCTTTCTTCCTCGGCGCTGTTCTGCTGATTCTGTTCTTTACCGCACTTCCCGTTGGAATGGGTAAATACCAGACGCCCGAATCCCAGCCGTTGGATCTCTCCGTTCTGGATGGTGCGCTTACCGGGGAAAAGGCAGCACCCTCGGCGAATCCGGTAAAGAATACCCCTGTCGAAAATTCATTGCCCCCGACCGGAAGCAAATCGGCTGATCCCTCCGCTCCCGCCTCCTCCGCAGCGGGTAATCCGACCGCAGAATCCCCGACAGGAATACCCGGACCGAAAGACGTCCCTTCCGCAGTTCCTCCCCGTTCGGCAAAAGTCGTTTTCCGCGATTTGATCAAGGCGGGCGGCTTTATCGGAATCATTCTTCTGATCCTTTCGATCATTGCCCTTTCCATCGTGATTCAGATCCTTATGTATTTGCGCCGCAAAACACTTTTCCCGGAAGAGTTGCAAAACGATCTTTCCCGCCTTCTGGAAACGGGCAAGATCCGGCAAGCGGCGCAAACCTGCGCAAAAGATCCTTCCCTGCTCGCCCGAATTCTTCATAAAGGACTGTCGGAGTATCAGGGAAAATGGGATCCGTTGGAAAAGACGATTGAAGAATCGATCTCGGAAGAATCTGCGGCCCTTTACCGAAAGGCGGAATATCTCTCGGTGATCGGAAATATCGCTCCCATGCTCGGGCTCCTCGGAACGGTAATCGGAATGGTAATCGCTTTTGGAGAATTGGCCGTGTCGGATGGGTTGGGGCGCAATCTTGCCCAAGGCATCTATTTTGCCCTGGTAACCACTGTCGATGGACTTGTGGTTGCAATCCCGACCCTGGTCGCTTTCGCACTGATCAACAACCGAATTGCGCAAAGAATTACGGACCTTGTCCATCATACAGAACGGATCCTTCGTCCTTTGAAAAAACTGTCCGGTACTCCGCTTCCCGCTCCGGAAATTCCATCGCGTCCCGCCGGAACTCCACCGATCCCTCCCGGCTTTGAAAGAGGCCGATAGTTCTATCAGGAAAGGACTTGATTTATGACGCGTTTACTGGCTGTCGATTGGGATCAGGAAGAGGTCCGGTTTTTACTGGGGGATCTTTCCCGGGAAACCCTTTCCGTATTGAAATGGGGATCGCTGCCCATCCCCAAAGAACTTTCCGAAAAGGATTCAGAGAACCCGGAAGATCACGATGATCCTGAAGGTTCAATTGATTCTGAAGTGTCGATTGATTCTAAGAAATCCGAATCGGAAGCAGTCGTTTCCGCGCCGGCGCAAAATGATCCCGCCCCCATTCTGAAAACGCTTCTCCGGCAAAATCAGATGGGATCTTTTCCCCTTCTGCTGGCGCTTCAGCGAAGTGATACGGAAATTCAGTTTTTAAATCTCCCCAACATGTCCGAATCCGAACTTCCTGATCTGGTGAAAAATCAGGTCCTCCGTGATTCGGCGACTTATATTGAAGGGCAGCCGCTCGATTTTCTCGTTTTGCAGCCGAAAAATCCGGATGAAGGACTTCCGATCATGTCGGTATCCATTACGAGGATTCGATTGAAGGAACTTCGATCCATACTCTCCGCGGCGGGCCGGCGCGCCAAGAAAATGGAACTTCGGGCAACCGCAATCGCGGAATTCGCAAGATCCAATAAAATTCTTCCCCTTCCCGATGAAGATTCCGGACAGGAAAAACCTTTTCTGATCGTTCAGGAAGGACCTGATGAAGTCAATTTGCTCCTTTGGGATCAGGGAAAAGCCGCCGCTCTCCGGTCGTTTAAAACGACTCTCCCGGAATCAGAATCCGGAACAGACGATTCCCGTTTGAATCGACTTTACGCGGAACTGATTCGAACCATTACGATCTATTCTGTCGATCGTCCCACTCCGATCGACCGCGTCGTTCTTTTCGGTGAAAACCGACCTTCCCGACTTCCCGAAAACAAAGCGGAAGAAGAGGAAGCCGGAGCAGAAAAAAGCGAAGAGAATCAGGAAGGATCCGCGCCGCAAAATCCGTCTGAAAAATTTTATCATCTTCTTGAGAAAAAACTGCGGGATCAGGAGATCACCCTTGAAGTTGTTCATCCGTTTTTGCTCGAAGGGATCACGGCCCGGACGGATCTTCCGGATCGACCGGAACGATTTGCCCCCTTGATCGGAATGATCCTTGCCGAAAGGGCCAAAGAACGGCCGCTGATCGATCTTCTTCATCCGCACGAAAAACCGAAGCCGCCGAATTATTTCCTTTGCTTTTTTGCCCTTTTCTTTTTTCTTGGCTGTTTCCTGATTTACAGCTGGAGCGCAAACAAGAAGATTCTGGAAAATCAAAGAACGGAGATCTCCCAGCTTGAAAAGCAGCGGAATTCTCTTGCGCTTCAGATCCAGTCAATTCGTCCCTTGCATCAAATTCTGATGGGAGGATGGAACTGGGAAAATCGGTCCGGGATCATCATTCTGGATGAATTACGGGACATTACTCTCCGAATCCCGAATGCGCCCGATCTGATCATTACAAGGCTCGCTTACAACGGGGATCTGAAAGGAAAACCGGTCTTTATTATAAGCGGAAAGATCCGATCTCTGGAGGTCTATCAGCAATTCTATCAGGGATTGACATTTGACCGGTCCCACAGTATCGTTTCTCCCGGCCCGCAGCCGTTGAAAGAAGGGGGTTTTTCCCATGAATTCAGTGCCCAGATCTTTTGCATCCGGCGTCCTTACTCCGCTTATTATATGAAATTGCCCCCGGAAATTCAAAAGATCTCCAACCAGTCTCCGCAAAAGAAATAGGAGGAACGATCCTGATGAACAATTTAAAAAATCTGATCATTCTCTCCCTGCTGATCCTTGGAACAGGGTGGTATTTTGGATCCGGATACTGGAAATCCGCGTTTAAAGATCCTCAGACGCGAAATCTTGCCCAAAAGAAGCAGCTTCAGGATCAAATCGCGATGGGAAAGCAGAATCTTCTCGCGATGAATCAGTTTGTCAATCAAAATCGGGAAATGTTCACTCGATCTTTTCCGTTAAACGCAAACAGCGGGAAAGCGGAATATCAGATCTGGATCACGCAATTCGCTGAATTCTGCGATTTTTCGGACACAGAAATCTCTCAGGGAGAATACAAGCAGGGATCCGGAATGGGGATTCTCCAGTTCCGTCTTCAAGCGAAGTGCTCGATGCCGCGTCTTTACCGATTTCTGTATGAATTTTATTGGACCCCGTTTTTGCACCGGATCACCATGCTGGATCTTCAAACATCGGAAAACACCGAACTTCTTTCTCTTACCATGATCATTGAGGGACTGGTTCTCGCGCGTCCGAATCCCGGAGCCGCCTGGCCGCTTGCGGATCAGCTTCCGAACACAACCGTTCCTTTCCGAAGACTCACCTCCGGCCCGTTCGACGCGTATTTACCCATTGCGCAAAAAGAACTGTTCCGATATACCCCGCCGGGAATTGACGCCGCTTCCCATGTTCTTTTAACAGGAACGCCGGAAGTCTCCGATCCGGACTCCGGACAAAAGAAACTTCAGTCCCGCTGGAAAGTGGAAACGGAAAATCGGACGATCCTTTGCAATATCGGGGATCGGCTTGCGATCGGATCTTTTGACGGAACCGTTGAAGAGATTTTTGAAGATCTCGTAATTTTAAAGCAGACCAGCGGATACCATTGGATCGTCCTGCTCGGCGATTCCCTTGCCGATGCCGTTGCGATTCCGGATCTGCTTTTACCCAAAAAGAAAGAGGAACCGAAAAAATGAAAAAGGATCTCTTGCTGTTCCTGTTTTTTCTCCTTTTCTCCTTTTTCCCTCGTGTAAACGGAATCGCCGCAAATGTCCCGCTTCCTGCTGATCCGCCGGCAGCGGCGAAATCTTCAGAGAAAATTTCTCCGAAAACGGATAAAAATCTTGTCGTGTTCGCCTCCGATATGCACTTGATCAAAAAAGTCGAACTCCGGGTCGGAAAAAAAGGAGAGAAAGGGATCCATCAGCGGTATTATACGAAAATGCAGCCGGGCGAATGGTTGATCGAATACGATACCAAAGAAAACCTCCGTCTTTTCATCCAGAAAATGCTCGCGATGAATCCCCGTCCGGCAGCGGTTTTATTCCTGGGAGATATCGCTTCTGATACGGATCAGGAAATCTATTCGATCTATCGATCTCTGCTCAAGCCGTTGGCCGATGCGGGGATCCCGTACTGGAATATCCCCGGAAACCATGATCATTTCGACAACTATTACTCAATCTTTCCGGAAGAAAGAAAAAAATCGATCGTTCCCGTCGAAAAATGGGGCGCTTATCGGGTCGAACTTCCTGCGGTTGATTTCGTTCTTATGGAGACCTTTGCCCCCAAAAAAGGGGATCGCAATGGTTCTTTCGATCGGTTTTTCAAGCAAAAAGAGAGGGATTTTTATAAAAAATACCCGAACTATTATGTATACGAAGGCTGGTTTACCCCGGAACAGCATCAATGGCTGAAAGAACAACTTCAGAAAAATCCGGCAAAACCGATCTTTTTATGCGGACATCATCCGATGCAAATGGAATTCGTTTTTCCGGAACATGATCAGTTTCCGAATTTTCAAGGATGGATCTGCGGGCATTACCACACATTCTACCAGATCGTCCGCGAAGGGAGCAATCGCTCCATTGTCCTTCCCGGACTCGGTGTTCCCGGAATCGGATGGAACCTGGATCCGCCCGGATATGTGATCATGAAAATGGAGCCGAATCAATATCGATTCCAGTATTGCACTCTTAATCCTTCAGAACCGCAAAACGGAAGAACCTTCATTTTTCCGATTCTGAACAGATCCGGAGAAAGGAAATAAATCGATCATTTTACAATTACACTGGTCTGTTTTTATCTATATTATCCATTTTAGATAATCAGAACTTTCGTTTTTGTTTATAATTTGCCGGGGGATTGGACGATAGAATGGAATATGTTTCAATCCAAAAATAATTCTCCCATTAATGAAAGGATTCAGAAATGGACTTTAATTTTTTTCAGTGGATTCGGGAAGGTGTTAAGCGATCAGTCCTTTTAGGGGTTTCCGATGCGGTCAACCAGATGGGAATGCCGCATGAAGAAGAAGCGGAAAAAGAGGGGATTCTCTCCTTTTTGCAAGATGAAAGCGCGAAGGCGGCCGGACGGCGCCGTTTAGCGGCGGCTTCTTCCGGGTCGGGACGCAAATTGGGGCGGTCGATCAACGACATTCATCCCGCCAGCTGAAGCAGCGGTTTGATTTCATGATTTCAGGATCGATCTTTTTCGGATTGATTTTAGGTATTTGGAGCGGTCTGCAGCCTGGACCGCTCTTTTATTATCTGCTCAATCGTCCGGAAGATGTTAAGCAATGGAGCCGAATGAGAAAAATTTTGCTTGTTCAGATCCCGGGGATATTGCTTGCCCTTTTGGCTCTTGTTCTCTTTCAGATCGTTCCGAATTATATTGTTTCTTTAATCACTTTGGCCGGCGGAATCTTTCTCATTTATCTCGCCTATTCCAGAAGCCAGCCGATCACTTCGCGGAATTCTCCCGCCGAAGAAAAGAGAAAAATCGCGTGGAAACAAAATTCCACATTAAAGAAAGCAATGATGAACGAGCTTGTCCGTCCCGCGTTTTATCTTTATCCCTTGCTGATCGATGCTCCATTGCTCCTGCATTTGGGAAGCCGATCTATGATTTATTTTTCGCCATTCCTCTTCTTTTTCACGAAAATCATTACTGAATCCTTTGTCTTTCGGGTTTCCCTCGTATTTCATGAACGCTTTTTATCACAGAAAAAACCCGTTCACGAATTGCAAAAGAAAACCTCTTTCTGGAAAAGGCTTTTTTTCCTCTTCAATATCCGGAGAAAAAAGGAGACAAACGAACCGGCTTATGATTCGGGAATATTTCTGTTTGTTCACCAGATAATGAACATTACCCTTTTTATCATCGGCCTCTTCTTTATTTACTTTGCAACATCTTACCTATTTTAATATTTTCTCATAAAACCGCGCCAGAGAATTCCTGATTCGACAAAAAAGGACGCGTTTTCTTCTTTTTTTCCCAAATATTTCCCTAAAGAGGCGAAATCAGCCTTGCTTTTTCCATAAAAAAAAAGGACAATCTTCCTGTTTCTGAAATTAGGCGTATAATGAGAGTGCGGTAAAATCGGAAAAGATCGATTTTTAAGATCAATGGGTTTTCCGACCGACTGAACTCATGAATATAGAGGAAGGATAGAACAAATGATGGACGGACATCGAATTCCGCTTATGGATCCCCAGATGGCGGGATATCAGGATTATCAGCGTCAACGGAGCTTGACATTGGGCGATCTTCTTCTGGAGAACCGGATCATTTTTCTCCAGGGAGCGATTTCCAACGAAACGGCCAATGAGCTGGTAATGAAATTACTCTATTTACAAAGTGAAAACCGTCGAAAAGACATTCATTTTTATATCAATTCTCCCGGCGGAAGCGTATCGGCAACCCTTGCGATTTACGATACCATGCAGATCCTTACCTGTCCGATCGCGACTTATTGCGTCGGATTGGCGGCAAGCGGCGGTGCGATCCTTTTGGCCGGCGGGACAAAAGAAAAACGATTCGCCCTTCCTCATTCCAAAATCATGATCCATCAGCCTTGGGGAAGCGTTGAAGGACAGGTCTCGGATATTGAGATCCAGGCGGATCAGATCCTTAAAGATCGGGCCGTTTTAAATGAAATTCTTGCCCAGCATACCGGAAAACCGATTGAGAAAATCGCCGAAGATACCGGACGGGACTTTTATCTTACCGGTGAAGGGGCGAAAGAATACGGTATTGTCGACGATATTCTCAAGCGTCCCCAGGAAAAACAGGATGGGGAATAATAATCCTTTTTCGTTGATTTTGTAAACAAATCCACCTTTAATTTTTTATAAACAGGAAGATCAAAGTGCCGCTTATTCCTTATGTAATTGAAAAATCCGGGCGCGAAGAACGCGCAATGGACATATACAGCCGACTTTTAAAGGACCGAATCGTTTTTCTCGGATCCCAGGTGAACGATGAATTGGCCAACGCGATCGTTGCCCAGCTTCTGTTCCTCCATTCGGATGATCCGGAAAAAGATATTCACCTTTACATCAACTCGCCAGGCGGCAGCGTTACCGCGGGCCTTGCGATCTATGATACGATGCAATACATCGGATGCGATGTCGCAACCTACTGCATCGGACAATGCGCTTCGATGGGCGCACTGCTGCTGACCGCAGGAGCTCCCGGGAAACGGTTCGCTCTCCCCAATTCCCGCATCATGATCCATCAGCCTTTGGGCGGAATGGAAGGAACGGCGGAAGAGATCCTGATCCATGCAAAGGAATTTGCGATGATCAAGAAAAAACTGAATGATATCCTGATCAAACATACCGGACAATCTCTCGAAAAAATCGAGAAAGACACCGATCGGGACAATTTCATGTCCGCACAGCAGGCGTGTGAATATCATCTGATCGATCAAGTGATTGACCAGATCAAAAAATAAACGGATTTACATTTGCGGAGTAATCTCTTGCCGTCGATTTTCAGGATGAGATTCGGCGGCAACAGCAAAAGATTACTCCAAAACGCACAAGCAGGGACGCTTACAATGAAAAAGGAATTTACAGAATCATACTGTCTGTTTTCCCGTTTTGATGCAAAACGATCATTTCACGAAAAAACCGATAAGCCCAATTCGCTGAAAGATTCCGTTTCCAGCGGATCACCGGATAATTTTCGCATCGGACGGCCAATGATTCGTTCCATGAGAATTTTGGGATTCCTTCTTTTTTTCCTTCTGATTCCGTTTTTTTCGACAGGGTGCGGACCTTCCCGGCGTCAATACGCGATCAATGAAGCGCTTTTGATCGATCAGACCCGGCTTCTGGAAAATGAAGTCTACCGCACACGCTATCAGCTGGATAAAGCTCTTGAAGAAAATGAACAGCTCCGTTCCGAACTTGGAAGCGGGGCGGGAAGAAAGAAATTATCGACTCCTAATCTGGACAGAAAGTCCAAACCGGTTGCTCCGGCACCTCCGGAAAACATCTCGCTCCAGGAAAAGGAAACTCCGATCCAGAAGATGCGAGCGGAAAATAATGAAGAACTGCCTGATCGAATCATGCGTCCGGTCTCCTCGCCGAAATCGCCGCCCATTCCCGGCGCGCTTCCGGGTAATTCTCTCCAACTCCCCGATTCCCGTACAAAAGGACAGCAAAAAACAAATTCGGTCGGCGCCGGTATTACGAATCCCGTTTATCAGAGAAATTCCGGGCAGGCTCTCCACTCCGTCAATCAAACCGGCTATTATTACCCCAAGCAGTCCGGAGAAGATCTTGAAGACCTCAAAGACGGAGTTCAATGGAGCCCCTTGGAACGGTAGTCCGCTTGCATCCTATTCTTTTTCAAAAATCATTCCTCTGTAAAAAGATTATTTTTCAGAGGATCCGATCCGATTCCAGAACGGAGTAAAAATGGAAGCTGCCAAATATGATCGGAAAGCGGTCGAAGGATTTATTCCGCACCGTTTTCCATTTCTGTTTATCGATGAAGTCCTTGAATGGACGGAGACCCGTATTGTCTGCACCTATCACTTCAAAGGAGATGAATTCTTTTTTCAGGGACATTATCCCGGATCGCCGATCGTTCCCGGCGTGATCCTTTGCGAATCTGCAATGCAGGCGGGCGCGGTCTTTTTATCGAAAGCCTTTCAGGATACCGGGGAAGGGGGATCAAAAATGCCCGTCGTTGGCCGAATGAACGAGGTCAAGTTCAAAAATATTGTCCGGCCGGGCAATACAATTCGCCTTGAAGTCTCCCTGAAGGAAAAGATGGGATCCGCCTGGTTCATGAACGCAAAGATCCTGAATGAGGGAAAAACCGTCCTCACCTTTGAATTCGCCTGCACGGAAACCGCCCGTCCCTGATCTTCCGAAAAAGAGAAAAATCTTTTATTTACTGTTTACGTTAAATGCGATCCGCCAAAGAAAGAAGATCCCGAGAAATCGGAGCAGGGATCCGTACAAAAATGAAAATCGGCAGTAATCGCACGAAAAGCCGATCCGGGGAACGGAAAGAATCTCTTTGCCGAAGTGATCCAGTATCCATCCACCGATCAGTACGGAAATACCGAAAGCAAGAGTTGCCGTAATGAAGTAAACGGCGATCCAGGAGGATCGGTCTCCTTCCGGCGCAAGGGAAAGGATCAGATTGTTCATTCCGATATTGATCCCGATCCATGCGATCCATAATGTCGCCGATGCAAAAACGAGATACCATGAATTTCGATCCGCGATAAAGTAAAAGAGAGGGCCCGCCGCGGTCAAAAACAGAGAGATTCCCATGATCTTCTTTTGATCGAATCGGGCAAGCAACCGGCCTGCGCTTCCCGCAAAGAGCATTTGTCCGATCCGGGTCCATGATTGCAAGGCGAGCGCGGTCAACATGGTAATTCCGAGAACATTCATCTGAAAGACCGACTGAGGTCCCTGCGTCAATCCGTTGGCGATCTGAATCCATGCGCCGAACAGAATCAGGGCCCGAAAAGATTTCGAACGCAATGGCGCGATCAGATCCAGAATGCGCTCTTTCAGCCCCGAGATCCGTTTCCAGGGAACATCCGCAATATTCCAAAGCGGGAACGCGGCCGCGATCAGGGAAAAGATCCCGCAAAAGGCCGGAAGAAGATAGATCTGCCAACGGTCTTCCGGAAGAACCCCAAATGCAAGACGGGCCCATGTATAAAGTCCGGCGGCAAGCATTCCCGGAAATTGGCCCGCGATCATGGATCGTTCCCTACGGGCAAGAAAACGGACTCGGATCCGGTCCGGAACATAATCTCCCATCCACGACCAGAGAGAAACCGTCGAAAAATACTCGATCAAATGATACAATCCCCAGATCACGCCGATCAGCACCATGGTAAAACCGGAGTGAAGCCGCGCCCAATCAAATCCCAAAAGCAAAAACAGGGGAAGGGTCAAAAGGATCAGGGGAGAAAGGATCGAACCGATCAGGCAAACACGGCGCCGGCTTCCGACCCAATCGATCAGAACAGGGGTAAGAATTCGAAGAATCCCGATCAATCGGGGAGCGGCAATGATCCAGGTAATCGCAAGTCCGATTCCCGCGGGCGGATTCAAAGATCGAATGATATAGATCACCAGGGAAGTACTGACCAGTCCATTGCCGAATCCCCACAAGAACGCATTGCGGCAAAAACCTTTTCGGCCTTGCCGGCGCCGCCAAACGGGAATCTCGCTTCTCGCGTTCATGAAAATTCCCGGGTCCGTTTAAGATCTTCCACAATTTCGGAACCGCCCGCCTTCAAAAGAATCTGCGCGGTCTCCTCTCCCAATCGAACGGCATCCTCCGCTTTTCGAATCTCCAATCGCTCCTGATGTTCAAAAAGACGGGTCCCGTCCGGCGAAAGAAGGCGTCCGTGAAGTCCAAGGAAATCTTTGGAATCGTCCTGCTCCCACCAGGTTCGTGTTCCGATCGGAGCGATGCAGCCCCCTTCAAGCGCTGCCAAAAGAGCCCGTTCCGCAAGGACCGCGTAATGTGTTTTCCGATCATCCAGCAGGGAAAGAATCCGAATCGATTCCGAATCTTCCAATCGTGCTTCCAGCCCGAGCGCCCCCTGTCCGACGGCGGGCAAAAAACGGGAGACCGGAAGATACGACGCGATTCGATCCCGTTGACCAAGCCGGATCAGTCCGGCGGCGGCAAGAACGAGGGCATCATAATCTCCCTGATCCAGCTTGCGAAGACGTGTTTCCACATTCCCCCGAATATCCTCAATAATAATTCCCTGCGGAAGATGATAAAGAAGCTGCGTTTTACGGCGTAAACTTCCGGTCCCGATCCGATCGCCCGCCGCAAGTTCCTCAATTGTTTTCACTTTATTGCTGACCAGAACGTCCCGAACCTCTTCCCGGACAGGAACAGAGGCCAGCAAAAGGCCGGGAACCGGCTCTGTCGGAAGATCTTTCAGACTGTGAACCGCCCCGTCGATCTCTCCCTGGAGCAGGGCCCGCTGGATCTCTTTGGTGAAGACTCCCTGCGCCCCCAAATTCATGATCGGCGCATTTCGGCTTCGGTCCCCATGTGTTTGAATGATCTTCAGTTCAACGGAGATCCCCTGTTTTTCCAGAGCGGATTTTACATAATTCGCTTGCCAAAGAGCCAATGCGCTTCCGCGCGTTCCCAATCTAAAAACGTTCATCAGTCCCCCTTTCGCTCCCGCAAAAAGAGAAAACAGGATATTCGGGATTTTCCCGAATCGAATAGATGGTTTTCGAACGCGGAGCTTCTTTTTTAGGGGGCGCCGCCTGTTCGGAAATCGGGTTCGGAGTAAATCCGATCAATATGAAAGCAAGCGTCAGCCAGCCCAGAACCTTGCGGGGAAGTCCAAGCGCAACCGAATCATCGCACGTTGGCGGATGTTCTATTCCGAAAAACATCACCAGAAGGATCATCAGGGACCAGTTCCACTGTTCATAAAAGATCACCAGAAAAACGATCAAGGAAAAAAGGATCAGGGAACACCAAGCCGCCTTCCGCTTCAAAAGCGCGTAAAAAACATGTCCGCCGTCCAGCTGCCCCATCGGAAAGAGATTAAGGGACGTAATAAACAGACCGGTCCACGCGGCCATTCCGATCGGATGAAGGATCAGATCCGTTCCGGGAATCGAACGATCAAAGAAGAGCATCGATACCCACCGAAATAAAAGCGGTTCGCCGAAAATCAGGGATCCCCCCGACAGCGAAATGATCTCCACCGAAGAAAGCGCGATTCCGATAATCATAAAAACAAGCGTCGGAACAAGTCCCGCCAGCGGACCCGATATCCCGATATCATAAAGAGCCTTGACATTCGGAATACGCGCATCCATCCGAATCACCGCGCCGAAAGTCCCAAAAGGGGGGAGGGGAACCGGAATAAAAAGCGGCGGGGAACAGCCGACCCGATACCGCCTCGATTGAAAATAATGTCCCAGCTCATGCGCGGTAAGTATGATCATCAAGGGAACGGAAAACCAAAGGCCGCTCAAAAATGTTCCGCTTCCATACATCATCGATCCGATCCAGGTCGTCGACAACCACGTCAGCAGATAAAAGATCAGCGGCTTTTTCCAGCGGGCAAATTCCGACGGGACACGAGGTGCCTGATCATGCTCCTCATAGGAACCTTTTGCGAAAACGAAAGGAGCTGAATTCTCTTTCTGCAAGGGCGGATAATACGGTTCCGAGCGGGGATTCTCTTCCCGTGCATCGGCAACCAATATCCAGTTTCCGTTTTCATCATATTTCCACATCGGTTTCCTCGTTCCTCCTTATTTTATGATCGGAAGATCTTTCGGATCCACCGTCGAGGGAGAATAGCGCGCCGCTTCCCGCGCGTTCTTGTCCCGTTCCTCAAATTTTTTAATGATCTCTCTCGACATCGCGCAAGCACATTGTCTTTTCACTTTCTTTCCGAAAAGCCGCTTGAGTCCAAGCGCCGCGAAAAAAAAGCCAAAAATCAGAACGCCGAAAACGATCATCAAAATCAGCGGGGCAAACGTCTCAAATAAACTGGTTTCCATTTTCTTTCTCCGATCTCTTTTGCGAATCGCAAAAGCAGTCTGAAATATCATCGGGGAATCGTCCGCAGCCGCAAACATCAAGAGCGGATCACCGCAGCTCCCTGAGCGGGACGGGTCGCAAAAATCGTCGGCTTGATTCCCGTTTTTTTGTAATATTCTTCTTCAAAACATCGCTGAACACTTTCGAACTTGTCCGCGCGAACCAGGGAAACGGAACATCCTCCGAATCCGCCGCCGGTGATCCGTGATCCGATCACGCCGCCCGCTCCTGTAAGTGATCGGGCAATATCGACCAGAATATCGATCTCCGGACAACTCACTTCAAAATCGTATTGAAGGGAATGATGGCTCGCGAACATCAGGGAACCGACCGCATCCCAATCTTCCCGCACCAGGGCCTCGGCCATATTCACCGTCCGATCGTCTTCCGTAATCACATGGTGCGCGCGCCGATAAAGAAGTCCATCCCCTTTTTGCAGATCCGCCCGATATTTTTCGAGCAGATCAAGGGAAGCGTCCCGAAGTTTGGCAACGCCCATAATCGCCGCGGCCTGTTCGCAGCTCCGGCGCCGTTCCGGATATTCACTTCCGGTCAATTTATGCTTGACGTTGCTGTTGGTGATCATGATCAGGATCTCCGGATTTTCAAGAGGGATCATCTTCGGAACCCGGGATCGGCAATCCAAAAGCATTGCTTTCCCTTTTTCTCCCATCGCGGAGATAAACTGATCCATAATTCCGCAAGGCATTCCCGCGTATTCATGTTCCGCTTTTTGGCATAAAAGCGCTTTTTCGACCGGATCGAGTTTTTTCTTCGAGATCGTTTCCATCAGGGTCGCCGTTGCAACCTCCAGCGACGCACTGCTGGAAAGGCCTCCTCCCAGCGGAACATTCGAATGAAGAACCGCCTGAAATGCGGGAGGATTCAATCCTTTTTCCAGACATCCGGCGATCGTTCCCTGGATATAGGAATACCATTTTACTTCCTTTTCCGGTGCGATCGCCCCTTCCAGAAGAACTTCCGCTTCTTCATTCATATTGCCGGAATAAACGATTCCCCGGCGCGGCGCACTTCCGCTCTCTTTCCCGGGACCGGCCGCGATCACCGTGTATCGCTCAATCGCCATCGGAAAGACAAAACCGTCGTTGTAATCGGTATGTTCGCCGATCAGATTGACCCGGCCCGGGGCGGCAACGACTGTTTCCGGCTCCGATCCGTATCGCTTTCGAAAATCGGAAATCGTTTCTTCTGTCAAATCAGTTAAATAATTCATTCTCTTTCTCCATGGTTTCCCCGGAAGGGGGTTGACGGCTCGAATCGTAAGGCCGGACAATCAGTTTTTTCGATCCGATATAAACCCGGCCGTTCTTTTTGACAAATATCCGAATAATATAAGACCCGGAAACATTTTCCGGGATTTCCAACGGAATCGTAAAGTCTTTCCCGGACAGCTTTCCCAATCCCCGGGAATGCTCCAGCCGATTGGCGGCCTCATAGATCCGCTGATATTCCTGCTCTGTTTTCAAATCAGAGGAAAATTCCTGCCGGGGTTTCTTTCTGTATCCCACTCGTCCCCGCGGAAGAGCCAATTCCGCCCGAACTTCCTCTTCCGAATCCGGCTTTCCGATCCCGGACCATTCCGGATCCGGATCAATTCGTCCCCGAACCTCGATCTTCGATCCCGACCGCGTGATCTCCGGCGCGGTAATCTCTTCTATTTTGCCCGGAAAACGGACTTGAAGTAAGGGGTCCCCCAGCAAATTGACCGAATGAAGATGTTCCATGAGCTGCAGATCCAGCCTCCGTCCGGACGGATCCAGTATGCGCGCCGACTGATCAAGGATCCCGCGCAGCTCCTCCCGCACCGAAAGATCCGTTTTCTCCATTTCCAACGGGACCATCTTACGCTTCGCATCGCGAACGATATCCCCCAGCGTTCGGGGAACCTCTTTCGCAAAAGCGGTATCGAGCAGTTCCACCCCCAAAACCGAAAGCCCGTAAGGCATTGAGATCCGGCTCGCCGCCAATACAGCAATCGGTCCTTTCGGGGAAAGCGCGATTTTCTCCGCAATCGATTCATCATACGCGTCAAGGGCTCCCGTATAGCACGCAAAAAAAAGAAGGATCGGCGGTCCGGCGGAACAGTTCAAAAGATCGATGTCCTCTTCATTCAAAATCGGATAATCGCCATCAGGCGTTCGAAGAAGATCAAGTCCCTGATGAAATCCATGTCCCATATAAACCCAAAAAAGGGCTCCTTCATTGATCCGGGAAATCACCGTATCGCGAAATCGGGAAGGGGCCGGGCAGAAAGAACTCTTCCAGTTCGCCTGCGTAAAGGGAGAAACATATCCGCCCGGAAGCAGATCGGTAAAGATCTTACGAACCAGTGAATTAATCGCCTGATCCGCGATCGCTCCCATTCCGCCAATCCCGGCGACAATCGGAATTCTTCGCTGCCAAGTGCCCGCGGGAACTTGCGTTTCATAAGCAATGATCTTCTCGATCACTCCCTTTAATTCCTCCGGACTGCGGGCCGGGATCCGGCCGACCGAGAGTTCGGGAAGACCGTCACCGTCAAGATCCGCATACCAGGAATCGGACGCAATATGATCTTCCGATCCGAAATGGGAAATGATCGCGCCGGAAACTCGCGGAGAAGGAATGATCCGGCTGATCTCCCGCTCCTCAAGCGGAAACGCATCGCCGACAATCAGAATCGCTTTCAAGGGAGCCCGGGCGTTCAATTCCCGAATTTTACGGCGGATCCGAAGCGGCATTTCCGATCGCTCCGCAGGTAAAAGCAGGGACTTTTCCTCAATCGGGAAGCTCGGATCCGGTTCATTGAGCAGATGGATCCGATATCCCGCCTGCTGCCGGTACGCGATCCAGGGACGGAGTGCTTCCCGGTATTCCGGCGGACAGAGAACCGCGACCCGCATCGATTCCGGCTCCGCGCTCCGTAAAAAAAACGGATCCGCGAAAAGCAGAATCCCTATTAAAAAAACGTATTTCAAATCCATGATTTCCCGATCGCAAACGTTTTCCCAATCTGAAAGGAATCCGGAAAGCGATCTCTAAGCCGTTCGCAAAAATTCATCAAAAGGACGCGCAAGATCCCGAAAGGTGCGGACAGGCATTTCAAATGTTTGCCAACGGGGCGAAATCAGCCGCGCCCAGGCAATATAATCATGAAGCGGAACCGCTAAAAACGCGTAAAACCGTTTCTTCCAGAGAAAAAGCCGATCTTCCGGAAGAGGAGACCGATCTCCGTTGATCAGATAGGCAAAGACGAATACCGCGCGAAAACGATCACCAAGATACGATTCCCACTTGAGAAGTCCGGAAAGATCTTCTCCCGTCGTCCAATGCTTCCAGAACCGGCGGCCGTTCTGCCCGCCCGGAAACAGACGCCCCTTCACATCAACGATCCAATTGCTCCCGTGCGGATCCGATACGATAAAATCAAAATTCTTCAGCGAGGATCCGTCTTCCAACGGATTACGGAACTCCTGCCGGTTGGAGAGATACGGGATTCCTGAATTGCGCAGAAAGTTTTCAAATGCCGCTTCATAATGATTCTTCTTGCCCATATCTCCTCCTTTCCTTCCATCAATCCTTTTCCCCGCGGAAAACCGTTCACAATATTACTCAAACTGTAATAACCGATTTTAAAACCGCAAATTTCACGGATTTTCACGGATACTTTTTTTGCTGAAAACACGTTTTCATCAAAAAGATCGGCTCCCGAATCTTATATTAAATACATCCGTGTTCATCCGTGTTTATCCGTGGTTCCAAAAAAAAATATTTTTACAGCCTGAGAACATACCGGAAACGAAAGCGCCGACGCCTTATCTTGCGAGGACTTTTTGCACTGTCGCGATCAAAAGCTCCATCGGGAACGGCTTGCGAAGATATTCATCGACTCCGAGCTGTTCGGCGTAAGCGCGATGCCGGCTCCCTTCGTTCGCGGTTACCATAATAATCCGGGTCGGATTGCGATCATGCTGGCGCAGCGTTTCCAGAACAAGAAAACCGCTTCTCTTCGGCATCATCATATCCAGTACAATAAGATCGGGATGTTCCCGTTCCGCAAGAGCCAGTCCGGCGCTTCCGTTCCGGGCGATCAGAACTTCGAATCCCGTTGCTTCCAGAGCGAATTTCATCGAATCGCCGATCTCAATATCGTCGTCGATAATGAGAATGCGTGTTCGTTTTTCTTCCGTGCTCATATCAATTTATCCTTTCAGTCTGCTTTATAAGTATTATATCGGCCAGGCGGGATGATGTCTATCCCTTTTTATCGGGAAGGCAGCTTTTTGAACGAAAACGGCTTTCCCCGTTCGATCTTGGCATCCAGAATTTTATCCGGCGCGGGAAGATTCTCCCCTTCCGGATCGATCCGCTGCAGTTCGGAGAGAACGTTCATACCTTCGACGACCCGTCCGAAAACCGTATGCTGATTGTTCAGGAAAAAGGTCGGAACAAATGTGAGGAAGAACTGCGATCCCCCTGTATCCGGACCCGCATGGGCCATACTGATCGATCCGCGAAAATGTTTGCGCGCGTTCTCCTGCCGGCATTCACACGGAATGCAATAGCCGGGACCTCCTGCTCCCGATCCGGTCGGATCGCCCCCCTGCGCCATAAAGTAAGGAAGAACCCGATGGAAGGGAACATCCTTATAAAATCCTTTATCGACCAGGGTCAAAAAATTCCCCACCGCGTTGGGGGCTTCATCCTTGAATAATTCAAGAACAATATCTCCTTTGGTTGTTTTAAGACGAACAAGGGGAAGATCCTCTTTCGCCTGCTTTTCCCGAAGCGCTTTTTCTTCCGGCCAGTACTTCTTGTACATCGGAAGCGCCTGCTGCAGCATCACGCGGATCCGGAGCTCGTTCTTCGGATCCGCCTTTTCCACGGCTCCTTTCGCGTCGGCTTCCTTAAACCATTTTTCCGCATCCTCAAGTTCCATTACGTTGAACGCGGCGTAAGCGGCGTAGGCGTAAAGAACTTCCAAACCGGCGGGAAGCGGCGATTCACACAGAACTTTCGCGATCGAATACGCTGTCTCATAATCTTCTTTCGCAACGGTGATCCACTGGAGCATCGCAAAAAGGAACTGCGCCAGTTCGGGATCCTCTCCCTTGGAAACCTTCCATGCGGAAAGGGCAAGCGGAACAAGGTCCTTCTGGATCTTGTCCGTTTTTTCCACCAGCGGATTGAATTCCGCGATTATTTTATCCTTTTGCTGCGGAGTTGCCGTCTGATATTCCGCTTTAAGAGATCGGAGGGTTTTCAGATACCCCTTATATTCCGTCAATTTTTCGTCGAACGCTTTTCGTTCCGCTGTCTGAGGAACCGATCCGGCGGAAGCTCCTGCGGGAGCCGCTTTTTCGGCCGGTTTTTCCTGGCCCAGAGCGGGAATTACGGTAAGTCCCAAAAAAAGGATCCAACAAAAAAATCTGTTTTTCTTCATAATTATTCTCTTGCCTTTATTGTTAGTCTTGAAACCCCTGCTATACTCTAAGGAGAATCTCCACCACCATTATAAAATAAAAAAGCGGAAGCCGCAAGTCCCCGAAATCAATTCCTCCGAATTTTAAACGATCTTTCGGGAATTGTTCCGGATTCCGCAGAGGATCATTTCATGAAAAAAAGAAAAAAAGAATGGAACAAGGACACCTTTTCCTTTCGTTCCGCACGCGATAAAAAATCGGACAAGCGTCCGGCCGACTCCGATTCCGACGACTCTTCGGAGCAGATCGCCGGTAAACTTTCCTATTCCGACGTCTACGTAATCGGAAAGGGCGATAAAACGGATCTCCTCGGGACCCGTGCGAATCTTTCCCCTTCAGACAAGGCTCGTCTCCGCGAGATCGAAGGCCAGCTTGTCCGAAAACGGTTTTTGGCAAGCGAAGATTTCCTCCGGTATTATAAAGAGGCCCAGGAACTTCTCTCTCCCGGCGAAAGGGAAGGTGAAAAAAAGACCCCTTCCAAAAGAAAGAAGCTGAAAGAAGACGCTCCGAAAGATCTTCCACTTCCTTCCGTACAACGGGGCAAGGCGGGCCGAAATGTCGGAAGTGAACCGGGCGAACGGGGCTCTTCCGCCGGACTGCGGATCATTGGCGGGCGATTGCGCGGTTCCCGATTGAAATACGGCGGCGACAATCGGGTACGTCCAATGAAGGATCGTGTCCGGGAATCCGTTTTCAATCTGATCGGAACGGCGGCCAAGGGGCTTCATGCCGTCGATCTGTTTGCGGGAACAGGAGCGTTGACATTTGAAGCGATCAGCCGGGGCGCGGCGTCGGGAACGATGATCGAGATCCATTTCCCCTCCGCGCGAATCATCAGGGACAATATTGCCGCGCTTGAGGAAAAAGAGGCGGGATTCGGCCAAAAAATTGATCTGATCACAACGGATATTTTCTTTTTTGCGAGGGAAGAAAAAAATCTCGCAGATCGAATCCCGCACGAGGTTCCCTGGTTGGTCTTTTGTTCTCCGCCTTATGATTTTTATCTGGATCGGCAGGAGGAGATGCTTGATCTGATAGAAAAATTCCGGAAAGCGGCCCCGAAGGAGTCTCTTTTTGTGATCGAAGCGGACGAACGATTCGATTTTGATCTGCTGGGCGTTCCGCTTCTTCCCTCAAAGCGCCGGTCCTATCCTCCAGCGGAGATCGGAATTTTTGCCGTCTCCTGAAAAAAATATTTTTGTTTGGAACCGCGAATAAAATCAATATAAAATTCGGGGCTGATAAAAGAAAAGATCCGCGATTTTTTTGAAAGCCTCGATTTCTTTCTTGACATTCCCTTTTAAATCAATTAGAATATTAGAAAACTGTTCGTTTACTTTCAATTTTTGAATTCGAAAACTCTTTAAATGGAGAAAAAAGCATGAAAGCCCAGAGAAAATGTCAAACTGGGGGGGAGAAAATAGCAATTTATTAAATCGCTTTTTCAAAGCCTGCGGATTTACTCTTGTCGAACTTTTGGTCGTAATCGCGATTATTGGAATCTTGATCGGACTTCTTTTGCCCGCTGTTCAGGCAGCACGGGAAGCGGCCCGGCGAATGCAGTGTACGAATAATCTCAAACAGATCGGGATCGGATTGCATAATTATCACGATTCCCATAAAAGCTTTATGGTCGGTTGCCAAGTGCGCAATGGAGCAACAAGCTCTTGGGCTGAACCGTGCAGTAACTGGCGTGTGTTCATTCTTCCCTTCATTGAACAAGCCTCGCTTTTTCAGTCGCTTGATCTTAAACAAAAGATTTCCGCCGGTTCTTTGCAAACCAGCCCGACCCATGTCAATTTTAAAGCTCTTCACCGAAAATCGGTTCCCTGCTATGATTGTCCTTCTGATGAAGTGGAGCCTTTTTCAAATCCAATTAAAGACACCTATAATAAAAATACGCAGTTCCAGTTGGTCGATTATGTCGGGATTGCCGGGGCTTATCCTGATCCGGCGAATCGGCCTGTTGTTGTTCGAGTGAGCTATTCTTATATGACCAGTGTTGCTCTGTTTACAATCAATGAGTATAAAAACATGAACGATGCTCTTGACGGAACATCGAACATCATGGCTTTCAGTGAACAGTCTGCCTTGCTGACAACAAGTCGAAAATACATTCGGGCCAATACCTTTGGCTCCTGGAACGGAGGATGTTCGATGGCCGCTCCAGCAACAGGGGAAACAACATTTAAATGGGAAAATGTGACCGTTCGAAAACTTTTGGAAGCGGGAGCAACGGACGCGTCCGGATCGTGTTCCGGTTCCCTTTGGACGCCTGGGATTACCGTGATCGCATCCGGGATCAATCCGTCAACAGTGGGAAATCCGATAGATTCCGTCTATAAGACCTGCACGCCGCTTTCCTCCAATCATGCGGGCGGGGTCAACAGCTGCTTTGCGGACGGAAGTGTCCATTTTCTCTCGGAAACGATCGAATTTCTGCTTTTAAGAAAACTGGCCGTTGCCGATGATGGACTTACGATTGAATTATAAAAAGGGGCACAAAATATGAGAATCAGATCAATTCTGCTGGGCGCATTGCTTCTTGTGTTTCTTTCTCTTCCGTTGGGCTGCGGACCGGCCAAACCGCCGTCGGGAACGATTACCGGAACGGTAAAGCTCGACGGGGTACCTGTTCCGCTCGGCCAGGTGAACTTTATCAATACGGACATGGGCGTTCGCGCTTCGGCCGATATTGATTCGACCGGAAAATACGAGATTCTGAAAGATCAGATACGGGTCGGCAAGTACACGGTAACGGTGCTCCCTCCGGAAATCGCACCTATGGAGAAACCGCCGGAGAATCTTAAAGATTTCAAGGTTCCGAAAAAATTCCAGGACGACAGTCGGCCGATCTATACGGTCGAAATAAAAGAGGGGAAAAACACCTATGATCTGGACCTGAAAAGCAAGTAAAAATAGTGTTTAGTGTTTAGTGATTAGTGATTAGTGATTAGCG
>JAUNSU010000162.1 GCA_030539035.1 Planctomycetia bacterium
TTCGTCGCTATCGTTCTTTCTTCATTGCAGTTAAACGGTCAGTTCAAGTATGTTGCCTTCCGGACCGAGAACGCAGCTTTCGTAATAGCCGTCTCCCGTTGTTCGCGGACCGCTGAGAACGGTAAAACCGTCGTCGGCAAGTCGTTTGGTTATTGAATCGACCGCCTCCGAACTTCCCAGTGAAAAAGCAAGATGAATATACCCGGTCCGAAACTCCGATTTTTCCGGATCTTCCAAGTCAGAACGTGTCATGATTTCCAAGCGGGTTCCATCCTCAAAAGTCAGAAAATAAGTTCGTAATCCTGACTTGGGATTGCGGTATCCATTGTTGGATCGAGCTTGAAAATAGGATTGGAAAAATTCTCGCGTTCTTTCCAAATCCTTAACGTAAAGCGCTATATGATCGATTCGCATTGTTTTCCTTTTAAATTTGAAAAAGCATATTTTTGTAAACTTACTAAATTTTCACTAAAAGGAACTTTTAATCAAGCCCAATTTTATCATTTTTACAAAATATTTACCTGAGTCTTGTCTATTTTAACGTAAATCAAGACTGCACCCATTTTAAAATGCAATTCGCAGTGTGCAATATCCAGCGTGAAATCATAAAATGTGCGTGAGATTATTCCCTTTAAATAGACATTGTCTACTCTAATGTATTCAAATAGCGTTAATCGCCATTTCAAAGTCTGTTCCGATTCATTGTTTTGTATCACACGGAGACTCGGAGACACGGAGAGCCTTTTGTGATTCCGACCTTGTTAAGTCGAAATATTTTAAATTGATCACGCAAAGCCGTCCCTGAAAACATTGCTTTTCTCTGCTTCCCCGGTTTAATAGGAGATTATCTTTTTTAGAGATTTTTACCCTTTCACAGAGCGGCGGCGTTGCCGCCGGGTGGCCGAGACGGCACCATCCCAGCGCTCGGGTTCCAACCGCACACAAAAAACATTGCTTTTTTCCGCTTCCCCGGGGTAATGGGAGTTTATCTTTTTATATTTTATGGAAAGTATTACCGTGTTTTCCAGCATCGAATATAATCAATATAAAAGGTGGACGGCAGCTCCGCGGGTTCGGGAAGTCCAAACCATTTAGGCATTGTTTCACTGTCAAAATTGACATTGAGTTTCTGGTGCCAATGCGTATTTTTTAATGAAAAACGGGAAACACCGTCGACAAACCATTCGATTTTATCTTTCGTCCAAAGAAGACCGGCGACATGATAATCGTCGGCAAATCGATAAGGCGCGACCCATTCGCTTCCCTTGTTCCAATGCTTTTTACCGTCTTCCGGCGTAATAAAAACATGAACGTTCATATAGAAGGTTGATCCCATTGACGGGTGAGCACCGCAAAGTTCAAAGACATCAATCTCCGTCCAAAGGTCCTGATCCGAGGCGTAAAACCAAAAGGAACTCGACGCCTTCGAATTCATCGGCCGAAATCGGACCTCAAAATATCCATAGCAGACTCGTTCTTTGCTCTTAACCGCCGCCGTTGTAAAGGTATGATACCGTTTCGGAATATTCGGAACATGTTCCACTCGCGCGGTCAGCTGAAGCGATCCGTCTTTGACGGCGACATTCTCCCTGGAAAACCAGCCGGGCGCACGTCCCTTCCAACTTGGATTGAACGGGTCCCATTTGCCGGGATCCAGTTTTGATCCGTTGAACTCGTCGCTGAATTCCGGAACGAACTTCCAATCGCCGGGAATCGGACATTTCGGATCTTGTGCGAAAACGGCAATCGGCGCGGCCAGCAACCAGATCATTAAAACGAACCGCTGAAATACTGACATACATAATCCTTTGAAAAACAGGTTGACTGTTCACGGAAAATTTTTGGAGATATCTTCTATCGACATCGGATTTTCCGCTCACAAAACAACTTTAAATTACAGTCTGCACAAATCCATTCCGGGTATTAAACACTCTATCGAAAATGCCCGAATTTATAATACAAATACACAGATCAGTATTTCAAACCTTCGGCGTCAAGTTCGAGGGAAATTGCCCATTGCCATTGCGTATGATTGACACGTGCGGCAAGGACATTTTTTCCCTGTTTAAGATCGACGATCACTTCATCCGAATGCTTGGGAAGCCGGGGAGAAACCGCACCACGCCAGATCTCTTTTCCGTTCAAATAAATTACGGAAAATACGGTTGTACTGAATCCGCGCGGATTGATCTTAAGGACAGCTTTCTGCTCTTTGGGGGAATCGATCTTCCGGACAAGATAGCCCTTATCATATTGGTACATATCGGCAACAGAAGCGAAATCAACCGTGTTCGGATCGGATCTGCCCGTTTCGTTTGCATTCGGACGAACTTCGATCCATGAAACAGGCTTTCCCGCCATTTTCGATTTCAACGGATTTTTTCCGGCAAGAATATCAAGATCGATTTCCGTCTTTTCGCGATCCCAATCGAATTTGCCCGGATCGGAAAAGATCTGTCCGGAGAAAGGAGTTGTGACGAAAAAGGGAGCGATCAGATCGACGGATCTTCGAATCCCGCCCGCCGATACGGTCAATTCGGACCGCAATTCAGAAGAATGTCCGGAAAGAAGGATCTCGAACTCATCCCCTTCTTTCGCAATGATCCGTTCCGTTCGCATTCCGGCAGGAGGATCGACTTTGATCCGATCTTTCTTCTCCCCGCGCAAATGTCCGCGAACGAGGACCGTATCCGGCCGATCACTGTTTACAACGAAAAGACTCATTCCCGGCGCACTGAAATTCTTCAGAATTTCCGGGATATGCTCTTCATAATACTTTTCCGCGATCTGTTCCCTGTTCAGCGATCGGAGGAGGGCCCAAGCGATCAGAGAATGGCCCGCATCGCGCGGATGAACGGAGTCGGGTGTAAAAAAGAAATTCTTATCCGCAAGCCGGGCATTCAGAAAGTGCTTCTTTATAATTCCGCGCAAATCACAAAGAACCGCGTTGTTCTCTTTTGCGATCTCCTTGAGCACATCGCCCATCCGATCCATTAAAAGATTTTGCGCGGAATACGGATTTTCCGTCAGCATGGTCGGCGGACAAAGGATCAGTTTTTTAAAGTCGGTTCGTGCTTTCAATCCATCGATCAGGGTCTGATAATCCGTTTTCCATTTTCGAAAACTTTCATCGGTAAACCGGACAGTCGGACAAAGCGCGTCGTTCATTCCGAGAAAGATCACAATCGTATCCGCTTTTTTATCGAGTTCATCTTTTACAAAAATCCCTTTGATATCGAGCTGCTGGCGGTCCTTTTCCGATCTTTTCAGAATGCCGATCCAGCTTTCAACCCTTTGTCCGCTTCCGCCGAAGGGAATCACTTCGAGATCGGTGATTTTATTTTCCGCAAGGGTCCGCCGGATCTCGTGAATATATCCGCATTTCAGATTCATCGAATGTCCGGTAATACTGTCGCCGACAATGAGGGCCCTTTCCGCAGATACATTTTCGACTATCAGGATAGAGAACGCAAAAAAACCGATCAAGGTCAATAAAAGAGAAAACAACTTTCTTCGCGGCACAATTTCATCCTTTCCTATTCAGTGGTCAATCGGAGAGGAGATCCTCTCTCCTCTTCAAAAAATCGGAGCGGCTATTTCGCCGGAGTATTCACGATAAATGCTTCAATATCAATCTTTCCGGTCGGAATGATCGTCAATACATGTTCTTCGTTCGAGCAGTTCTGAATCAGAACGGACGGTTCGCCGGTTTCTCCCGGATAATAAGGATCGGCGAAAAGCGGAATGCTTTGCCAAACGACTTTATAGTCTTTAGGGAGATCCATTTTGAAATATCCGAACATAGTATTAAACGATCCTTTTGGGATCACGACACGGCCGGAAGGGGAAACGAAATCTTCCGTACTGAATCCTTCGCCGTCCGACCCGGTAATACTCCCGGAAACCTTGTAATGGATCTTCTTGCCGTCTTTAGCGGAATCAGGAAGGGCGGTCAAGGTCCATTTTTCCTTAATCAGAGGAACATTAAAGCGAACACTGTAGATCGAAGGCATCCATTTCGGACAGCAGGAAGTTCTCGTATTGATCCAGAGATCTTTAAATACGGCGGGATCCTTACCGTCGAGCAAGATTTTTGCATTTGCGCTTTTCGACCAATTCGGGCCGGAGACCGCGGAGATCCGGTTTCCTTTGAACTTCACAGAAACGGAATGATCCGCGTTTTTCTGAACGGCGGGATCCGAAAGCGCGATTTTACGAATGGATCCGGAAACCGATTCTTCACCGGATGTTCCCGGCAGCCGGACGATCTCCTCACTGATGAACTGCGCGTAGTACTTGCACCCTTTCGGGGTCAAATGAATACTGTCCTGGAGCAGTTTGCCGGGCGCCCAGCCGTTTTTATGAAGCAGATCGCACCATTTTTTATTCAGATCAATGACCATGCAATGATACTTGTCGGCGACGGCAAGAATCTCTTTGGAGCGCTGATCTCTCTGATCCCGCATTTGCTGAACGCTCTGCTTTGCGTTCAAATGGCTGGTCCAGAGAACGATCTCGGCGGTTGTCCGCTGCCGCACATTGCGAACGATCTCTTCGTATTTTTCCGTACTTCCGTAAACATGAAAGAAAAGGAGATCCGGATACCAGGGATAAAGATCGCTCTCCGAGGTTCGAACAAGCCGCTCGGAAGTATATCCGCCGATCGCGTTGTTCTGAAAGGTGAATTTGACCGTCGGATATTTCGCAATCAGATCCTGCTGGACCATTTTGGTCCATTCCTGGGCAACGATCGATTGTCCATAAAAGAGAACCCGTACTCTCGCAGGATTCTCGGCTGTTGATTCTTCGAGCGCTTTCATCGTTCGCTGAATATATTTCACCGAGGGATTCGGCTCCGCTGCCTTTACGGCGGGGATCAAAAGAATCATGCACAAAAAAAGCATCAGTTTTTTCATCATTTAATATTTTCCTTTTTATTCAATCATTTGGAAGGACATAAAAATCACGGTTTAAGAACGATATATCCGAAAGCGGGAATCTTCTTTCCTTCGAAGGATCGTTCGGCTTCATTATAATTTGTGATAATGCGTGTTCCGTCGGAAAAAGTTGTTTGGAACAGATTTTCACCGATCATGGAATGATCGTTCATGAATTCATACTGGAGATACTTCATTTTTTCGAATTCATCGTATCCTTCCTTGATCTTTTTGACGGATTGCACAAGTTCCTCGTCGGTTCCGCATGTGATATCGGCATCGCCCATCCAGTTCTTTCCTTTATGCAGGAATATCGAATAGAAGTAGAACATGGGCCGTCCGCCGAATTCGATCAGCTTGAGCCGCGCGACCGGATCCTTGATCGTATAGTTTGCGCAATGCGTATAAGGATTATTGAGAATGATCCCATTATAAACAATATGCCAAAGAGGAACATGCCGCTCGATCAAAGCGGGATATTTGCTTCCCGGCTTGTGAAAGGAGATGTAAAGAGCGTAATCGAGATTGGAAATACAGTAATCGAATCCGCCTTCGGATCCGAGTCCGCCGATCTCTTTTTGAGCGCCGGCGAAGATCTTTTTCGTCCATTTCGCGTATCCTTCTTTTGTGAGCGGGTGATCTTTGGACCAGCAGGTGCGCGGATTCACTGTCGAAAAGACATCGATGTAATGAAGGCCGCGGAATCCAAAGCTCTTGAGCTTCGGGAAATCCTTTTCGAAGAATCGTTTATACATGCACATGGGACAGGTTTCATACATATTTCCGCCGCCCCAGGTAATATAGGTATTCAAATTTCCGTCTTTTTTACGGAGCAGATAGTTTTCGTCCCAAAGACCTCCGATCTGGGAAGCGCGATAGGCGTCGGAATAATTTGTATGGCAAACGATCTGAAAGCCTTCTTTTTGCGCCTTTTTCACCGCTTCTTTTAATTTTTCATCGCCGCCGAGCCGGGGATCCGCGGGAAAGATCTGCGGATATCGGCCATCATGTCCTCCGATATTCCATCCGACAAGACAGAATTCCGCCTTGTTGACCCCCTGTTTTTTGAATTCCTCAACGATCTGCTGAAAGCGATCGAAAGTAATCACCGGCTTCATGGGCGGTTCGTTTTCCGCGTTTTGTTCTCCGACAGGAGAAGGAACCGGCTTCCATCCCATTCGGACCCGAACTTCCATGGAATCCGCCGCGTAGGCCAATTCCGGACGTCCCTTGACCCGTTCTTTCAGGGGAACAACGACTTTATGATCGATCTGGTATTTGCGGTAAATACGGCCCATATCGGAATAAGTCGCGTCTTTTCCGAGAACATTGTATTCGATTTTGATATCTTCATAGGGGACCTGTTCTTCAAGTTTAAAGCGGACACCGACCGCATAAGATCCTTTTTTCAAGGAGACGTACTGTTCCGATTCATACCGCATTCCGGTAAAGATCGCAAGAGTCGCTCCTCGGGGCGTTTTCACTCCCAGAATCGGCATTACTGTATGCGGATTTTTGTAAGATCCGTCGGGCCGATCCTGAAAAGTTCCATACATTCCGTTGCAGAAGACGTAGAAACCTTCTTCGCCGGCTTTCGCCTTATTCCAGGGATGTTCGACTTCCACTGTTTTCAGTCCGGCGGGGATCGACTCTTTCGGCAATCTCAGATATTGAATGTTCCCTTTCTGCTCAAGGGACACGAAACGGGTTTCCATCTTTCCTTTTGCCGGGAAGAGGCGAACTTCCGCCTTGAGATCTTCCGCCTGAACGGGTCCGATCATTGTGAACAGCGCCGTCAACATCGCGAAAACGGCCAACAGTCGAAAATACATTTTCATACAACAGTCTCCTTCATTGTGTTTTGTGTTAAAAATATTGGTTCAACTCAATAATGAGGGGAGGGATTTAAAAGGGACATGGATTCCTTTATA
>JAUNSU010000163.1 GCA_030539035.1 Planctomycetia bacterium
TCCAGGACATGTCGAAAAAAGAATTAGCAGACAAGATGAAGCTAAATTCCGGTACGAATTCCTTGCGTCTTGCTCTTAATGATTTATTGCAACAGAAAATTATCGAATTTACCATTCCCGAAAAACCAAACAGCCGATTACAAAAATACCGTATTACTGAATATGGGAGAAAATTAGTGATTGGGGATTAGGGATTCACTAATCACTAAAAATAAAAAAAAGTAGAACTTTTTTTTATTTTTCCTGCCTCCTTTTCTTTTTTCGCGTGTATAGTCTTATGTTTCGAGGAATCTTCCTGTAAAATCAGGGAATGAAGATATTAATATTAACCCTTGGCGATTTATGATTATGCTTTCACCGGAAAAAGAAAATTCCCGATCCGATCGGGACAGGGCAACCGCCTGTTTTCTTGAAAAGAGCGGATTTATCCGGCTTGTCGCTTATGAAAGTGCGCCGTCGCCCGATCTTTTGGGAGATATTGTGAACGATGTCTTCATCTATTTTGTCGAACGAGCCGACCGCTGGGATTATCGGCGCGATTTAACACCGCTGCTCCGAAAAATTACCCGGCATATTGCCCTGCGGCATTGGCGGGAGCATCTCAAAAATCTTCCCGGCGCGCTCGGAGAAGTCTTCGAGTTTCTTCGCGAAGCGAAAGAATCGGAGTCCGATCGTCTGGAAAATCTGGAAGAAGAAATGGCCGCGCTTGATCTCTGTCTGATCAAGCTCCCGGCGAAATACCGCCAGCTGATCGAAGCGCATTATTTCGGCAAGATCAAGTTGGTCGAAATCGCGAAAGAACAGGATATTAAAATCGGAACATTAAAGAAAACCATGTGCAGAGTCCGATCCACATTGCGTGAGTGCGTTGAACGATCACTCGGAAAAGGAGATTGCGATGTCCAATAGATCTGCCGATCCCTTTTCCCTGATTGATGATTTTCTCGAAAATCGGCTGTCGGAAGCCGATGCCGCCGCGCTTCTGGAGATTCTGAAAAAGGGAAATCCGGCCCTGATCAAGATGTATCGGGACAATGCGCGAATGAACTTCCTGCTCCGGGAAAAGGCGGCCGCTCATGAAGCGTTTGCCCAATCCGGCCGATCGGAAATTCTCGATCATCTCGAACTGGAAGATCTGGAAAAAGAATACTACAAAGACTCAGATACCGAAGAATCGTCGGTTCCCGGCGACTTTAAAGATCTCGATCAATGGGACGACTTGACCGATCTGATCGCCTGGGAAAAGTCGGTTCAGCCGATCACTCCCCCCCTTATGGTTCAAAAGGAGCCGGAAGAACTGCCTCCTTCCTGGAAAACAACGCTGGTTCGCTGGCTTTCTCCGCAAGAAAGGGAGATCCGGCCCGATAAAACCGAAGTGCACCGATCCCCTGTGATCGGGATCATTTGCGCACTGCTCCTTTTATGTGTGATTGGCGCCGCCGAGATTCTTCATTTTAACCAGCTTTCCAAGTCTCTGCGTCCGACTTTTAACGCGGTGGGAACAATTGTCGAAATCATCGACGTTCAATGGACTCCGGGAAGCCGCGTTTTTAAACGGGGAGAATCAATCGCCGCCGACAACATATCCCTTCAGCGCGGAATGGTCAAAATGATCCTCGCAAACGGCGTTGAGCTTATTCTGGAAGGGCCGGGCGAATATGTCGTCAACAGTCCCATGAATACTTTTTGCAAAAACGGATCCCTTTCGGTCAAAGTTCCTCCGGAAGGGATCGGATTTGAAGTCGCGACCCGATTCGGTTCAATCGTCGATCGCGGAACAGAATTCTTTGTCGAAGTCTATGAAAAAAGCGCGCTCGTCGAAACAATTCGCGGAAAGGTCGATGTATCGCTTCTGAAATCGCTGCCGATCTCTCTTCCTTTCGGCGATGGAATTCAAATCGATTCCTCTTTCAAGGCGCAAAGTGTCCCCAAGCTTTCCGGCCGGTTTGTCGATACAGCCCATTTTGAGGAAAAACTGATCGACTATACGGCCCGAAAAAAGGAGGAGTCGAAAGTTCTCCGTCAAAAAGAATGGAACATGCCCAATCTGCTTGCGGGGTTCGATTTTTCGGATCCTCTTCAGAAGATGATTCCGAACTGTTCGGTAAACGGACTCGCGCCACTGAAAGAAGCAGAGCTTTACGGCGGGCGATCCGGCGAAGGAGCACTCTATGGAGAAAAAGCTCTGATTCTGGATCAGGCCGCGGATTCTGTCCGGTTCGATCTGCCGGGTTCATTCAAAAATCTGTCGGTGATTGCCCATGTTCGGATCGATCATCTTTTGAAGTTCAGTAATGTCCTTTTTGCGAGTCAGCAGCATCACAACGAGCCGGGCGCGTTTCTTTGGCAGATCATGAACGACGGAAGAATGCAGATCCAGATCACACCGCCGCAAGGAGAAATGCAGGAGACCTGTTTTTATTCGGATCCGATCCTTTCCGTTCAAAATTTCGGAACCTGGGTTACTTTGGCATTTGTCGCCGAAGGAAGCGCGAAACGAATCGCGTTTTATTGCGACGGCAAGCTCGCCGCTTCCGTTCCCTGGACAAATTCGATTCCGCTGTCGCCGGGTCTCTCGATGATCGGCAACATTTTATACGAATCGCAGAATCGGGAAATACGGGCACTTTCCGGCGCGATCAAGGATTTTATGATCTTCGATCGCGCGTTATCAGAGGAAGAGGTCAAGACTCTTTCCCAAAACAGACTTTAACAGAATCTTTTCGAGGGTTCATAAACAGCGTATTTTACTTTCAACCTGTAAGGAGAAAAGGACATGAAAAAGAAAAACACAGGATTTACACTTGTGGAGCTTCTGGTCGTGATCGCGATCATCGGGATTTTGATCGGTCTTCTTTTGCCGGCGGTTCAGGCGGCGAGGGAAGCGGCGCGCCGCATGCAGTGCACCAACAATCTCAAACAGATCAGTCTGGCCGTTCAGAACTACCACGACATCCATTATTGTCTTCCCGCAGCGCGGTCTTATCATCATCGAACGCAGAATCCCTGGGAAAATGGCTGGGGAACAACGTTCAGTATCCTTCCCTATATGGAACAGCAGCCCGTATACGATCAAACACTGTCGATTATCAAAAGCCGATACGGAACAGCCGATGAAGTATATAACCTTTATCCGGCCTTTACATTTCCCGGAGTAGGAATTTCCGCGTACTGGTGTCCGAGCGACCCCAAGGCCGCGCTGGTCGGAGAAGACGCGGTAGTAGCCTCGACGGCTATTGTCGTTCGGGTTCGATGCAGCTATATTACCTGCCGCGGCGATTCCTTTAAATTGATGGAATACTACAACGGGATTATTACCGACAATAATGTCGAGATCTTTGAACGGACATGCGATCGGGCCGGATTCGCGCCGTATCGCTGGAAAGGGCTCGAAGGAATTATTGACGGCACATCCAACACGATCGCCTGGAGTGAAACGGTAACCGCCGACGGAACGGCGGATCCTCGTGTTAAAGTCGGTGTTTTCGACGGAGGGGCCAATGATTCCGGATATTTGGGACGGTGTTTTAATTCCCGCCGTTCCGATGACGCAACCCTTCTGAAGGATACTCATGTTTCTTCGAGCCGCGGCGCCCGTATTTGCGATGGCCGATATTCGCTCGCTGGATTCAGTACGATCTTTCCGCCGAACTCGCCTTCCTGTCAACATACCGACGGATTGGAAGCGCGCATGCTTCGAACCGCGTCCAGTCAGCATACAGGAGGGGTCAATGTCTCTCTGTTCGACGGCAGCGTCAAGTTTATCAGCGATACGGTCAACTGCGGATCTTGCACAACTAAGCATTCGTTGCCTTATACCGGACAGTCTATTTACGGGATCTGGGGCGCGATGGGAAGTGCCAACGGCGGAGAATTCATCGCTTTGTAAAAAATATTGAAATATCGGCTTGGTGTGAGATATTCTCCCCGGCATATTACGAAAGGTTTTGAAAATGATCATGAAAATTAACGGAAAGCGGAAACGGATCTGCTTTGCTCAATACGCGGTTCTTTTGCTCTTTGCGGTCGGGATGTGTACCGGCTGCGGTGAGAAGCAGCCCGAAGGACTGCCGGAACTTTCCCCTTGTACGATCACAATTACCCAGGAGGGAAGTCCTCTTGCGCAGGCAACGGTTCTTTTGATCCCGCAAGATCCCTCTTTAAAGGACTGGTCGATGGGCGGAACGACCGACGCAAACGGCAAGGCTTTGATCAGAACGCACGGCCAATACAACGGAATTCCGGTCGGAGAATATATCGTTGTCGTCAATAAAGAGGAACGGACCGATGATCCGAAAGCAAATTCGAAAGCGGTTAAAGATCCCGACTATGTCGCTCCGAAGGTCTTGTTCAGTCTTGTGGAGACCAAATATAATAATCCGGGCACCACTCCCCTGAAGTTCAAAATGGAAAAGGAAACCGGCAGCGCAACGTTTGAGGTCGGAAAAAAAGTCCGGGTAAAATTCAAACAGGACGCGATTTAGTTTTTGAGATTGTTTTTGGCCGAACACACACATTTTTTATTTAGCGCAGAGGACGAATTCATATTTCGATCTCTGTCAAGTAAAATAATTTCAAAAGTGAAGGAAATATATTTGTTTAATTCGATTAACAGTTGAACAATACACACAAATAAAAAATTCGCGGAAGGTTTCAAACGCTTCTCAAAGATCTTTGTTTCTCTTTTTATTGTGCCGCCTGTTCGAGGCTGGTCTTTTGGCCGCTCTTTCCCGGCGGCGGAACCGCCGCTCTGTGATAGACGTGGAGTTTATAAAAAACACAATCTCCCATTAACCCGGGGAAGCGGTAAAAATATTGGTACCGAAAAAGGTTCGAGCCCGAGCGCTGGGACGGTGCCCGTCCCGGGCACCCGGCGGCGGAGCCGCCGCTCTGTGATAGACGCGGAGTTTATAAAAAGCACTATCACCGATTAACCCGGGGAAGCGGAAAAAAATAAAGATTCCGAACACGGTTGGAACCCGAGCGCTGCCGCTCTGTAATGGGGTAAAAAATCTCTAAAAATCGCGGTGATTCGAACCACAACGCTTTCAGGGATTTTTGGGTTCTTTTTGCACTGCGCTTACAGCGCGCTGCTTTTTGAGGTCCGTGTACCCGGGGTGCCGGTCGCTTCGCTCCCTTGCCCCGGGCTGGAAGGCACTGCCCCTGTCGGGGCGCCGGTTATTGGCTGTTCCAGCCGAGTGAAGTAATATGTTTGTGATTCGAACACTTCCCAAGGATCTTTGTTTTACTCTTTTTTATTGTGCCGCCTGTTCGAGGCTTTGCGGCTTTGTGAAAAAATTAAAATATTTCGACTTAACAGGCTTGCGAATATCAAAATTTGCGTTCCGATTGCACAAAATCGGCGAAAGTACAACCTTCTATTGCTTTTCAGATAAAAAAGTGTATACTGATAAGAATCGGGAGCGGTTCTCATGAACGATTGGTTTATCAGACCGCTTTCTTGACGTCTGTTTCCCGTCAAAAGGGAATATTGCGCGTTTTTTATCTCACCCATTTCTTACGGAAGGATCAATATGAAAAAATTGACAGTCTGGTGTTTTATGTTCGTTCTGCTTTGCGGAACGTCTCTTTTTGCGGCCGATAATATGGTCGAACTCCTGAACGGTAAAAATTTGGACGGCTGGAAAGTCGGAGAGAACGCAAGTTCGTTTTCCGTCGAAAACGGTCTTCTCAAGGTCAACGGTAAATGCGCCCACCTCTTTTACGAAGGGTCGGTGAATAATCACTGCTGGAAAGATTTTCACGTTCAGGCGATCGTGAAGACCGAGGAAAAAGCGAACAGCGGGATCTATATTCACACGCAATTCCAGGAAAAAGGATGGCCGAAGGCCGGACATGAATGCCAAATTGCGAATACTCATCCGGATCCCAAAAAGACGGGAAGTGTCTACAATTTCTGCAATGTCAATCCGGCTCCGGCCAAGGACAATGTCTGGTTCACCTACGATATTTACGTGATCGGAAAGCGCGTGATTACCCTGATCGACGGCAAAATCTGCGCCGATTGGACGGAACCGGACGGAATCGCCGCGTCGGAAACGAAAAAACTCGGGCAAGGAACGTTCGCAATTCAGGCTCATGATCCCGGCAGTGTCGTTTATATCAAGAGCTTTAAGGTCGGACCGCTCCCGCGAACCCTTGTTCCAGCCAATAAAATGGGATTAAAATGGTGGAAAGAACGGCATGAAGCGAATGTTGCCCGAATCAGCAAGGGAAATGTGGATTTTCTGCTCGTCGGCGATTCCATTACGAATAATTGGGACCGAAGCGGGCTCAAAGTTCAGGAGTATTATTACGGCGATCGAAATTACGTCAATATGGGATTCGGCGGGGATCAGCCCCAGCATGTTTTATGGCGGCTTGCCGATGCGCCGATGAAAAAGATCCATCCGAAAGCGGCAATGCTTCTGATCGGAATCAACAGTCTTTGGGGCGATTGGAACAATGCGTCCTTCAATGTCGCGCTCGGAATTCAGGCCTGTGTCGATAAACTTCAGGCACTTTATCCCGATATCAAGATCCTTGTTCTGGATGTTTTTGCCGCCAAGGAAAATCCGAATGATCCTGTTCGCGCCCGATTGAATAAAACGAATGAGTATCTTCCCCAGCTTTTGAAGAATTATAAAAATATCACAATAAAAGATCTGAATTCTCTTTGGCTGGACAAGGACGGCAAGATCCCCGCCGCGCTCATGAAAGATTTCGTCCATCCCGGCGAAGCCGGATATAAACTCTGGGGAGACGCCGTCGAACCCGAAATCTCCAAAATGCTCGGCGATTCGGCAAAACCGAAAATGAAATAGAATGCTCTCTGATCCCTGCTCTCT
>JAUNSU010000164.1 GCA_030539035.1 Planctomycetia bacterium
GGGCTTCTGCTTTCGGAGCTTCTTTCTTCACTTCCGCCTTGGGGGCTTCCGCTTTAGGAGCTTCTGTTTTTATCAGTTTTTCCGTTGTCGTAATGGTTTCTTCTTTTTGGACCGTTGCAAGGGCAACCGTTCCGGTCAATTGGGGAGCACATTTATCGAGCTGATATCCGTAAATCCAACCGCTGAGAACCTGTCCGATCCCGAGCAAAAGGAAAGCGAGCAAACTCTGAACACTTGCCTTGAGCTGGGGAGGAGCAACCCTGTCTCCGAACATATAAGCCGCCGTATAAAGAAACGCGTAAGCGAGTCCATGGAGCAGTAAACCGATCAGGGCAAAGTGGAATCCGTCGATCGTGAAGAGGAAATACCGAACCGCCCATGCGCTCATTCCGAAAACAAGGACCCATTTGAGTCCGAACCGATAAACACAAAAGCCCAAAATGGCCATAAAGAACAGTTCGGAGAACTGATTCAGGGTTCCCAAAGCAAGAGGAGCCGGATATCCATGTTCCGACAGATAAGGAACCAGAGCCGGGAAATAATAATTACTTCCGAAAATGCTCACCATGAAAGCGCAAAGAACGAACATGGTAAAGATGGGATTTTTGAACATTCTGAGAGCTTCCAGCCCGAGGACATCATTCTTTTCCCCTTTGGACGGTGCGCCTTTCGGAGGAGTATTCGGAAGGGTAAAGGAATAAAGACCAAGAAAGATCCCGCATCCGCCGCCGACAAAGAAGAAGTACGGCTTTGTCGCCCCTTCACAAAAGATCTCAACAACGAGATTGACGAGGATCCATCCGACGGTCCCGAAAATAAAGACCCTCGGAGCCGAGGATACATTGGGAAGATGCTTGAAGACCACCGTGTTAATAAGGGGAATCGAGGGCATATAGCAGATCCCGGACAAAAGCATCAAAATCATCAGATTCGGAAAGGAGACACTCCCTTCTTTCATTCCCTGAAGACAGATCAGTCCGCACAAAGCCAGCGCAACACCGCTGATCAAATGGAGCAATCCGAGAACCTTCTGCGCGGAAAAAAATCGGTCCGCAATAGGACCTATAAACATCGGCGCGATAATCGCACCAAGCGGAATCGCCATAAAAATATATCCAATTTGCCAGCCCGGCATATGGACACTGTTTAAAAATCCTCCCAAGGCAATATTCCAGCTGCCCCAGATCGCAAACTGCAAAAGATACGCCAGCTGAAGGCGCGGATATACACAGCTGATCTTCGTTTCTCCCATTACTATCCTTCTCCGATGTTAATTGTGATTGGTTCCTCAAAACGGAAATCCGTTTTGAAATAAAAAATTATTATCGCTTATGAAGTCCCCTTTTACAAGTAGAGAAAATTTCTTTTTCCATGAATTTTTTCGAAATTCGGTAAATTTTGCATTCCGGACCATGAAAATATTGCGGTCTTATCAATTAAGAGGACGATACTGCTTAAAGCGGTTTTAACAGGCATAAACCGTACAATATAGATAATATATACAATATAGAAAACATAAAAATGAATTTCACCTTCATTAACCGGAAATTTGTAAGGAAAGGACTTCCCCTCCTTCAACTATTACTGCTTTTGATCTTCCCTTCGATCTTTCCTTTTGGGGAAAATCAAGGACTTTCCAAAGAGGGGCAATCCGTTTCCTCCGGCTCCGAAAAGATCAGCGCATCAGATCAGCTTCCGCCACTGGATGTTCAAAATGAGAGCAGTGAATACATTACCCGAAAGGAGCTGGAAGGTAAAATCGCGGATCTTTCCTGGAAGAAGGGAAAGTTCAAGATCACTCCTTATGGATTTTTAAATGCGGCTCTTTCCTACGACAGTGCGCGAACCCTTCCGGGCGAATTTACCCTCTACGCGCAATCCGCTGATATTGACGACAGTCCGGACTTTGCGATCGATGCAAGGACAAGCCGGATCGGACTCATGGTGGACGCGCCCGGCCTGGAATCCCTGCCGGGAAGTACTCTCCGCGGAGTCGTTGAATTCGATTTTCAGGGCGTTTGCAGCGGAACCCGAAATCGCGGAGGTCTCCTCCTTCGAAAAGCGTTTGCGGAACTTGCCCACAAAGAACAGGATTGGAAATTGGCATTCGGACAGGATTGGGAGATCATCAGTCCCCTGTATCCCCAGATGCTGGTCTATCTTCCCGCCGGATTCGCCGGAAATATCGGATATCGGCGATGTCAATTCCGTGCGGAAAAAGGACTTACTTTTACCCAGAATTTTAAAACGATCCTTCAGGCGTCGGTCAATGATGATTTCTCGACCGATTACGCGTCAACGAGCGGAGTATCGATTGGAACGACCGGAATGCCCGTTTTTGAGGGGCGTGTTGCCTTCAAAATGCTGGAAGAGGCCCGTCGCGGACTTCCGATCACCCTCGGAATTTCCGGACATACCGGAAAGCAGTGCTATTCGTTTTCCAAGATCAATTCTTGCCTTTTTGCCGAAGAGATCAAAGGCCAAAAGATCCCGACCTGGTCCGGAAATTTCGATTTTGATCTTCCCCTTACACGAAAGTTCCGACTTCAGGGCGAATACTATTACGGTGAAAATCTGAACGGTTTTTGCGGAGGAATCGCCCAGGGAATCGATCTTTACCGAAGAGACGGGATCCGGGATCAGGGCTGCTGGATCAGCGGACATGTCGATTGGACCTCCAAGTTTTCGACCAATACGGGCTATTCGATCGATCTGCCGGAAAAGGATGATCTGATCGGCGTTGTTCTTCCAACCAACGGGATCACTTATGCCCGGACGAAAAACGCGGTTGTCTTCACAAACTTCCTGTATAATTGGACTCCGGCCCTGATGACTGGACTCGAATTGAGCTATTGGAAAACAGATTACCGGAAAGCGGATATCACCGGAGAAAGTCCGGTCTTTCTTCCGATGCGATCCGGGGAAGCGTTCCGAACAGAATGCGTGGTCCGGTTTACCTTCTGATCATTTCGCTTCGGGAATAATCATCTTAAAGGTATTGAAGATCATCAGTCCGGATTCGTTGAATTTTTCCAGTTTATCCGCCCGTACTTCATACATGATCGAAGATTGACATCCTTCCGGTGAAGTGATCAGATAATAGAGCCAGCGGAAAGACTGCTCCTCAAATTTTCCGTCGACAAGGACGGCGTACACCAGATCGCCGTCTTCCGTTTTGAATTCCGATTCCTTTACAAACCGGCCGAATCGTTCTCCCAGCCCTTTTTTGAGCTCTTTTTTATAAAATTCCATGGAGGGCATCTTTCCCTCTTTCACCTGTTCATTGGCCGAGATATTGCATTGGGCGATTCCCTCGCCGCCAACGACCAGGCAAAGAGCGGTATTGCGCGCATTATCTTCGATGATTCGCCAATTCCGTGTATGATAAAAGGTCCAGGGAGCGTTCTTTCCATCATAAAAGAGCCGCAAATTATCCGAATCCGTTTTTAAGGAAAGCGTTTCCAGAAAATCATTGTTCAGTTTTTCCGGCTGTCCAAGCCTTGCGATACGGATCCGAACCACCGCCGTCCAGTCGAGAGCCGGTTCCACCAGACTTCCCGATCGTTGTTCACTGATTCGCACTCCCAACCAGGTCAATCGACGGTTTCTCAGATCGAACTGGTATTTTCCTTCCAGATTCGTCGATACACTCGCTCCTTGCCAAGCTCCGGAAATCGTACTTGGAAGATCTTCACCTTTTTCGTTCTTCCCCCCCTGAAGATAAAAATCCACTTCGGCGATATCATCAATAATCGCGGTCAATGTAAAGCGGACCGTATTGTTTTCCACCGCTTCCAGGTTCAAAAGAGAGGCGAGCAGATCGGCAGAGATTCCCCATTCTTCTCCGAGCCGGACCTCTTTGCCCGGCAATAAAAGATCGAGCAGAACCGAATTGAAAGGGAGTTCACTCAGCAGAGAGTATTGATCGCTTTTCAAAGGACCGCCGGGCGAAAATTCCAGCAGTTTTTTCTCTTTATATTGACAGCCGGTGTTCTTTCGGGAGGCGTCCAGAACCGTACGGGTAATATTATCGCCGATCTTCTGCTTCATTCCGGCCTGTTCGAATTGACGAACGGAGAAAAGATCCGGATCTCCGCCGTCGGTCTTGTATTTCAAGGTTCTTTCTTCATATCGAAAGCCGGCAACGACCTCCATTTTTTCTCCGGACGCATCGTCGGATCCCGCCTCGCTTACCGGATTCATGGTTCCGGAGCCTTCCATTACGACCTCAACAAGATCGGTTGTTCCGGCCGTTCGGGAAGAAAGAAGAACACAGGAAGTTCTTCCCCGTCCGCGTGAAGCCGGAGCCTGCTGCGCCAGACGCTGGGAAGGAAGCGCCTTCGGAACTGGGACACCCGGCCGGCTTCCCGGTGTATTCAGTACGCCCCGTCCCATGCGCGGGTCCGTTGCCGGACGACCTGTCTGTCCGTTCATTTCTCCTTGAAAAAGGAATAGGAACAGAAATACAATACACGTTTTATAATTATTCATAGAGCGATCTCTCGTTTCTTTCCTCAAAAATTTCCGCTTTTTTCATTTCTTTTCATTCACAAAGCCCTTCAATTATATCCTTTCTTCATTTTTCCGGAAAGAGCATTTTTTCCAGCCGTATTATTTGCCTGTTTTAACGATTTTTATATTGCATGGGATCCGGGAATTTGATATAATCCCTTTTTACAAGACCAGAATGTCGTTTCGTATTCCCTAAAAAAGAAATGGAGTTCCAAAATGTACAAAAAATTTGTTCTGAGCATATTAACGTTGCTCTTCTCTCTTTGCGTTGTGTCCGGACTGCGGGCCGCAGATCATTCCAAACCGGTCGCGGTACTTTCTTTCGCCGGATATGATCAGGCCTGGACCGCCATTCAAAAAATCGCGGATCAGATGGGATTCGGACCGGTCGCCGCCTCCTTCCGGCAAACGGCGGGTGATATTAAGGGAGCGGACAGAACCAAGCCGTTTGGAGCCGCCCTGTTCACCAATGGAAAAGAACTGATTCCCTTTGCTTTTCTTCCCATCGAAGATCTCGACAAACTGGAAGCCCCAGGAATCGATCAATTAAAAAAACAGCTCGATAAATCGGGTGATTCGTATTATTTCACGACCGCAAAAGGGGTTGTCCTTGAAATCCGGCAAAAGGCGCATTGGCTTTATATCTGCGAAAAAGGAAAAGCCTCCTTTCTTCCCAAAGAAGATCCTTCGACCTTTTTGAAAAATCGCGATAAAGACGCTTTCGTTCAAGGTTCCATTTACGTGGAAAACATTCCGAAAGATCTTCTGGAAGTTCTTTTTGCGTCCCTGAGAGTACAAATCGCTCAGGCGGATCCCGCATCAGAACTCCAGCTCAAACGCGCTTCCAAATATCTGAATACTCTGATCGATACCTTGGAAGTCTGTTCGTTTGCCTCCAAAATTGACCCCAAAACCGGAAAAGGAAGCACGGAAATCGCTCTCAACGCAAAGGAAGGATCTGATCCCCTGAAATCATGGAAGGCCTCTCTGGAAGCGAAAACTAAATGGAATTCGCTCTTTCAGCCGAAGAACGCCGTCTTGTCCTTCCTGCAAACCCAGGTTCAATTCGGAGCGGATAAAACATACACTCTGGATTCCCAGGAAATCATGTTCGATTCCTTAATTCAGGAAATCGATAAACAGATCGAAGGAAAAGAAGATCAGGATCGGGCAAAAGAGATCGTCAATAATCTCCGAAAGATCTCGATGGGTGCTCTGAAAAAGGACGCCTTCAGCTGCGCCTTCACCTTAACTTCCGAACCGATGATCTTCACCGGAATCGACATCGCTGAAGGTGATCTTTTAAAGAAGACCCTCCGGCAGATCGCCGATTATTTTGCCCTCGAATATCCCGATTATATTAAAAAATATGTAAAAATCGATGCGGGAAACATGAACGGATGGTCTGTATCGACATTGACCCTTCCGCTCGAAATCATTGATGCCTCTCTTCCCGATTGGGCGGCAAAATTGAAGATCTCTTTCCTCTGCGGAATTCAAGAGGACGCGCTTGTTCTGTTCGTCGGTCTGGACCAGAAAAAAGTAACCGAGGTCTTCAAAAACTTCGCGGAAAAACCGTTCAAAGAAGAAAAAACGCCGGCGACCTGCTGTGTTTTCTCTCTGAAGGAATTGGGAAATGCGGTGGATTTTCTCGGATCTCCGAGTGATTTCCCCCCGCAATTCTTTAAGATCCGGAATATTTTGAAATCGGCTCCGGAAAGCGCGGTCTGTTCGATTTCGACCCGGCTCAATGGAAATACGCTCCGGCAAACAAGGACAAGCGATGGATCCGTTTACAAAATCATCGGCCAAATCGTCCGTGTCTTTACAAACCCGAATCAGGCAAAACACACCAATGATATCTCCGAAGGAGAAGATCTTTTCGATGAGCCCGCCCCCAAAAAACCAGATTCCAAAAAAGAGAAATAGGAGTCGGTCTTCCAAAATAAAAATGCCGGTTTTCGGTTCCATTCGTTGAAAATCTCTTTTACAAAGAAGGGGTTTTCAACGAAAAAATCAAAAAAACAGAAAATTTTCCGATTTTCTCCGCAGTCCGGTTGAAAAACAATTTCCGATTCTTTATACTTTAGACTGAACAGCGAGCGGAACGGTAAAAAGATCCGTTTGAAATATTGAAAATTTCTATTATACTCATACCGTAAAAATATTTTTGTTTGGAACCACGGATGACACGGATAAAC
>JAUNSU010000165.1 GCA_030539035.1 Planctomycetia bacterium
CGCGCCTCAGCGAGATAAAAAAATAACGCCGGAATTCTTGAGGGAATATTCGATCAACCAACAGAGAACCTTTTAACCGCGATAAATTTAAACCAGAAGATCAAAGTAGAAAACCAGCTTTCATTTTTTGCATTTACAGTATAATACATTTCACTTAAAAGGGACTGAAATTTCAAAAAACTCTTTGCGTCTTCGCGGCTTTGCGTGATCAATAATATCGACTTAACCGGGCCGGACGTATCAAAAAATTCTCCGTGTCTCCGAGTCTCCGTGTGATACTAAAATTATGAATCGGAACAGACTCTGAAATGGCGATTAACCTTACTTGAAAACGAATGAAAATACACAGTCTTTTCAAAGGGAATATAATCACGCAAAGCCGCCAAGACGCAAAGCTCGGATTCACTCTTTTCGAGAACAAGAAATCGAATCACGGATGAACACTTAAACTTTTATTTGGTGTGTTTTTACGGTATCAATACTTTTTGGCCGAACACACACAATTTTTTATTTCTCGCAGGGGCGCAGAGGCGCAGAGGGGGGATTCAATTTCGATCTCTGTTAAGCGGGATGATTATATAATGGAATGAAAATAATTCTGCAAATTCTATTTTTAGTATTTTTTTCTGAAGAAATGTAATAATGGAATAAACAAGCAAATAAAAAATTCCATCTTATTACTTTACGAGGCACGTAATTCCAAAAGATCCCTCAGCGCCTCCGCGCCTCAGCGAGATAAAAAAATAACGCCGGAATTCTTGAGGGAATATTCGATCGGGCAACAAAAGATTCTCCTTCGTTCTTTTTGCACTGCCCTTTCAGGGCGCTTTGTATGGAGGATCGTTGACCCGGGGTGCCGGTCGCTTCGCTCCCTCTGCCCCGGGCTGGCGGCAAGGCGCCGCTCCCAGTACGCGCTGCCGCGCGATAGGTAAATAATCGCTCCCGTTGGTCGCTCTCTTCGTTGACAGTTCCAATTTCGGGTACAATATCGAAAACAGATTGTTGGTATTTGGCCGAAAGACCAGCCTCGTAGAAGTTGGCGGTACAATAAAAAAGGGTAAAACAAAAATCCTTGAGAAGAGTTCGAATCACAACACTTTTTAGAGATTCCAACCACTTCATCTCCCAGTGGCGAAGCCGCCTACGGCGCTCGCTTAATGGGAGATTATCTCTATTGGAGATTTTACCCCTTCACAGAGCGGCGGCGTTGCCGCCGGGGATAAGCGAGGACGCTTACCCCTCCCAGCGCTCGGATTCGAACCGCACACACAAATCGATGTTTTTCACCGCTTCCCCGGTCTTCTCAAAAAGCATTATTTTTCAAAGACTATTCCGTTGTTAATCCTTGGTTTCAAAAATTCCTGAGTAAATCTGCGGTTTCAAAATAATGGGACTTCTGGGACGACTGGGACAACTGATGCTGTAGATTTGCGGTTTAAAATCTCTACGTTTTTGGGGAACTTACTATGCTCGGAACGGCCGGGACGACCGCCCTCCCTATGCGGTTCCCCCGCTAATCCCCAATTATTGGATCATTTTTACTTCAGTTCGGATTTTCTTCCCCGCGTCGAAATCAAAATGATTTTTCTTCTTTTCGATTTTGATCTTCAGAGGCGAGGTTTTCGAATCGGAATAGATCTTTTCAACACAGAGGAATTTTTTCGGATTGGTTTTCACCATTTCTCCTTGCACCATTTTTTCCGGACCGTATTCGATCTCTTCTTTGGAAACACAAACGATGAAATCACCTTCCGGAGCGCCGGGAAATTTTCCATTCGTCGTCAACACGGCAACGCCGTTTGCATCGGTGATTCCCGCAATAGCCCAACGATCAAGATCGGGCAGATCGCTCTTCAAAAGAATCGACGCGTTCGCAAGCGGCTGCTTCTCCTGAGTCAACCGGACTTCACAGGGATAAATATCCGGAAATCCGGCCGGTCGTTCCGGACCGCCGCATCCGATCGCGCATACAAGCAGTAAAAAAAGAAAAAAAAGAGGAATCTGATATTTCATTTGGATTTTCTTCCGATTAAAGTTTTGTCTGTCTTTTAAAGTGATTTGGATTCCCCGCAATTACAGGTTCCCATCGCGCCCCAGATCCCGTAAATACTTTGCCCGACATAAGGCGTCGGATGCTTGACGGCGCCCTGTCCGCAATCGACCGTTTCCGATACAAAACGAACGGATCCGTCGAACAGTACGACATTGACCCCGCCGGAATGTTCACTCGTCGCCGATCCGGTTACCCAGCCTGATGTATGGCCCCCTGCTGAACAGGTTGGAGAATTGGGAGGAAGGACCGTACTGAACGCTCCCATACAGTATCGCCCATCACAAAGACGCATTCCGCGAAAACTGTTGTCCGTCGCTCCGGTCATTAAAAAAGAATCCGACGGACTGATTCGCGCAAGACAGTTCTTCAGAAAATCATTATTTGCGGCGATCCCGCCGGCAACAGATGCTTTGACCCGTTTCTCCGTCAAATAATCGACGGCAACAACGGTTTCCGAATAGGCGATCGTCGCGGATGTCCCGTCGATAATGTTTTCCATGCCGCGCCATTCCCATTCGACCCAGGCGCTTCTTTTCGCAATCGCGTTGTAATTATCCAGCGAAGAACTGTCTGTCGGATAATAGGCCATCCAGTTGTTCCGTTCGATCCCGTCCCCGCGGCAGAACATATAGCTGTTCCGTCTTCGATTACTGGTATCGTACTCTTGAGCATGGGGATCGCTCGGACAGCAAAGGGCTTCGACGACATATTGCAGCTGATCCGCCGGGTAAGGGATAGAGGTCGTTGCCGCCTTGATTTTCCGGATTCCTTCATCATACATCGATTGAAGTTCCATATAGGGAAACAAAACGAAGGTAACCGCCCAGGGATCCTGGTCCGAACCGGTCAAGCTGTGAGTTTTACACATCGCCTGCCGCGTCGCCGGAAGACTGTTGTAAACATCGTTGTAATTGTGAATGGCAAGTCCGATCTGTTTGAGATTATTCGTACACTTCATTCGTCGGGCCGCTTCCCGAGCCGCCTGAACCGCAGGCAAGAGAAGGCCTATGAGAATCCCGATAATCGCGATTACAACCAGAAGTTCCACAAGAGTAAATCCCTTTTTTACTCCGAAAAATTCACGTTTTAACATTTTGGTTTCCTCCTTTTTTCAAAAAAAGAACGGTATTTCAAAAGACAACACTCCCCTATATTCTATGATATATGATCCAGACGGGAATGTCAAGCTCTTTTTTCCGCAAAAAAAAACACGATTTTCCGCAAAAGAAAATCGTGTTAATACAAAAAAGGGAGATTCCTATTTCACGTACTTGGGAACCGCTTTTTTACTTCGATTCGGATCGGCCGGGCGCTTGGGAACGATCCGCGGCTCTTTATCCATCTTCTTGAGAAGCTCTTTGATTCCTCTCTCGAATTGCGGATCTTTTCCCTTGAGCATCTGGACAGGATCCTGATCGACAACAATATCCGGATCGACGCCGTGTCCTTCGATAATATACTTCCCGCTTTCATCATTCGTTGCGGAGAGCGGAACGTAAACGATTCCGCCGTCGATCAAAGGACCGGTTCCGGTAATTCCGACCACTCCTCCCCAGCTCCGTTTTCCGATCACCGGACCGAGATTCGATTTCTTAAAGTAATACGGGAAGATGTCCCCGTCGCTTGCCGAGGTTTCGTTGATCAGGCAGACGAAATGAGCATTATTCGCAAGAGGCGGATAGAATTCGGGCGAGATACGGGTACTTCCGAATCGTGTTCCCAGCACTTTCTCATGAAGGCGCATCAGGATCCAGGAAGAGATATTTCCGCCGCCGTTATTTCGATCGTCGATAATGATCCCTTCCTTGCGGATTTGCGGATAATACCATTTCAAAAATTCGTATCCGCCGTCGCCGCCCATATTCGGAATATGAATGTATCCGATCCGTCCGTTGGAAAGTTTTTCCGCTCTCTTCATCCGATCAAGGACGAAATTGAGATAGCGCAGATTCGCTTCATTGGCGATCGGCTTATAGGTAATGATCCGGGCATCCGATCCGTCTGCTTTACGGCCGACTTTCCAGGAAACGGTTCCGCTCTTATTGCGAAGAAGCCGATAAGGATTATCCGATCCTTTGAGGACTTCCCCGTCGATCTCAAAGACGTAATCGCCGACTTTGGCGTCAACTCCGACTTCCGTAAGCGGACTGATATATTTGCCCTCTTCGTTCTGTCCTTTATAGATTTTTGCGATTTTATATAGATTCGCTTTCGGATCAAGGACGAAAACCGCGCCCGGCAATCCGGATTGCGGACGTTTGGGAATGATAAAATCGCCGCCTTCCACGTAGGTATGTCCGATATTGAGCTCGGAGATCATTTCCGTAAGGATATAGGTCAAGTCGCTCCGATGAGCAACATACGGAAGCAGGGTCCGATATTGATTTCCGATCTGTTCCCAATCGCATCCATGCATATTCGATACATAGAAGTAATCGCGGAATCGGCGCCAAACCTCATTAAAGATCTCGTTCCACTCTTCGTTCGGAACCCGATCCGCGTACAAATTGGCCGTTGAAAAGACTTTGGGCTCTCCACCCGCTTTCGGACCGACATCATACATCTTGAATAAAGGTCCCTGCTTGATCAGGATCTTCGATCCGTCGGGCGAGATCACGTATCCGCCAATATTATCAAGGAAAACATTTGCTTTTTTGTTTTTCAGATCGAACGACATGAGCGCCGGCCGTGATCCGCTTTCCCGTCCGTAGAAGGGAGCGCTTTCTTTTACATAGAAGAGGAAATCGCCCGCCGCCGACAAACCTTCATAATTTTCCGCAGGGCCGGGCAGTCGAATAATTCGATCGCCAATTCCCGCGAAATCGATCTTCTTCGATTCCGGCTTTTTGGATTCTTCCTTTTGAACGTTTTTCGACTTCTTCTTTTTCGACTCTGATTTCTTTGTGGCTTTATCCTTTGAATCCGGGGTCTTTTCCGCGTTTTCTTTTTTCAGATCCGGTTCGACTTCATCGCTTTCGGGCGCGAATCGGTTTTTAACATCCTTGCGCAGGGCAACAGCAAAGAGCGCGTTCATCCGATCGCCCGCGTAGTTCCATTCGATCAGACTGATCTGCGGATAAAACTCACGGCGTCCGATAAAGTAAAGCCAATCACCGTTCGGATCCCAGGCCGGAGAAAAATTATCGAACTGCGGATCCGTGATCCGATACGATTTTCCCGTTTCCCGATCCCAAATGGAGATCACGCTGAAATCGACATCCGTATTGAGAACATAGGCAAGATATTTTCCGTCCGGAGACCAGGAGAAATGGAACGGCGTCTCTTCTTTTGCCCAGGCGACTTCGGTCAATTTTCCGGCCTTGGGCATCTCGCCTTCTTTCGGATCGGACAGTTCGAGAACCCGAAGATGATTTTTCGCGTCCCAGAAAGAGAGCGCTTTATTGTCGGGAGACCACTGAAGATGATTCAGTTTGCGATTCATGCTTTGAGTGAGCTGGACCGGCTTTTGTTTCCCGGTCTGATCGATCACATAGATCTGATCTTCGCCGGATTGATCGGAAATAAAGGCGATCCAGCGTCCGTTCGGAGACCAGACCGCTCCGCGATCGTGTGCTCCGGAAGTATTGGTAAGATTACGTGTATTTCCTTTTTCCGCCGGAACAGTAAACAGATCGCCGCGCGCAACAAAGAGGGCCCGTTTTCCTTTCGGTCCCAGCTCGATCTCTTCGATATTTTGAGCGGCATTGATCCGGCTCGGCCGCGCCGCCAATCCTTCATGAGGAACATGGATCGGGACAAGGCGATCGGTTTTCGCGGCAGTATCATAAAGATGGATCCGTCCGCCCAGTTCATAAACGATCTGTTTTTCTCCATCGGAACTTGCCCAGCGAACATCCCAATCATTGTATTTCGTTTTCTGCTCGATATTTTTGCGTGCGGTATCGTATCGGTAAAGATTCATGGTTCCGTCCCGATCGGAAACGAACCAGACATCATCCTGAATCCACATCGGATCGCGATCGGTTCGCGGTGTCGTCGGTACTTTTCGGAATGATTTCTCTTTAATATCATAGATCATCAGATATTGAGCCCAGCCTCCTTCGTATCGCTTCCAATGCCGAAAATCGCGGAAGAGCGGGGAGTAAACGATTTTTTGACCATCAAGGGAAAGATCGCCCATCCCGGCAACCGGCATCGGAAGGCGCTGCGGAAGTCCTCCATCGATATTAACCTTAAAGAGATGAGTCAACGCGTCGACGCTGTTCGATTCCCGTCCGGATCGGAACAGAACGTTTTTACTGTCCGGAGTCCAGCCGAGGACCTGCTGTTCGAAGCCGCGGCGCGGAGGATTCGGGCCCGGCGCCGGATACCAGGTCAACTGACGGGGCATTCCCCCTTCCGAGGGGATGATAAAGACCTGTTCGTCCCCATCGTATTGACTGGTAAACGCGATCCATTTACCGTTCGGGGAGAATTTCGGAGAAAGTTCAAGTCCTTCGTGCGAGGTCAAGCGGATTGCGTTCCCCCCTTTGGCGGATACTTTCCAAAGATCGCCGCCGTAGGAGAAGACGATCTGATCTTTCCAGATATCGGGATATCGGAGCAGACGGGTATTCCGTTCCGCTTTCACCGGTTTTTGCGAGAGTTTGAGCGATCTTTCCGGATCCGCTTTCACTGCTGTTTTTTGTACTGTTTTTT